>DBMI01000022.1 GCA_002298165.1 Desulfarculales bacterium UBA702
GATAGATCATGCAGCGGGTTTGGGCAACATGGCCTGTTTATCGTGTCCGTTCCCTCCCTACATTTGCGCATCTTAGTCCTGTTTTGGCAAAGTGTCCCGACTTTGCCGGCCGAATCGAAGATCTCAGGGTTACTTCTTCATCCCGACGAGTTTCACCACGTTTTTCATTTCTTCTATCATCGGCCCGGAATCGCTCCATACATGACAGCTATTCACGAGCAGTGATTCATCGAAGTACATTCTTCTGAGACTTCCATCCTCCTGCACACGGGAATAATAGGTGAAAACTCCCTGGAAGGCCGCGGCCCTCATTGATGTGAGCAGATTGTGCATATGCAGGCAACCATTCTTCCCGCCAATCAGGTCCCTGGTATTTTCGTTGAACTTTCTCAGCAGTGAAATTCCTACCAGCTTATCGCCGATATCCAGAATAGCCCTGCAGGCATCATGTGGAACTTCATGCATTTCCGTGTGAACTGACTTGATGGTCAGGAAAGGAAGGGAAATAGCCATCCTGACAGTCATATGGTGAATGATCTTGGGATCCACGAACGCATTCAGCAAATAAATGAAGCTTCTACACAGGCGATCGTCGATAAGGGTTCCTTCGACTACCAGCGTATTATCGTCTAATTCAAAAGTGTCAATTGTGATGGATCTTTTGTGAATCGGCCCTGAATGCATATCGCCTCTCCCGAATGAAGGCACTTCATGTGCGCGATAAATTGCTTTGGCTTTATTGGCAATACAACCATTGAGACTTAACCAGAAATCGCAACGAGGCACAATGACTAATACTCACTATTTCACTGTAGTGAGTTTTAGTGAAGTTCATCTCTTGAGCTAATTTCGAACCTCCGCCCTGAGAGCCTCTCTGGCCATTTTCCAGCCGTAGTTAAATGTCGCTATCCCAAAATGGTGAGTTTTAGCGATTGTGTTTCAATGCTTTTTCAGCGTAAAGGTAAAACTACCCTGTTAAAGGTATCCTGCTTGATACGACCCCTACTGAGTCCACCTGTTTTTCTCATGCTCCAGAGTTGCGCTTGCCAAGCAAGAACTTATAATGGCCATTTGGGCAACAGGTTTTCGGTACACTGAATTCCTGCCGCCTGGATAATTGACATCCGGCAATTTTTTATCGAAGGCTTACATCATTGGGATGACGTGCAATCCGGGGCTTTAATTTTTCAGATCGATCCTTCATTTATTTGTATTTTCTTTAAACTTGTACTATGAATCCCTGTTTGAGTGGAGAGGTCTAGGTAACTGCCGTTTGAGCCAAGCCACTTAAAATGGGGCAGGCAGGAAGGCTCTTCGGGAATGGTGCACTCCAGAAGTTTTTATGAGGCGCTTTCGCCGAAATTGGATTTGCACCCGTTTCCGGTGCCATTTCACGATTTAACCATGGTTCCAAGGCGAATTTCCGATCCCGCAAGGGCTCGGTGAATGCCGGGGCAGAAAGGAGGTGACGGTTAGCTGCGTCTGATAGCAGACGCACGGCGGAACTGATTCAGGGGATCGGTATCATCGTCCCCTACGAGCAGGGAACTACTACTTCACTCCAATTCTGAGGGGGAAAGGTGATGAAGAAATTCATTTTGGCAATATGTTTGGCAATGGCAGCGCTGACTATGGTCAGCCCGGCCCTCGCAACCGAGCTGTGGGATCCCCATCTGCGCGGTGTAAACGGTGGATTGGCGGCAGGGGCTCTTCCGCCTCCAGGTTTCTATTTCATCAATGACTCCTATTTTGCTCCTAATTACACGGTTTATGATTCAAACGGAAGCAGGACGGCATTGGGCGTCAAGTTGTTCGCCTATGTCGATGTTCCCATTTTGCTGTGGGTCCCCACCGATTGTAAATTTCTGGGAGCGACCTATGGCGTTGCAATAGCCCAGCCCTTCGATTACACAAACCTTAGAATAGATACCGGCCGGGTTAATGGGGCTGACACCTGGATAGGTGGGGCCCAGTGGGGCACATTCAACACGATCCTGGTCCCTGCTATTCTGTCGTGGAAACTTCCTAGTGATTTCTACGTGAAGGGAGCTTTCCAGGTAGGCTTCAACGACGCCATGAGCAGTCCGGGTAATTCCTATTCGGGTGGACCCTATGCCGATTCCGGCAACGGCACCTGGATGTTTACCCCTAATCTCGGTATAAGCTGGCTGCATGCCGGCTGGAATATCAGCGCCGACTTCTTCTTTAGCTGGCAAACCGAGAACGGCGATACCCACTACCAGTCGGGTGAGCAATTCGCAGCCGATTACACTGTCACCTATACCTGGAACAAATGGACATTTGGACTGGTCGCAGCTCAGGAAAATCAAGTTGCCAAGGATGAATTCCGTGGCGTAAAACTTAACGGCTCCAAGGCTGAAGCATACACGATGGGCCCAATCATCGGTTACAATTTCGGCCCGTGCATGATTGATTTGTCATACCAGTTCCCGCTCGATGTTTCGAGTGACGTAGGCGGCGAGTTTTTCAATTTCCGTATAGTAGTACCGCTTGGGAATCCGTTCTCAGGAAAATAACTTAAGATTTGATTTGTGAGAATAATGGTTGCGCCCCCAAAGGGGCGCAACCAAGTACCGCATCAGCACAGCGGTGTGGCGGGTTATAGCTATCGTTGCCGATTAACTTCTTCGTTCCTGCCGAGCCTAACATCCCCTGAAATTTCATAACTCACTCTGTTGGGCTAATTTTTCCGCCCTGACCAAGGGATGGATTTATCAAAAATTAATAGGCACCAGGTGATCCCATTGGCTGCGGTGTCGTTCGGGTAGAGGGTGACGGACAACCGGCGGCATCAAACCTGTCAGCCGCCTGTGCGCTGAAAATGGAACCACCAAAGAGCACCACTGCCAAAGCCAGTCCAACAATTATTTTCTTGCTCATTTTCATCTCCTAAATCTCAGTAGAGATTATTATCGATCTTGTAAGCATCCGAGACCGGTGAAAATTTCGTTAGCTGCAAATTAAAGTCGATCTGCCCTTCTGTCAACTGATTCAGGAACGATTATCCAATCTGATCATCGAGCGCTTTCATGCCGAGGGAGTCAGAAATTGCATTGACAGCAGCACCCCACACCGGATACATGCAAAGACTCGAATACAATTTTTGACTTTGATGAGCACCTTTGACCTGGAAGCCTTGACCGCGACGCTAAATAATGCGACGCTTTTGAAGGCTGGTTCTCGACTCTCCTCCGGCAGCAGATCTTCCGTTAATCCAACGCAACGTTCAACCGACCTGTAAGTGCAGAATTCCGATACCGGCGAAAAATGGCTCCTTGCCTGCTAACCAACTTTGACGGGTGATCAGCCCGCTTAGACGGAGTTGCCACGCTAAATGAACGGACTCTATCTATCTATCGGCATAATCATCTCCGGATTAAGCCTTGGCTACATTTTGCGGCTCTTGGTCGAGGCCGGAGCATTGACGCTGCCGCTCGAGATTTCAACCTTCCGCAAGTGGATTCAAAAACTTACGATCTGGTTCCTTTCGCCGGTTCCAATCATTGGCGCTATCTGGCTGATCAGAATCGATGATGTACGCATCGCTACGATGCCTTTTATCGGCCTGGCAATCCTGCTGATAGGGGGTTTGCTGGGGTGGGCCATCGGCAGGATGGGAAGATGCAATCAAAAGCAGGTCGGCACGCTCTACTGTTGCGGATCGTTTTCGAACATTGCAGCGATGGGATCGCTGGTATCGTATCTTTTCATCGGGGAAGAGGGTTTTGCAATGCTGACCCTATTCAAAATGTTCGAGGAGATTGTTTACTATGGGATTGGTTATCCGATTGCAAGGTATTACGGTGCGGGCCTGAAAGGAAACGAATCTCTCAGGGAAAGGCTTGGCAAAGTCTTTACCGACCCGTTCATACTTATCGCGATGGGATCCCTGTTCACCGGGGCCATGTTGAACCTGTCCGGCATTGCGCGTCCGCCTGTCTACGAGAAGGTGACAGCCACATTCATTCCTGCCGGGGTGTTTCTCCTACTCGTCTCGATCGGGATGGGGATAAGGTTCAGGCAGGTTGGATATTTCAGAGAGGTACTGCTCGTATCCGGAATAAAATTCGTGGTTATGCCCGTACTTGCCTGCGCAGCCGCAATCTTCCTGGGTATGAAATCCTTGTATGGCGGCCTGCCCCTTAAGGCGATCCTTCTGGGGTCATCGATGCCGGTGGCATTCAATGCGGTGATCGCCTCTTCGATCTACGACCTGGACCTCGAACTGGCCAACTCGTGCTGGCTGATTACGACAGTCGGCATGGTACTGGTCCTGCCATGGCTCTCTTTTCTTTTAGGCCTCATCTAGGCCTTTCATTGCAATATCGGTTCGCCCAGGAAAAGGGTGGTGTCGCATCCCCCAGCACACCGTTCGCCCCCAGGCATCGAGCGCTCGGCCGCGCGCCAGCGCTGCGCGTCCGAAACTCTGGTGGTCTCATGAACACAACATCGCAGCGAGGCGAAATCATGGCCAATATTCATCCGCGCCGATATCCCAGGTGGCATTATATGGCCTTGATTGGCCATCGATGTCTCTCGTAACAGGACAGATCGGATCAGCTGACAGACTGATCCCCTTATCGATGGCTACGCCGCCATCGACGTAGAACAGATGGAAATCATTTGTGCTGTCACCGCCTGAGAGTGAGTTCGATGCATAGTTGAAGTAAACGAACGAGTTCTGGAACTCAGCATTAGGAGATGTCGCATCATCGGAAATGTTATTGGACGAAGATGCATCAAACGGTACAGTAGCCCAGGAATAATTTGTCGTTGCCTGCTGAACGATATTGTTCTTTAAAACTGCGCCTTTTGTTCCGTAAATCCCAACATCCGCTTTATAGACGGTGTTATTGTAGACAGCCCCGTACATAGTCGTTCGAATTCCGTTCCCCGTCCCGCTGCCCTGCCAGTTATAGAGGATATTGTTGTAGATGTGAGTCTTTGCGCCGCCACCCGTGGTGGAGTCCAGTGTAAAGATACCCCTGCCGCCGGTGGGATTCAGTGAATGGATGATGTTATCATGTACTTTGATGACGCTGTCGGCAGTTATGGTGTTGACGAAAATGCCCCTTGGGGCGGTCGCTCCGGTTGCCAATATCTGCAAGCCGGCCACCTCGACGAAGCTCGTTCTGTAAAGATAAAGCACGTTGGTATTGGCATTTTGCAGGGTGTATGCCGTACTTGTCCACGTGCCGTTGTGCCTCTGGCGCTGGTTGCATTCAGTCGATTTTACCGGGGTGTAGATCCTTAGGCAATTTGTTGCGCTGGTTGTCCATTGACTCAACCAGGGAGGAGTGGCGGCTCCTGCCGTGTCGGGCCCTGAATCGTAATAGCAGGGAATGTTTACCTGGTAGTTCCCCGCGACCAGGTCTTTCGTGTTCAGATGGTTAAAATCAACAGCTCCGGCAAGCGCCGCGGCCAGGCCATTAAATGCATGCGCTATGGAATCAACCGATGCATTTGTTGCCTGGTAGGGGGCGTCGCCGGTTAGTGACACGCATGACCATTGGGAGTTTGAAGTTCTTCCAGAAATATAACAATCACGGTAATCACCATCAGCTAAATACTTGATCACATCTCCCACTCCCATATTGGTTGCAGTCTGGGGAACCGAGAAAGTAACAGATGTGCCGGATACGGTGACGGTTGGCGATCCGGTCTTGTGGTCCATGGTATCCTGGCCAACGGAATAGTAGACTGCCTTTGCACCGCTCGATACCGTACAGGTCTGGCTCGGCCCGGATCCTCCCGCGAGATTTCCCGCATTGTCGCTCGCCGTTCCGGCGGCAATCGTTATGCTCATTGCCCCATTACCAATTATGCCGGATATCGTAACAGTGCGGGTGATGTTGTCGGTTCCGCTGACAGCAACCGAGCCGCTGGCTCCGTTTAATGTAATGTTGGCCGGAGCAAGCGTTATTGTATCGGCCCCGGAATAGGTTACGGTGTAGGTAACTGGCCCGGTGGTCGTTGTGGTTGGGGATGGAGCGCTGATGATCATCCCCGGGGTGGTATTATCGACTGTAAAGGTCGTGCTTGGTCCCGACCCTGCCGCCGTGTTCCCCACAACGTCGCTTGAGGTACCCGCGGCAATTGATATACCCAGGGTCCCGTCTCCGGTGATGTCCGAGATAGTAACCGTGCGGGTAGAATTGCCGTTGCCGCTCACCGCTACTGTACCGGTAGCCGTTCCGGTCGTATTGAGTGTTATATCTCCCGGCGCAAGGCTTACCGAACTGCTTCCGGTATAGGTCACCGTGTAAGTGATCGGTCCGTTTCTGGTCAGGCTGGTTGAAGGAGCGTCTATACTAAGAGTCGGGTAGGTATTATCCACCGTAAAGGTTGTGCTCGGCCCGGCAGAGGGGGTCGGGTGTGCCGAACTGTCGGTTGCAGTCCCCGCGGCAACTGATATGCCAAGGCTCCCATCTCCCGTTGTGCCTGAAATGGTGACGGTCCGGGAAGTATTGCCGCTTCCGCTTACCGCTACCGTGCCTGTAGCTGTGCCGGTCGTGTTGAGTGTTATATCTGCCGGCGAAAGCGTTATTGCATCGGCCCCGATATAGTTAACAGTATAGGTCACGGGTCCGGTGTTCGTCAGGCTTTGGGAAGGACCTGTAATATACGTTAGTGGCGCCGACCTTTGCACCGCAACTGTTATACCCGTTCCGGCCGTTTCTGAATTACTCATCAAATCTATTGCGCGACACTTCACATTATAGAACCCATCGGCGGGAAGCGTCCAATCGTAGGTCCAGGTGACGTTTGCTCCCGGACATCCAGGACACGAGGTAAAATTCCAGGAATTCCCGCCGTCGGTTGATACAAATATCTGGGACACAGCCACGTTATCAGTCGCTGTACCACTTATGGTGTATGGATTTGGCGATGAATTGTTCAGCACAGCTCCGTCTGATGGCGCGGTCAATGCCGACACGGGAGCCGTTGAATCGGGGGCTTCATCGGCACCTATATCCCATGCGCTTCCGATGGGCCTTGCCTGGCCGTCTATATCGGTATTGAATGCAAGGTTCGAGTCGGTGGAAAGATCCATTCCCGCATCTTTTGCCGCTGTATCGGCAGGAGCCAGGTGGAAATTCTTTCCAGCTATGTCCACAAAGGAAACGGTCGTCGATGCTTTATCATGAGCACCACCGGGATTGTACGCATCGCTGTGAATATTGTAGTCAGAGCCGGTTTGTTGATACATTGAAAAACATGTGGAGCTGCAATTCTGGGCAATATTGTTTCTGAAGACGGCTTCATAACCAAGGTGTGTATAGGCGTATTGAACTCCGTAAACGGTATTGTTGTAAATGTAGGAAGTTATTCCGGAGGCCTGATGATCCACCGTTATCCCGCCCTGGGTGTTGAAAACCACGTTATTGAAGATCTTGAACCCTCCGGAAGTACTACCGTAAACTGCAATACCTCCGCTTATGGTACTGGGAGCAGGGTCGTGAACGAGGTTACCTTCAACGGTTACGTATCTTACGTTGTTGTTCAGCTTAATTCCCGATGAGTAACTGACATTTCCTCCCCAATTGGTAATATGCAGACCCACTATCCTGACATAAGGATTGTTATCGATTATCAAGGCACTATTACCGAATGATCCTTGCAGGGTATATACGTTGTTAGCAGGTACCCCTTGATGTCTCTGAGAGCGATTGACTTCGGTCAAGGTACTGTTCGGAGTGTAAATTTTGATGTAGTTCGCAACCCCTGTAGTGTAACCGACAACTGTCGCTGTGGTGATGTCAGCTCCCGTATCGTAATAGCAGGGTATGTTCAGGATATAATTTCCCGTAACAAGGTTCGTCGTATTGAGGTGGTTTGCATCGGATGCTCCCGTAAGGGCTGCATTGAGCGAAGCAAACGCATGTGTGATCGAATTGACTGTTGCGTCAGTTGCCGCAACCGGTGTACCTCCGGTAGCGGATATACAGCTCCATACGCTTTGAGAAGTCTTCCCCGAGATGTAGCACGTGTTAGTACCGCCATACGTTACCACATCTCCCACTCCCATATTGAGGGCGGTCTGATCTGCCGAGAAAGTTGCGGTCTTTCCCGAAACGGTGACCGTGGGGCTCCCAGTCTTGTGATCGTTCGTGTTCTGGCCCACTGAATAGTAGACTTGCTGGAGACCGGCCGAGACGGTAAATGTCCCGCTCGGGCCTCCCGCCAGTGTCGTATTCCCGGCGGTGTCACTCGCCGAGCCCGCCGCTATCGAGATGCCCAGGGTCCCCACTCCGGTAATCGCCGATATGGTCACCGTGCGGGTAGTATTGCCCGTCCCGCTTACCGCAACGGCACCATCCGCGCTGCCCGTCTTATTAAGAATTACATCGCCCGCGGCCAGCGTAACGTTATCGGCCCCGGAATAGGTCACAGTGTAGGTTACCGGCCCGGTGCTCGTGGAGCTCGTGGAAGGAGTGCCGATGCTAAGGGTCGGACGGGTATTATCCACGTTGAAAGTTGTGCTCGGTCCAGTACCCGCTGTCGTATTGCCCGCGATGTCGTTTCCCGTACCCGAGGCGATCGATATGCCAAGAGTCCCATCTCCCGTGATACCGGAGACCGTCACCGTGCGAGTCGTATTACCGGTTCCGCTAACCGCCACGGTGCCATTGGCAGTACCGGTCTTGTTGAGTGTCACATTCCCCGGGGCAAGCGTTATCCCGTCGGCCCCGGAATAGGTGATCGTATAGGTCACTGGACCCGTATTGGTTAGATTTGCCGATGGAGATCCTATACTCAGGGTGGGAGGAGTATTATCCACCACAAAAGTATCACTCGGTCCACCCGAAAGGGCCAGGTTGCCGCCAGCGTCGCTTGCAGTGCCCGCGGCAATCGATATCCCAAGAGTACCGTTGCCCGTTATGCCTGAGATCGTTACGGTTCGGGTAGTGCTGCCGCTTCCACCTACCGCCACGGTTCCGTTTGCCGTCCCGCTCTTGTTGAGCGTTATATCACCCGGCGCAAGGGTAATAGTGGTAGCGTCAGAATAGGTGAGCGTATAAGTCACCGGTCCGGTATTGCTCGTGGCCGGTGAAGGAGTGCCAATGCTGATAGTGGGCTGGCTGTTCACCACGTTAAAAGTCGCACTCGGCCCGGCCGATGCGGCGGAATTGCCGGTACTGTCACTTGCCGTACCTGCGGCGATTGATATTCCAAGAGTACCGTTGCCCGTGATGCCCGAGATCGTAACCGTACGCGAAGCAGTGCCGCTGCCGCTCACCGAAAGCGTACCGTTTGCGTTCCCGGTTTTATTGAGAGTTATATTGGCCGGTGCGAGGGTTACCGTATCCGCCCCGGAATAGGTCACTGTGTAGGTGATGGGACCGGAAGAAGCAGAACCGGCCGAGGGGCTGCCGATGCTAAGCGTCGGAGCGGTATTGTCGACGCTAAAGGTGGTGCTCGGCCCCGCCGATGCTGCGGTGTTCCCCGTAATATCGCTTGCAGTGCCCGCGGCTATTGATATGCCGAGGGTCCCGTCACCGGTTATGCCCGATATGGTTACAGTGCGCGAAGCAGTGCCGCTTCCGGTGACCGCAACTGTTCCGTTCGCCGTACCTGTTTTGTTAAGAGTAATATTGCCTGTCGCCAGTGTTACCGTATTGGCTCCCGTGTAATTCACCGTGTAGGTTACCGGCCCGCCCCTGGTAGAACTGGCCGACGGGGATCCGATACTCAGCGTAGGTGCGGTCTGGTCGACGGTGACG
The DNA here is from genome assembly GCA_002298165.1 of Desulfarculales bacterium UBA702. Taxonomy (GTDB): domain Bacteria; phylum Desulfobacterota; class Syntrophobacteria; order Syntrophobacterales; family Syntrophobacteraceae; genus SbD1. The sequence continues at coordinate 9,747 of DBMI01000022.1, forward strand.
GCTGCTCCCGCTCCGGGTGTCTCGACATTGCCCGAGCTGTCGGTTGCGCGGCTTTTTATGGTGTAGCTTCCGTCCGCCGGCAGACTCCAGCTGTAACTCCAGGTTACGCTGGCCCCGGGACATCCGGTACAGGCGGCTCCGCTCCATATCGTCCCGCCGTCGGTAGAAACTTCGATACCGGTCACCGCAACATTATCGGTCGCCGAACCGCTGATCGTATACGGACTTACCAGTCCAAGCGCCGCCCCATTTGCGGGGGCGGTTATGGTCGATGAGGCAGCAGTCGTATCCGAGAACTCATCCGCCCCGATATCCCAGGCAATTCCGGTGGGCCTTGTCTGAGCGTCGATATCGGTGTTGAATGCAAGCTTCGAATCGGCGGACAAATCCGCTCCGGCATCTATGGCTACAGTATCGCTCGGTGCCAGGTGGAAATCATTTCCGGCTGCATTGGCGAAGACAGCCGTCTTATTCTGTAGAGCCGCATTGGGAGATGATGCATCCTGGGATATGTTGTTGGTCGAAGCTGCATCAAACAACCTCCAATACCCCTTGGTGCAATTCTGGACCAGATTGTTTTTGAGCAAAGGATAGCTGTAGGTATAAATCCCGTTGTCGCAGTTATAGACAGTATTATTGTACATGGGTCCCTTGAGGTATTGAATGATACCAAATCCCCCCGACCCGCCTATGAGTCTGAAATTGTAGACTATGTTATTATAGATATACGCTGTCCCGCCGGTCCCTGTGTATTCGTCGTATATGTTTAGCCCTGCCTGACCACCGGTAGTCCCGGCAACGATATTGTCATGAATTTTGAGGACGGCGGCGCTCGAGATGGTGGAAGTGGTTATTCCATAACCGGTGTATCCGGCCGTCAGTATTTGCAGGCCGGCTATTTCGAGGAAATTGGTCCTGACCGAGTTGATTACGGTCGCAAAGCCGATCTGCAGGCTATATGCGGTATTTGTCCATTTCCCCAGATGCCTCTGGCTCTTGTTGCATTCCGTCAGGGTATTGGTTGGAGTATATATCCTGACGTAGTTGTCCTTGCTGGTATTGAAGCTAATAGTTACAGTGGCGCCATCCCCACCCGTATCATAATAACAGGGAATGTTGAGGATATAGTTTCCGGCCACTAGGTCGGTCGTGTTTAGATGGTTTGCATCGCCTACTCCCGAGGTTGCGGCAGCCAACGATGCGAACGCGTGCGAGATCGAATTTACCGTCACGTTGGTCGCAGCCGTGGGGGTCTGTCCGGTAACCGATACGCACGACCAGACTGTCCCCGATGTCTTCCCCGAAATGTAGCACTTCTTGTGGTCGGTATCATAATCGACCACATCTCCCACTCCCATGTTGGTCGCGCTCTGGGCAACCGAGAAGGTGGCGGTCGTTCCCGAAACCGTTATAGTGGGAGACCCTGTCTTATGGTCGTTGGTATTCTGGCCAACGGAGTAATAGACCAGTTTTGTGGGTGGCGTAGCATAGAAGGTTGTGCTCGGCCCGGTAAACAGGGCCATGTTACCCAGATTATCGCTTGCCGAACCCGCGGCAATGGATATGCCCAGAGTTCCGTCACCTGTCGTGTCGGAGATCGTCACAGTACGGGATGTAAGGCCGCTGCCGCTCACCGACACTGTACCTTCCGACGTTCCTGTCTTGTTGAGTATAATATCACCCGGCGCCAGTGTTACCGCATCCGCTCCGGAGTAGGTCACTGTATAAGTTACGGGACCGTTTACAGTCCTGGTTACCGAAGGATCGCTGATGGTAATTGACGGAGGAGTATTATCGACTGAAAAGGTTGCGCTCGGCCCGGCCGCTGCCGCATTCATTCCCGCATTGTTTCTGGCGGTGCCGGCCGAGATGGATATGCCGATACTGCCGTCCCCGGCGATCTCGCTGATCGTTACCGTCCTGGTGTTCCCTGTCCCGGTAACCGACACGGCACCACCTGCCGTCCCGGTTGTGTTCTGTGTTACACAAGCATCCGTAAGGCTTATCGTATCGGCCCCCGTGTAGGTTACCGTGTAAGTCACGGGTCCCTTAGTTGCCGCGCTGACCGAAGGAGGCCCAATGCTTATCGTGGGCGGCGTTTTGTCAATGTTGACCGTTACTCCCGCTCCGGGTGTCTCCACATCATTGGCCGTATCGGTCGCGCGACTGGCGATCGTGTGGCTGCCATCCGCCGGAAGCGTCCAGTTGTATGTCCATGTAACGTTCGTACCGGGGCATCCGGTACATGTTGCCGCGCTCCATGCACCACCGTCTATTGATACCTCAACTTTCGAGACAGCCGAATTGTCCGTCGCCGACCCGCTGATCGTGTAGGGATCTACCACTCCCAGCATCGCTCCGGCGACTGGATCGCTTATGGCCGATGTGGGAGGAACAGTCTCAATGAACTCATCCGCCCCGATATCCCAAGCGCTTCCAAAAGGCCTCGTCTGGGCGTCGATATCGGTGTTGAATGAAAGATTGGCATCTGCCGATAAATCGATCCCGGCATCAATGGCCGATGCATCGGAAGCGGAGAGGTGGAAGTCTCCTCCCGCACCATCGATGAATTGGACCGTGGTTGCCTGGTTAGATCTGTATGAAGGCGAAGGAGCATTATTGGCCTGATCGGAAATATTGTAATCCGAACCCGCCGCAAAACCTCCCGAATACCCGGTGCCGCTGCCGCTGCCCTGAACGACGTTGTTCTTGACGAGCATGACGGTTGAGACGGCATTTCCTATGCCGCTGATCTGGCAATTCGCGATTGTGTTATTGTAAACGAGGACGCTATTGGCATTTCCGCTGTCTACGTATATGCCGGAGTTGCGGAAATCATAGATGATGTTGTTATATATCTTGTTCTTACCGTTAGCCAGATTGAAGTAAATGCCTGTATTTGATATGCCTGCATTGCTCGATCTTATGATGCTATTGGCGATTGTAAGGCTTGATGCATTATAGGACGGATAATTTGTAATCAGCCAATCGTAGTCGCCGGTCCCGGTGGACTCAACCTGCAATCCAACAACTTGAGTATAGCTCGCATTCAACTGGAGCATCTTGGCATCGCCCGAAAGACTATACTTCTGAACATCCCACTTTCCGATGTGTCGTTGTGAGCTGTTGACCTCGGTCAAAGTATTATTCGGCGTGTAGATTTTAATGTAATTGGCGGCCCCGGTTGTGTATCCGGTGACGTTAACCGGGGTAGTGTCCGCTCCCGTATCATAATAGCAGGGGAGGTTCAGGACATAATTGCCCGTTACCAGGTTGGCGGTACTGAGATGGTTTGCATCGGAGGCGCCGATAACCGCCGCACTAAGCGAGGCATAAGCATGGGTGATCGAGTTAACTGTTGCATTCGTTGCAGCAGTTGGAGTCCCTCCGGTTGCAGATACGCAACTCCACAAAGTTGGGGAGGTTTTGCCCGATATGTAGCACTTGTTCGAGCCTCCGTAGGTCACCACATCGCCAACTCCCATATTGGCCGCTGTCTGGGCAACCGAGAAAGTGGCTGTATTGCCCGAAACCGTTACCGTTGGAGATCCGGTCTTGTGATCATTCGTGTTCTGACCTACGGAGTAGAACACATGGTTCGGCACGTACTCATCCGCCCCAATATCCCATGTGATTCCGTAAGGCCTCGACTGGCCGTCGATATCGGTGTTGAAGGCAAAAACAGGATCGGCCGACAGGCTCACGCCCGCATCCATGGCGGAGGTATCGCTTGTTCCAAGATGGAAGTCATTACCGGCCGCATTTACAAAAGTAACCGTCTTGTTCCTAAAAGAAGCATTAGGAGAGGTGGCATCCTGCGAAATGTTGTTGACCGAAGATGCATCAAAGGTCCCCGAGTAACCTGTAGTCGAATTCTGAACGATATTGTTTTTCGCTATGATGCTCTTGGTTGTGTAGATCCCGTAATCACAATTATAAATAGTATTATTGTATGCGGCTCCAATCATGTCGCTGTTTATGGCGTGCCCGGTCCCTGAACCTTTGAAATTGTATAGAATATTGTTGTAGATAGTCAGCGATTTAGTTCCGGAATTTTGATCGGCTATGAATATGCCATTGCACCCGTAAGCAGTTTGTGGGGCAATGATATTGTCATGAATCTTGATTATGCTTCCAGCACCTGTATTGGTGAAAATTCCCCTGTTACTGCTTCCGGCTGTTGCGGTTTGCAGCACCTGGAGACCGGCTATCTCGATGTGAGGCGTCCAGCAACCTATCACCTGTAATGCATTGGACTGAATGCTGTATGCCGTGGTTGTCCATTTTCCCTGATGCCTTTGGCTTTTGTTGCATTCCGTCAGTAGGTTTGTCGGAGTATAGATCCTGACGTTGTTGGCAGCCGAGGTGGTGAAGGTTACCTGGGCATCCACGTAGGTAACGCTACTGTCGGGTCCCGTATCGTAATAGCAGGGTAAATTGAGCTGGTAGTTCCCGGTCGCCAGGTCACTCGTATTCAGATGGCTCGCATCCTTGGCTGCCTGGGTCGCGGCGGGCAGCGAGGAGAATGCGTGTGATACTGAATTAACCGTGACGTTCGTCGCGGCCGAGGGAAGTCCTCCCGTTACCGATACGCATGACCAGACCGTCCCGGAGGTCTTCCCCGAGATGTAGCACTTCTTGTGATCGGTATCATAGTCGATGACGTCGCCAACACCCATATTCGTCGCGGTCTGTGCGACCGAGAAGATGGCGGTTGTGCCCGAAACCGTTACCGTGGGAGTTCCGGTCTTGTGGTCGCTGGTGTTCTGGCCAACGGAATAGTAGACCTTATAATTTGTGTAATAAAAGGGACCCAAATCCTGAGTGCCGCTTGCGACATTGCCCCCGTTGTAAGCTTTTACGTGCAGGTACAAACCGGTATCTATGGCCCCCGCCAGTGTCAGAGTGCCGCTGCTCCATTGTGTTTCAGTGTTATCAAAGGTATGAGTTGGATTCGTGTCCCATACATATCTATAGTATTGCACTCCTCCCGGGCCGAATCCCGCTGCGTTCGTGAACACCACGTTGGGCGTGTTGTACCACGTTGATGTGGTCTTATCCGATGTAACGTTAGGAGGCGCGCAAAGGGTATAACCCGTCATGTTCGCGCTCGCGTATGAAGTTCCTCTTAAATTGTATGCGTATACACGCCTCGTGTATGAGGTATTTGTGGCAAGTCCTGTTTCGTCAATGTGGTCGAGATTTGGGATCTCAAGCGTTATCAGGCTTACGTTGTTGGTATCCGATAGAATATATCCCCACTCGTTACTGGTAACATCGGTAAAGTTCCACCTGATCGAGGTGGTGGATAATGCCGTTGGAATGCCTGCGCCTGGCGTACCCCGCGGCCAGTCACCCCCGCCTCCCCACTGTACCGGGCCTCCATGGCAAAAAGCTGTGCCGGAACAGGTGCCTCCACCCTTATGGAAGGTGTAGGTAAAGCCGTTCCCACCAGCTCCATTCCCCTGGACGTTTATGACGCCGTCGGTATGCTGACCTGGCCCCCATATTCTATCACCATGCGGGGTTGTGCCGGCATGGCAGTCGCCGCAATCCCAATTATGGTGAAGGTGACTGTTGGCCTTGGGGCTGCCGGTGGGATACGAAGGAGGATAGCCGTGGCAACCGTTGCACCCTATAGGGCCGGAATTCCAGTTGGGAGTGGTATTTGCTGGAATTATCCCGGTTGATACCGATGTTCCGTCGCTATGGCAGTAAGTGTTGGAGCAGGTGCCGTTTGAATAGGTCCCGCCCGTGCTCAATGAATCAAACTGTACGTCACCCTGGCCGTTGACATGAAGTGTCCTGGATTTCAGCGCGGGCTGTGTCGTCGAGTTTGTTGTCGGATTAACGACCGAGCTGTGGCACCTGGAACAGGCAAGTTGGTAACCTGCGACCGGCCCCACGTGTTTGGCATGCGCGGGTGATGCGGGAGGCGTTCCGGCCAGTACCCCGTGGCAACTGCCGCAAAGCGCGCTGGCGGCATTGCCCCACTCGGGGGTGGCATACGTAGGAGACGACGTCCCCGTGCTGTGGCAATAGAGGTTGTTACATGTACCGTAAGTTGCGCTGGGGGCGGGTGTGCCGGTGTTTCCGCTCGAAAGGTTCTTGTACTGCCCGCCGTTGGTCCGAATGTCGCTTGCATTAAAAGACCAACTGACTTTGCCATCGACATGAGAGCCGCTGGTAACAGCAGGATGGCAGAGATTACATCCAAAACCATATCCCAGGGCTGCGTTCACATGCTTTGGATGGCTGCCCTTTACCGGCGGGTTGGATGAGGATGCTCCGTGACAGGATCCGTTTGGATTGCTCGAACAGCTATAAGCATTTGCTCCGGCATCCCACACGGCGTTCGTGGATGTCCCACCGTTCGGGATCATCGTGCTGCCGTGGCAGTAGAGAGCGCAGGTCTTCGTGCCTGTCTTGGAAACCGTCGTGCCGGCATCTGTTGACTCATAGTTGACAGATGCCTGCCCGTTATAGCTGCCGCCCGTTTTCGAGCCGAACAGGTTAACGAACCCAAGGCTTACCTTCGAATCCTTATGAAGCACGCCACTTCCGGAAGCGTTGTAGTGGCACCAGCCACACGGATAGGCTACCGTTTTTGCGTGATAGTAATGTGCGCCGGAGGTAGTTGACCCCGTGGCAGGCGTTGCCAGCCCATTCGGCCCGCCAATGGTGTTTAGAGATGGCGGAGTGCCATGGCAGCCGTCGCAAAGGGGCCTGAATCCGTTTTTATGGGAGTGGCAGGTCCTGCAGTCATTTGCGTTGTAGTGGTCAAGCCCGCCCGTATTGTTTGCAGTATCGTAGTTATGGTACTTGTTCCTGGAGTGACAGACCTCGCATGCCCTGGTCGAAGTGGAGTGCCCTCCCGTATCATCAGCAAGAACGCCTGGGGTCGAGCCGGCTGTTCCTGAAAATTGCCTCAGGTCGGCGGCGGCGCCCGGCAGGGCATCCGTCGGGGAATTGGGCGCAACTATGTTCTCTTTAATAAGAAATATATTTTTTGTTGAGTGGGCGGTATGGCAGGTAGTGCATCCAAATTTACCGTACTTCCCGCCGGTAATACCCCAGCCATCGGCCCCCCACTTCGTGGAACTCGAATTTGTACTGTTGTGGGTCTTTATAGCATTGGCATCATTGGGGGTGTTTACATCGGTTTTGTGGCATGCATGACAGGTCTCTTCGAGGGATCTCCTGAGCAGAAAACCGTCCGATGAGCCTGTATAGTGCATATCGTGGCATGAAAGGCACAGGATCCCAAGGTCGGATGCAAGCACGATATTATTTTTGAAATTGGTGTCGGTCCCGCCGTTAAGTTCGCCTCTTGTGCCCGTCTGAGGGACAAAGCCCGCGGACTCGGGTTCGTGGGGAATATCGAAAAACTGGGACGGGTCTTTTGCGGCGGCAAGTGCTTTATTTATGGGATGGCTAAGCGGTGTCCCGGTGTATGTCGTGACATCGCTCTGGTTTCTATAAAAGTGGCAGTCGAGGCACAGTTGGTCTGCATTATTGACTACCCTCATGAAGTGGCGATTACTGTTCAAATAGTAGGAGGTGTTCGCGGCGATCGGGTTCGGGAAGGATGTCTGAAAAGTGAGTTGGTTTGCGGTATTACCTGTTACCCTTCTAACCAGTCCGCTATCAGGGCCGCTCATTATCTTTACGGTAGCATTTACCCACTGGTTTACCGTCCAGGCTTTGGAGGTATCCACAAGAGTACTTACGCTCCCGCCCGTTGCCGTTCCGGTTTGTCCCCTTGATGATGAAACAGAGAGCGGGTCCCACGGGGCATTCAACTGGCTGTGCTCATCATGGCAGGCCGAACATATAACAATGTTTCCCGATCCGGTCACCCTCGTCTTGACTGCCGAATTGGTCAAATCGGCGGTTGCCCTCAGGCCGTAGATGTTCGAGGGGTTGGATATGGCCGGCATCAAGCCGCTCCAGCTATGGGAGTTGCCCGATATGCCGGGTTTTGCCTGGTCGGAATTGGCAAACGGCAGAGTGGATGCCGTTCCGGTAAAGGTATGGCAACTCTTGCAAAGCGCCGAGTTCGTGGCCTGGATCGTGAGGTTCGATCCGAGGGAATTGTGCAGGGTATGGCAACTGGTGCATCCGACACTCTCGGGTGCCGCATGGGGCACATCCAGTGCGAATGCCGCTCCAAAATGGAGCAACAAGACCAGCCCAACCATCCCGCTTATTTTCAAAAATCTGGACATAACTCTCCCCTATCCTCTGATACAGCATCGGGATTGCTTGACAAATCCCTGCCACATAGGTTCAGCCTGGAAAATAGAACTCTCGTGAATGGGGCCTGATTGCGCTTGAAGTTTCGCTTGAAAGCCCTGAAAGCATTCTGCATCTGGGCGCTCTTGGTTGACTTGGAGCTGTTAATATGGCCACTGATCTTCGGGATAGGAGTTTTACAAATACTCCCTTTCAAATAAAAAAATTCGGCAACAAGGGGCAACCAAAGTTGACCAAGCGAGAGTTCTTTTCCCCTTTTTGCCGCTTCCGAAACTCCCATGGGGGAAACCATGCCGCATGAGAGCAAAATCAAACCTGTTTGGATTGGGCTCAAAACCCGGACCATCCCAAGGCCAAAGGCATGAAAACTCATTGGATGACGGTCGGGAGAATCAGCCCAACCACAACTTAAATGTGAAATCATTTTTTTTGCGGTTTGCTTCTGGAGGGACCCCCTCCATAGGATTAATCGGCATATTACTATCAAATGATAAGGAAAAAAAGGGAGTAGTGACTATTTATTAGATTTACGGTGTAAGAACAACTGCATACCAGCGTTTGGATAATCATTCTTTATCTGAATTTTTGCCCCTGAAATTACCTTTTTGTCTATCCGGCATACGAGTACCTGGAATACCTCTCGCGCGCCAGAGACCAATGCCTCACACCGTCATTGCCGGCAAAGCGCATAGCCGTCAACTTTACGGAACAAATTGTTTACTAATTGTTATGACGTGGTCTCCTCAGGCTGTTGCCAAAATAGTTTTTCGAGAAATGCCAAGCAAAATTGGATGGCAAGAACCTGATGAACGTCATTCCCGCAGCGCTTCCAGGCGGGAATGACGATGTTCGAAGCTGAGATCTGGATAGTTCATGCAGCCGGTCTGGGGCAACAGCCCCTCCTGACCGAGTCATACCAAGTTGCGTGTAAGTTAATGTAGCATAGGGCCTTGTGCCCGTCCAACTTCCAAACGCCCACAAGGGGCTATGCTACATTCTAGACCTGTTCGATGTATCTGACCTGGGAACTATAATTAAACCAACCGATTTTATTGACCAATATAACAGAGGATCAGATCCTATTAGCAAGATTCAAAAAATGCTATGCCTGCCAGGATTATAGTGGGTGAAAGGTTATTTGGCTCTTTTGAACGACATTTCGCTTGTTCCCGGAAGTGTAATGCGAATCACGTTCTTCTCGAGGCTGCCGACGATAACCCCGCCGCCCCTGGTATTTACTCTGAGCTGATCGCCTTTCATATACCAGGAAAACGCAACTTCATCATCGCCTACCTTCCAGAGGCCAACGCCGTTTTCCTTGAGTTCCAGGGTCGTCTCGGTTCGCCTGGGAGTATCACCGGGATCGGCGATGTAGGTGCCGGTATAGAGATCTTTTTGTCCGCATGACAGGGTGAGTAAAAGAAAACACGACGACAGAAGCCGCAAGCCGCATCCGAACAGAGATTTTCTAGCCATTTCAATAATCCGTAATGTGGTCCCGTCAAATTGACTCGACCGTCTAAAAACCAGTCCACCTGAAGGCGGCCGAGGGGAACAATTCGTTGATGCTGCGCCGATACATCTAGGAAGATGCGGCCCGCCTGCCGCTACCTGGTGAAAGACCCAGTTTGGCGAGAAGCATCGGCTTGTCGAAAAGATATATCTGGACACAAAAGGCCAGCATAAGGCCATTTTCAGATATCTTCTTCCATCCAATCGGCTCGCCCACAGTATCGTAGCATCCGCAGGTGATCGGCGCCCCCCAAAACATATTGATGATAATCATGGTGTCGAACATGGCCAGCAGCAGTCCTATAATCACCACCGCTGCCCTCAGCCTGAATCCTACGATAAGGAACAGCCCGGCCACGAATTCGATCCAGGGCAAAATGACCGCCCCCAGATTGAGAACGGCATAAGGGATCAGGCGATAATTGGCTATCGCCTCGGCAAACTGGGCGGGATAAGGTATCTTGCTTACGCTCGCATAGACGAAAAAATAGCCTATGTAGATCCTGAGAATAAGGGAGAGATACTCGCTCGTGACTATCCGCTTCAGGAAGCTCCCGATCACTTGGCCCCCTTTCCCTCAACAGGGAACCCCATTGATTCCCACGCGATCAGTCCCCCGGCTATTACTTTTACGTCGGTGTAACCAAGCACTATAAGCTTACCCGCAATTTCCAGATCGTAGGGCCTGCTGATGGTACTGCCGTAAACCAGGATTTCTTTTCCCTTGTTTTCCTCGGAGAAATTCATGAGGTAGACGATATCGAAGAGGGCCATGGGCATGTTGACGGCGCCCTTAATATGGCCTTTCTGGTAAAAATTCGAGGGCATCGCATCCACTATCAACGCCCCGGATTTTTCGCGGTGTTGCATGGCATCGGCCGCGCTTATCGAAGGGATTTCTTCATCTTGTGCCAGGTAGGGAAATAACGAAACGCCGTTAGGGTTGGCCTGATTGAATGACAGGGCCAGCAGTATGCTCACCCCAATCACGAGGAGAAAATCATACCAGGAAAACCGCGATGCCTTCAGTACCACATCGGCTTCCTCATTGATGATTTCCTGGTCCTTAAGGAGCCAATTTCTCATCTCCTTCACGAATTTTTTGGAAATTTCCGGAAAATCATTCAGCAGGCGGTCGAATTCATCCTTCTGAAGAATCATCAAGCGCGTCCGGCCGACTGCCTCGACGGTTGCGGTTCGAGATTCTCCAGTCAAAAGAGCCACTTCACCAAAGCTCTCGCCCGGCCCCAGTACTGACAATTCTCTTTCCATCCCATGGTCGGGGCCCACAAAAATCCTGACCTTCCCCGAACTGACGATATAGAAGCCGTCAGCGGGGTCCCCCTGGCGGAAGACTATGCCGCCCGCCGGCACATCGCGCATTTGCACCACTCGGGCGATCTCATCCAGCTTCTCGGGAGGCAAGTCCCTGAGAACGGGATTTTTCAGCAACTTTTCCTTGTTATCGTTTTCCGCCATTATCTTGCCATCTGATTATTTTTTTGCCGATGCCCTCAACTCTTTAACGAACGCGTCGAAATCCTTTATCACCCCAACATGGCTGGCGAGCACTTTGCCATCCTTTGTGGAAATTATCATCGTGGTCGGGGTTGCCACTCCGTCCATCGAGGCCGAGATAGCAAAGGTTTCATCCATGAAGATCGGGAACTGGACCTTGAACTGCTTGCGGTATGCATCGATCTGAGGCTTTTCGCTGGCAACGGCTATCCCGATCAGCTTGACATCGGAAAGCCCCGCATCCTCCTGGAGCATCTTGTAGAGCTTGTTCATTACTGGCGCATTGGCATGGCATTGCGGGCAGAGTGCCGAGAGAAATTCTATTATAACGAGCTTTGCTTTTATATTCTCGATCGTGAAAGGTTCCATCTCCTTGAGACCGAGGTATTTTTGCACCTGTGCGCTGTCGGGCGCGGGCAAGGTGAATCGCGCCGGAGGCAAATCCTCCCCTGATGCATAGACAACTCGGCTCTGAAGTGCGCAAGCGAAGCTGAGGATTACCGCAAAAAATGCCAGCACAATCTTTCTGTTCATCTCTTCTCTCTCCGGTTGATTTGATAGAACCCAATGATTTTTACCAGGTGGCCTGCGCTTCCCGCTGAAAAACGGTGCCTGGACAGGTGCTACACAATAGGAGATGCTGGCTGGCTCGTCAATCGTAAGATTTCCGCAACCCTTCATTTTCAAGGTCGATAAAAGCGCCAAAGAATAAAGTGAGCATAACCCGAATTGCCCAGCCGGGTACACTCTCAATTCATTTCGTGTGCTATTATTCGGCTTTTTTCCTGTAACTCTCGATCAGTTCAGCCGCCCTATGAGCAAGATTGGCCGCCTCGGGTTTTGTAATCTGATCGTCAGCGCCAACTGATTGCCCCTTGTGGTATTGTTTGTCGCTTATAAGGGATGAGAAGAGGATCACCGGCAGGTCCTGTAAAACGGGGTCGTGTTTCACGCAAAAGCACAAACTGTAGCCGTCCATCTGCGGCATCTCGATATCTGAAATGACTATGTCCAAATAATCAGTTACTTTCCTTTTCTCTTTCTCCGCAATTTCTTTGTACCCCTTCAGCAGTTCGAGGCCTTCACTCCCGTCGGATGCCGTCCGAATCCCAAAGCCGGCCTGTTCGAGTTTTCTGCTCAGAATCTGCCGGATGGGTCCTGAATCGTCAACTATCAGCGCCTTATATTGTACATTTTCCGGCAAAGAAGGAATCTGTGTTCCCTCGTTAATTCCATATTCGGGGTTTAATTCAGCGAGTACTTTCTCCAGGTCGAGCAGCAGAATGTTGCGGTCTTCCATCTTCACAACACCGGTGATTGATCCTGACATGCCCGCGAGAATCGGACCGGCCGGCTCGATTTGTTGCCACTGCAATCGGTGGATCCGGTTAACTCCGGATACAATGAAGGCCATTACACTCTTATTGAATTCGGCAACTATGGTAAGCGGATTTGGTTCACTCTCCGGCTTTTGTTTTTCCAACTGAATGGCCAGGTCGACCAGGGGAACGACTTTTTCTCGCGAGATAAAGGTACCGACCAAAGCCGCGGGTGCCATCGGGATGAAAGTCGGCTTGGGTTTCCGGATTATTTCCACTACCTTGGCGACATTGATCCCATAGCAGCCGCGGTATACCTGCCCGCCGATCATTTCGTCGATGTAGAACTCGACAATCTCCATTTCGTTGGTGCCGGAGGAAAGCAGAATATTGGTACTGTAAGCCATGGCGCACCTTCATGAATAGCTGATTCGGATTGGCCGCCGCCGCCCCCGTTCATAGGCAGTGCAAGCAATGCGGTTTTCTTGATTCAGGAACAACTTTTTACTAAACCAGTCGTCGCTGCCGCGATCTCTAAAAAACCGTTGCGGCGGAGAGAAACAGAAATTTCGAGAGGTCGAACAAGAAACTCAGGAAGACTATGGACAGACTAACTCTCATCAACGCGAGCACATCCTGATTCGAGACTAGGGCGAACAAAACCGCTGGATAAAGACTGCAAAGACAATTCCAAGCTCAAATTTTCAGCAGCGAGAGCAGTCGGCCCTTTAGACCAGGTATCGGGTCAACCGCCTCAACGCTTGAGAAAAATCCGAATTAATCGGAAGAAATCAGGGTTGAGGTTCTGGCGGGGGCCATGGCTCGGGTCGAGAAAGGCATAAAAAGGAGGCGGCCCGGATTAGGGATCCGGGTGTGGAGCACAGGCCTTGCGGACGCGAAGGAGCATTGGATTTTCCCTCCTGGCAGCAAATCCGCACTATTGGCACCAGCTCACTGCTCAATCCAACCTGAATCTAGAACTGCTCGCCAGTCCCCGCCAACTATCTCTTATTCGAAAGCCCTCTCATCTCGTCTTCTTCGAGCTTCCGCGCCGCAAAATATTCTGCGGCAAGTTCAGCGTAGCCTGACCAACTGGAGCGGATCAGTTCACGGTCGGAGTCAGTTATGCTTCTTTTGACCTTTGCGGGCGTGCCCATGAGTACCGATCCGGGCGGGGCTTCGAAGCCCGGCGGCAGGAGAGCACCGGATGCGATAATGCTGCCGGCCCCCACCTTGGCCCCGTCAAGGATTATCGCCCCGATTCCGATCATGCACTCATCTTCGATGGTGCAGCCGTGCACCATTGCTTTATGCCCGATGACAACGCGGTCTCCTATCTGCAATGGGTATTTTCGCCTGGTAACGTGAAGGGTGCAGTTGTCCTGCACGCAGGTATCAGAGCCGATTCGAATGAAATTTACATCCCCGCGCACAACGGTATTAAACCAGACGCTGCTCCTGTCGCCGATTACCACATCACCAATCACCCATGCTCCGGGGGCGACAAACACGTTATCCGCAATCCTTGGCAGGGTGCCGCGATAGGCCAAAATACTCATTTGCTTTCTCCAGCTTTGCGAATACTTCTCAGGCCAAGAAACCCGGCAACCTCCTTGGAGGCATAGCTTACAAATTCCTGCAACCTAGGGGGCTCCAGAGCGCCCTCTTTAGGGTTTGGAACCGATTCCGGCAGATCGACCCTGAGAGGTGCGTTTTGAAGCTCATTTTTAGGAACAACTTCGAACTCGGGCTCAAATGCACCGGTAAAGTATTTATTCTGGAAATCGGCGAATTTCAGCGCGTGAGCAGTAGCATCTAGTATTGCAAGCCGTTTTGGATCGACTTTCTTTTCCGCGATCGCCCTCCTGATCCCGGCAAGACATTCTCCGCCCTGGGTGCAGGCGATGTGGCCGTTACGGTTGGCCGTGAGCATCGAATCCATGATCTCCTGCTCGCTTACCTCAATGATGCGCACCGAGTCCTCACCTGCTATTTTCCTGTAGCGCTCGGCGAGCATAATTACACGGGGCATCGAGACCGGGTTTCCGATCATCGCGGCCTGGGCGGCGCTCGGGCGAACAGTTACCGGGCGGTAGTGCCTCCTCGAAGCTTCAGGCTCAAGGTAATAGAGGTATACCGGATTGGCATGCTCGGACTGCACCCCAATTATTGCGGGAAGCGAATCTATGATGTTGAGGTCCAGGAGCTTCAGGAAGCCGGCCATTACCGCAGTAATGTTCCCGGCATTGCCGATTGGTACCACTACCGCGAGGTGTCCGACCTGATAGTCGAAAAATTGGGCAACCTCATAACTGTAAGACTCCTGCCCCAGGATTCGCCAGGCATTCTTTGAATTCATCAGCGCGACGGCGTAGTTCTCGGACAGGTGTTCGACAACCTTCATGCAGTCGTCGAAAACCCCCGGGATTTCGATCACGGTCGCCCCGCTTCCGAGCGGCTGTCCCAATTGCTGCGGAGTGACCTTCCCCTGGGGCAGCAACACAGCCGATTTAACTTTTCCACCAAGATGCGAAGCGTACAGGGCAGCCGATGCCGATGTATCTCCCGTGGATGCGCATATCGCCAGAACATCCCGCAACCCGCGCCTTTTTATGAGAAAGTTAAGGTAGCTGAATGCGCTCGCCATGCCCCGGTCCTTAAATGATGCACTCGGGTTCTGGCCGTCATTTTTAAAGCAAACCGAAATACCAGCCCAGTCATTTAAAAAATCGTTTGCCGCAACAATCGAAGTATGCCCCTCGCCAAGCCATATAATATCCTCGACGGGAATTATCGAACCAATCAGTTCGTGATAGCGGTAAATTCCGCTCAGAGCGGGCGAGTTGAGCATTCTTCTGTAATCAAAGATCTGCCGCCACTTGCTTCCGGCAACTTCTTTCAGCCCGTCCCATTCGGCATCTTCGATAAGAAGGACCGCTCCGCAACTTGGGCAGGTATAGAGAAGCTCTTCGATCCCAAATTGCCCGCCGCACCCAAGGCAGCGATAAAAGTAATTCCCCCGGACATTCGGTACGATATGTCCCTGAATATCAGCGGGGAACTGGTCTATTTTCATGTTCATGCCTCCTGCTTCGAGTCGTTGCCGTAGGCTCTGGTATGATGGGCGAAACGCTTTCATCTATGTCACTATTTTTCAGTTCACATCCATGGTGCAACTTCGTCTTTTAGTATCTTGTTGACCAAGAAGGATTTCCCCATTTCGCCTTCGTTTTCTTTCACAGCTCTCTGGATTGCTTCTAGGTTAGCTTCGAAAAAGGTGACCCTCTGCCTTTCCTGCGGATTGTCTGTCTCAAAATTAACAAATTGTTTGCACCATCCCCAAAAGCGCCGATCGGCACACCTGAGAAACAATCTGAAAGAAGCCCATGCTAAGTTATCATTATTAATTTCGATGAATCTCCGAAACCAATGCTTTGCCCAAACATTAACGTCATAATAGTGCTTGGCTGTATTGATTACCTTTGCTAACCAGTAGGTGAGATCCGGTCTACTGTTTTGTACCAGCCACTCACCTGCCCGATCTGTTCCGGTAAAAGCCCACAGAATGGTGGCTCTGGCCTTAAAAAATGGTGCGGAAGAGCATAAGTCGATCTTAATCTGCTTCTCTAGCCACTCCCGTGAATCCCCTTTGTTGGCAAGAACCGTCAACTCAAGTAGGTCGTGATCTGATTTGCATTCATCAAGATGCATTTTCCATCTTTCTTCAATAATTCGATTCCAGGGGGCCTCAAAAAGAGAATATCGCAGGAGAGGTATTTGAGTGGTGCTATCCACAACCCGTAACCCCTCTGTTCGATTTACTAAGAAATCATAGAGATCAACACCCAATTCGGGATTTTGCTTTAGTAGTACTTCGCAAAGAGCTTCATAGAAACTACGATTAGTGATCAGACGTATCCTTTCTCTCTGATCTGCCAGTTCGCCCACCCAACTGGCAACTAAATCAGGGTTTTGCAGCACCACCTTATCCAATGCATAAGAGTAAAACTCTGTGGCAAACCAAATATTTCCAGCCTTTCTCTGGGCAGAAATAGTTTCTTCAAATATCTTCTGTGCAGTTGAGTGCCATCCATCTTGGTCCGGACCCATTAATTCTTCAAAATGTTCCTTCGGGGAGCATGAAGGAATACCACCCCAAAATGCTTCACGAGATATAAAGCGGATTGTTTTAGCCCATATTTCGCTACTTAGCCTCGGTCTAGACAGCGAAGGGATTTCAGTTTCTTTCGATTCAGAGTTAATATCCATTAATGGGAAGTCGTTAGGGAGAGATGGATAACTTGATTGTCCAAGCACGTAATGAATGGCCTTGGCGTACTCCTCAACATCGGTGTAGTTACATCCCCTTTGATCTACAGCAAAGCCTAAATAAGCTGGGTGGATGCGGCAGCGAAGTTTTTCGAACGAAAAATCTGTTGCATGGCATGCCAGCAAAAGGCTACCCCAATGATTCTCAAGGAAAGTATGATCTTTATCCCAAGACCAGGCATTTTCGATCAGGAATCGTGCAGCTTCTTTGTAACCAAGTATATACGTAATCTTAAGTGCATTAGCACGAACTAGGCTATCTCTGTGACTACATAGCTGCATTATTTTTGGCAAGTAAATCTGTGGAATATACGATGGATTTGTAGCTATAAACCATAAACTTCTGTATACTTTCACTGCGTCATGGTCATTGAATAATGTGCTCACGGCCTCCCAGTTGGATGGGACCTTGAATTTGCACTCGTATCTGCATAGATCACTTGCGCCTTGTGGCCTCCTGAGCAAAGCCTTAAGTTGTTGATCGGCATCCAATCCACCCAATACCACTTCAAATAAGAACATCTCTGCTTCTCTATCAACCTCATCGGAGGTCTCCCAATTTTTAATTAGTGAAATCCACTGATTGAATATTTGCTTCCGATCATCTTCGGTCATTATCATTTCGTATTCTTGCAGAACGAAGGAAAGTTGCCGTACTGATAATTGGTTCCGTTCTCCTAATGAACGGATGATGTTTCGAAAAATGCGCGTGATAGTGATCGGTGAATAGGCACACAGAGCTGGCTCTATATCTCTCAGGTTATGATCATCAAGAGTCATCGAGCGATTGCTCCGAACCTTTTCGGGTTGGATTACTTTTTCAAGGCCTCTTAGGCTAAATTCGATGTCATCTGGCATAGGCAGGTTCGGCTCCAAACAGAGATCCCTTAGCTTTTTAGCAATCAATGCTACCGGAGCGTCTGACTTCTTGAGGTATGCAAAATAATTTTCACGGGTCCATATATTAAATAATGAATTAGGATCTTCGCTATACGAATTGAACCAGGGGCTAGGTGGAAATAAATTAGGTGGCAAGGTGCTTTGTGGTGTGAGAATTCTCTCACTGCCTTCGATTGAGAGCAACCGATATGCGGCTTGAAGGCAGATTACATTCTTAGTACCTGATAAAATATGAAATTTCTTCAAAAGGTCTGGCCATAACTCCTGTGAAGATGAGCGAATTACCCAAGCAAACATATCGTACTTGTCCGGGAAATCCATAATTGCTTCGGCCAACATGCCCCTGAAAATAGCATCAAGAAATGGTTTACGAGGCATATGCGAGATGATTGCCAGAGCAACGCGTCCCAATCTCATTTGACCATCATCATCTATTACTGTGAAGGTCGATCCTAGAAAGTCTAAGTCCCCTGTTTGAAGGTGATCTCGACCTAACCGGCTCTGAATCTTTTCAGTGAGAGCTGTCGTTTTCTCCAATCCATCATTTGCGAATCGTCGCTGCAATGGATGGCCATTAACATGTATGAATCCTAGCCACTTTGAAAATACACCAGGCAAAATTGCCGATAAAGATTGAGAGGACCGCCAGTGCAACAAAGCCCTCATGATTAGTTGCTGTCCCCAAGGATTATCAGAACAATCCGACCATATACGTTCGGCCAATGCGAGATAGCTTTCGGGCCGCATTGGCAAGTACTTTGCAAAACTGTGTTCTGTTTCACTCTGCGGGTTCTTTACCCCCAGCCAAGTTTGAAGCAAAACCACACGACCGTTGTCTGGGAAATCGTCCAGGGTAAGGCTGTGTAATGCCGCCATTTCGATTATGGCAGCCTTAATATCCATTTCAGGGTATGGCTCCAACCACTCCGCGGTAGTTTCCTCCAGACTCTCACCTGCCTCCCAAGCATTCTGAATACACCTGCACAATAGAAGTGCGAAACCGAGGACTAATCGTTTCTGGTCAATCTTGTAATGACCACACTGGCCAGTGAACACACCGCTGGTTATTAATTCATCAAAAGCAACGCTTTTTTCACCAACTAATTCCAATTCTTGAGTAATTTCACTTACGGAAAACCGCGTTTTATCATTTCTGGCTTTTTCCGCGAGTGAGATCAAGAGTGACTGGAAGCTATCAACATCTATTGGCAGATTTGATTTCTTTTCCCACTTGTCGCGCCAGTCTTCGTAGATAAGACGTGCGACCGTTGGATCTCCGCCTTTCATCATAAATTCAAGGTGTTTGATGGTTAAATCGAGATAGCGAGGTTTTGAAAGTAATGAGAGCAAGTCAGCTGGAACAGCATTGCGCGAGAGATTGTGTTTTTTGAGTGCTTCGTCCAATTCGTGGTCATCATAAGGCGGAAGCAAGAATGTCTTATTTTGGATATGGCGCAGGCTGCTAAAATTTCTTTCCCAATAAACCCTGCGAGCTGTAACGAGCAATGCTATTTGATCTTTCCAAGGACTAGTGGCGAGAGCTTCAATTAGCTGGCGCCACCATGAGTGCCCCCACCGCTCATTAATACCATCTAGAACGAGAATTGCCACAGGCCGTTTATTCTCATCACGCTCCATCCAGCGCACCAGTCTTTTGGGCAGATGATCAGAATTCTTCATCTTAAGTTGGCGGGCAATAGCACCGGATAGCAGAGATAAAGGATTGTTACAGTTTGCTTGGGATGCGCTGAGGAAAATAATTGGTGGGAGTTCACGATCAGTTGCAATTTTCTCATTAATCCAGGATGCTAATGCCCATGTTTTACCATCACCTTCCTCTCCGATCAGGACAAATGGGAGCTTCTCATGATGCCAGTCAGCTAGCCAGGAATCAAATGCTTGCCAAACTACCCTGCGCTTGATCAGGCAAACCCTTGGCGATCCAACATGAAGTAGTTGGTGAAATTCCGCTCGGCTTGTGCTTTCGTCCTTGAAACAAGTAGCTAGCCAACTATTTTGATTGGAATGCCACTGAGAATACCCGATCCATGAGTCTGAAAATTGTTTCCTAAGCAGCCTAAGGCGCTCCTCAAATCCAGATATGTTTCTAATTCTCTCCAAATCATCGAGAATTCCCGAGGTCTCAGTGAATGCGTTTTGCATATGCTCAATAACTATGTTGGGGGCTTGTGCGCACAATACTTCTAGAGAGCTAGGAGAACCGTCATTGAAACATACTGGCAGAAAATCAATACCCTCACGTTTAGCCTTTCCAGCCAGTAAGGTGTTCAGTTGATCAGGTATTCGACGGCTCGTGACGAGCACCCAAAGATCGAGAGCAGGGATGTTGGTCGCAGCCTCATCTATCTCCGCACGTAGCTCGCGCTCATCCAGTTCTTTGCTCTGCCCATAGCGCTTGCATTCAATCGCAATAACAGTGGCACAGGAATCATCAGATCTCATGTCCCGGCCCTGCTGGCTCCCAGGCCTAGCTAAAAAGAATCTTTTGCCCGTCAAATTCCCCATAAGCTTGACAATTAGCCCTTCAAATCCGATCAAACCGGTTGGGCTGAGAGCACGTATTGCATTAACAAGGTTCATAATATCTCCCGAGGAACACGCGGCGGCTCAGGGGCCGTTGCGCTCTGCGAATTCGCTCGCGAATTTGATTGACGGTGAAAAGTTGCCAAAAACTAGACAGCTGGTGGTCGCAACTCATAGCGCCTTAAACCGCGATGTCTTTGCTGTCGTCTTCAACGAATGAAGACACTTGGCTAAGTATCAAATATTAGAGATCAATAATCAAGGAAGGTGTTAAGTCATGGAAATCAGGGGCTAATCTAAGCCATTCAATTCGAATGCGGGCGTAATCACGTCCTGTTTAGCCACATCAAAGCACACGCACTCCCATTTTTCGCAGGCGCGAAGCTTCTCGCAGCTTTCAAGAACCAGGTCGGGATGGTTGTTGGTCTCGCTCAGATGGGCGAGAACAACGAAGCGCATCTTCTCGTGATAAACGTCATCGAGCAACTGGCGGGAGTCATCGTTTGAGAGGTGGCCATGGGCGGAGCGAATACGCTGTTTGAGATGCCAGGGATATGGGCCTTCCATGAGCCTGTTGATGTCGTGATTGGATTCGAGTACAAGGCCCTGGCACCCCTGGAGCCGTACCTGCACGAGTTTTGTCGCTGTACCGAGGTCTGTGCAAATTCCCAGCCGCGATCCTTCGTGCTCGATGATAAACCCGGCCGACTCTCTTGCGTCGTGAGAGGTTGCAAAGGCATGTATCCTGAGGTCCCCCAACTCGAATGATTTTCCGGTGCTGAAGACTGAAACGGAAGATAATCGGCCAATCTCGGGAGGTAAATGGTCGAGCGTTCCTCGCGTCATGAAAACCGGCAGGTCGAAGCGCCTGCTGAGAACTCCAGCAGCACTGACATGATCTCTATGTTCGTGTGATACAACAATACCGTCGAGATCTTTTGCCCCGGCACAGGTTTTTTCCAGCCTTTTGACCACTTCCTTACAGGTCGTCCCAGCGTCTACAAGGATGCGCGTTTTCGGGCTGCAAACCAGAATGGAGTTTCCCCTGGAGCCGCTGGCCAGCACCTGGCAAAGCAGAGACATCCCGCCTATCCTTCGGCCAGAAGTTTTTCCAGTTGCGCCGATTCCATGTTAACCGGCCCATAGAGCATGACAGCCATTTTGTCCCGGCCATAAACGTCCAGAAACCAGCTCTGTATGTCCCGTGGGGTGACGCGGTTCATTTTGTCTTCGATTTCGTCGAAGGGAACATAGCGGCCGAAAAGGAATTCATTCTTGGCAAGCCGGTTCATGCGAGAATCATTGCTCTCCGCATTTATGTACATGTTGCCCTTTACGTATTCCTTGGCCGCCGATAATTCCGATTCAGGAATCAGAGTATTTGCAAGCGTGGAAAGCTCGCCTTTTATGAGCCTCAGGACCTGCTCGACATTTTCGGGAGAGATGCCGGCATAAATTCCGAGCATTCCCGCATCTTCATGGCTGTGGCAAAATGAGTAAACCGAGTATGCGAGGCCGCGCTTTTCGCGAATTTCCTGGAAAAGGCGGCTGCTCATGCTGCTTCCCAGGATAACGTTAAGAAGGTGGGATTTAAATCGTGCCTCATCCGTTTGGGAAGATCCCTGCATCCCTATTGTCAGGTGAACCTGTTCGAGGTCTTTCTGGACGACATGGGAGAAGAAGTGGTGCCGCGGATTTTCCCGCGGGGGCCGCCTGGTAGGGTGATTGAGCTTTTCCATCGAGGGGGCTATCAGATCCAGAAACTGCTCATGCTCCAGATTGCCGGCAGCGGATATGACTATCTCTCCAGGATGAAAGTTTCTGGACACATAGCCAAGCATCTCGTCGCGCCGGATCTTTTCAACCGTCTCGACAGAACCGTAGATGGGCAGCCCGAGTGTGTTGAATTTCCAGAAATTTTCCTGAAAAAGAACATGGATGTATTCGTCGGGCGTATCCTCGACCATCCTGATTTCCTGGAGAATGACATTTTGCTCGCGCCCGATTTCCTCGGGTGAAAAAAGCGACTCCAGGAACAAATCAGTCAGCAGGTCGATCAACACGGGCAGGTGAGCTGCAAGAACTTTTGCGTGAAAGCAAACATGCTCCTTGGAAGTAAAGGCATTGGCGAAGCCGCCCACGGCGTCGAATTCCTTTGCTATATCCAGAGCGCTTCGACGCTGTGTGCCCTTGAAGAGCATGTGCTCGATAAAATGCGTTATACCCCGCTCTTCGAAAGATTCGTCGCGGGAGCCAACATTGACCCAGATGCCGGTGGAGACCGAGTGGGCGAACGGAATCTTTTCCGTGACCACCCGAATCCCATTTCGGAGAACCGTTTTCCGGTACAACTTTATTCCTTTTCACGGAGGTCGGAGGACGAATGACGGAGAACGGATATCGAATACCGGATAATCAAGGACCCTCGGATGGGGAAGAGCGGACCTCCGAAATCCGCCTCCCACCCATTCCTTCTGCCGGTCTCCACCTTCCGTCTTCCGATTGCTATTGGCTCTGTTCTTCCGGCGGCGGCAAAGCGGCTTTTCGGCTGAGCCGGATCCTGCCGTCCTTGTCTATGTCGATTACCTTAACCAGGACTTCGTCGCCTTCGTTAACAACGTCCGTCACTTTGCGAACGCGGTGGTGTTCGAGTTGCGAGATGTGAATAAGCCCCTCGGTATTGGGCAGAATTTCCGCAAAAGCCCCAAAATCGGTTACCCGAACTATTTTGGCCATGTAATTCTGCCCGATTTCAGGCTCGGCGGTGATCATCCTGATCTTGTTGATTGCCTTATCACATGCAGCCCCGTCAGGGCTCATTACAACGACTCTGCCACTGTCGTCAATGTCGATTTTTGTTCCGGTCTCGGCAACGAGTGCGCGGATAACCTTGCCTCCCGGACCGATAACATCCCGGATCTTATCGGGATTAATCTGTATCGTGATAACCCGGGGAGCGTATGGCGAAAGCTCGCCCCGAGGCTGATTGAGGGCTTCCTTCATCTTGCCAAGTATGTGAATTCGCCCGGCTCGCGCCTGTTCGAGTGCCTGGCGAAGAATTTCCCGGTTTACACCGGAAATTTTTACATCCATCTGAAATGCGGTTATACCTTCCGGGGTGCCGGTCACCTTGAAGTCCATATCTCCAAGGTGGTCCTCATCGCCCAGAATGTCCGAGATGACTATGAACTCATCTCCTTCTTTGATCAGCCCCATAGCAATTCCCGCGACTGCTTCACTGACGGGCACTCCCGCATCCATAAGCGCCAGGGAGGAGCCGCACACGGTTGCCATTGAACTCGATCCGTTCGATTCAAGGACCTCGGATACCACTCGAATTGTATACGGAAATTCCCCGTTTTTGGGCAAAGACGGCTTTATGGAGCGTTCAGCAAGGGCGCCGTGGCCGATTTCACGCCTTCCCGGTCCCCTGAGCGGCCGGGCTTCGCCAACCGAAAAGGGCGGGAAATTGTAATGGAGCATGAAAGACTTGAATGTCTCGCCGGCAAGGGCTTCTATTTTTTGCTCATCGGAGGAAGAACCAAGAGTTACTACCGCGATCACCTGGGTCTCACCCCTGGTAAAAAGAGCCGATCCGTGAGTGCGCGGAAGCATTCCCACCTTGATGGTTATCGGCCGGATTTCGTCAAAAGCGCGGCCATCGATCCTTCGGCGCTGTTCGACCATCATGCGCCGAACTACACTTTTTTCCAGCTCATCGAGAATTCCGTCGATTTCCTTTTCCCTGCCTTCATAATCGGCGGCAAGTTCTTCTCGAACCCGCTTCTTAAGGGCTCTGCGTGCGTCACGGCGGGCGAACTTCTCGGGGGTTGTCATAACCAGGCGCATCTCATCGAGCGCAAGCGCGTGTACCCTCTGAACCAGTGTTTCGTCAACCTCAACCACCGGGGCAGGCTCTTTGACCCGTGCGACCAGCCGCTGCAGTTCGTCCTGGGCATCGCAAATCGGCACTATGGCCCTGTGAGCGAACATGATCGCGTCGGCAATATCTTCCTCGGGCACAAATTGTGCGCCGCCTTCAACCATTACGACTGCATCACGGCTTCCGGCCACAACAACGTTCATGTCGCTTTCGGCAAGCTGGGCCGAAGTTGGATTTATAACGAATTCGCCGCCTACACGGCCCACTCTCACGGCTGCAACCGGCCCGTTGAAGGGGACAGAGGAGATGTGCAATGCGGCGGATGCACCGATCAGGGCTATTACATCGGGCTCGTTGTCGAGATCGACTGACATTACCGTTGCGATTACCTGGGTTTCATAAACCCACTTCTTCGGGAAAAGCGGGCGAATGGGGCGATCTATCAATCGGGAGGTCAGAGTCTCTTTTTCGCTCGGGCGCCCGATTTCACGGCGGAAAAAACTTCCGGGAATTCTTCCGACCGCGTAGCTCATCTCCTGGTAGTCCACCGAGAGCGGCAGGAAATCGATTCCTTCCCTCACGCGGTCCTCTTTAGTGGCAGCAACTATCACCACTGTGTCCCCGTACCTCATCAGAACGGAACCGCCTGCCTGTCTTGCCACTTCCCCGGTTTCTAAAATGAGCACTCGTCCGCCCACTTCAACCTGCACTGAATGTTTCATCTATGTGTTTTCCTTCTCTACGACAATTTCAATTCGGTACGCGTTCGGCGATCCGAATAGCGGTAAATTCCTTAACGGCGCAATCCAAGCCGTTCAATAACGCTGTTGTAGCGGTCGATGCTCTTTCTTTTAAGATAATTCAGCAACTGCCTGCGCTGGCCAACAAGCTTGAGGAGCCCTCTACGCGAGTGGTGGTCCTTTTTGTGTGTCTTGAAGTGCTCGGTCAGATAAGTGATCCTTTCACTTAGCAGCGCGATCTGAACTTCCGGAGACCCGGTGTCGGACGGATGCACTCTGAAATCGTCAATTATCTCTTTCTTCTTGTCCGGTGTCATTACCACGGCAGATAACCTCCTTGATTGCATTGCGAGCCCTAGAGGCTCAAGTTTTGGAATTGCGCCAATTTCGCGGCCACCTTCTCTTTGGTGGCCTTACCTTTACTCTTGATTTTTTACAAAACGGCGTGGCTGGAAGCCCGCCAAACTTTTGCCTAAAAAGTAAAAACCCGCAGGCTGCGCGAACCGGCCGCGGCCGGCTTTGGCCACCAAAGGGCGGCTAGCCTGTTAGAACCTGTCAATATCCGCACTGGACCGGCCTGTTGAGCAAACATCCCCGAATGGGCACTCGCCCATCCGCGGTCGAGTTGACCAAATTTAAGCCTCGCCAGGATCTGCTCCTCTTTGAGACTCACGGCAGGCAGATGCGAAATCGCATCGTTCACCGGAATTATCTTATTCACAATCCGGTCCCGGTTTTCCATGGAAAGCTCATCCATATTCAGCGCGCTCTCCACCTTGAAAGGCCCGACACTAAGGCGCCTCAATGCCGAAAGATGGGCTCCGCACCCGAGTTTTTCTCCCAGATCGGATGCGATCTGCCTGATATAGGTACCCTTCGAGCAGGAAATCTCTACCACTGCCTCCGGCCACTCAAAGGAGTGCAGCGCAATCGCATGAATGCATACCTCGCGCTCAGGAGGCTGCACCTCGATACCCTTGCGGCTCAGCTTGTAGAGCCTTTGGCCGCCGACCTTCACAGCTGAAAACCTTGGCACCTTCTGAGTGCATTCGCCCCTGAAGGATTCGAGGGCCTCCACCAGGTCCCGCTGCGAAAAGCGGATGTCGCTCGTCTTGACTACATTTCCCGTTCTGTCCAGGGTATCGGTTTCCACCCCAAATCTCAGGGTGGACAAGTAAACCTTGTCATAATTGATAAACTGGTCAGCAACGCGGGTCGCCTCATTTATACAGAGCACCATCACCCCGGTTGCAAAAGGATCGAGCGTTCCCGTGTGGCCGATCTTGCCGGGTTTTAAAATGCTTTTCACCTGCGTGGAGAGCCGGGTTGATGTCACCCCTTCGGGCTTATCAATAACCAGTATACCGCCCGATTCATCAAGACCGGCCTGCTGCCGTTCCGTCGAGTTGGGCATCGAGCCGTCAAGCCCTTCGGATATTTGCCCTCTGCAGGTTTCCGGCATACGTACGTTAAGCTCCTGAACCACTCTCATCCTGATAAGGAGCGGTCTCCCGACCGCGCCATTAGCTTGTCAGGTCTATGTACCCGCATCATCTTCGATAAAATGACCGCTAATTGGTCTCTGCACTAGCCTTTAACCCGGCCCGAGCCTTCCAGGTATTCCAATGCTTCCTTTACTATCATCGAGCGCACGGCCCGGAGCGTTCCCTGAATGCGGCATGCAGCCGCGAGGCGGTGGCCCCCGCCTCCATGGCGCTGGGCAAAGGTGGCAACATCTATGCCGTTCCTCGAACGCAGGCTGACGTGAATCAATCCGTCGGAGCCTTCCCGGAAGAAAACCGCCAGTTCCACCGTTTTCACGGACCGGAGGTGATTAATAAATCCTTCGGAATCCGCGTAAGAAGTCTTGGTCCGCTCAAGCATCGCTCGGCTAAGCTCGGCGGATGCGAGCCTGGAGTTGGCATGAAATTCAACCGTTCCGAGCGCCGTTGCAAGCAGGCTCAATTTTTCAGGTGAAGTCGAATCATAGACCCCCTGGGCGATGTAGGCAGGATCGGCTCCAGCTTCCACGAGTACAGTCGTTATTTCGAATACCCGCCGATTCGTGTTGGCGAACCTGAAAGAACCGGTATCGGTAACGATCCCCGTGTAGAGCAGACTCGCCAGGTCGGGATCCGGCGGGAGGGAAAGGTGCATGCAGAGATCGAAAATCATCTCGCAGGTACTGCTTGCTCCCGTTTCCACCCAATGGGAGGTCCCGAACGGCCGCGCAGTAACATGGTGGTCGATATTTATGACAACCGGCACGCGGTTTTTTATAAAATCAAAAAGTGCATCTCCCACCCTGTCCAAATCCCCGCAATCAACCAGGATAGCGGCATCGTAGCGGGCATCGGGAGGCGGAAGGGCGCTTACGGTTTCCGTTTCCGGCAGGAATTCGAATTCAGGTGGAAGATTGTCCCGGCAAAATGGGTCGGCCTTTTTCCCAAGTCTTTCGAGGACGAGCTTCATGCCCAGAAGAGCTCCGATAGCATCCCCATCCGGCCTCACGTGAGTTGCGATCAGGAAACGCTCGTTTGCCCGTATTGCCGATATTACTTCCCGAATCTTACCAGTCCGGCTCTTACTCATTCTTATGTAAATCTTTCAGAAGCCTTTCAATCTTGTCCCCATACTCAAAAGACGTATCGTAATGGAAATCGAGCTGCGGAACATATCTCATGCGCAGCCTTTTTCCAAGTTCCTGGCGAATGAATCCCTTCGCATTATCCAACCCGGAGGAAACCTCCTCTTTGGTCTTTTCGTCAGCCGCGCCGGTCATAACGCAGAAAAAGACCCTCGCCTGTTTTAGATCGGGAGTAACATCGATACCTGTAACGGTGATGTTCGCCACCCTGGGGTCTTTAACGCGGCGAAAAACGATGTCCGCGATTTCCTTTTGCAGCACATCGGCTACCCTGTCGGAGCGCTTGTATTCCATCTTTTCTCCGGTAAGACCCAACCTTTTCAGCCTGGTGCGCGGTCCGCGAACCAGAAAGCATCATCTTTCATCCGACATCGGTATCAGCTCGATTTCGCGGCTTACCAGCTCGGCGAGGCCGAGGGTTTCCATGAAATCGATTATTCGGTCAAGAACGGAGTTGAGCACACGGCCGTCGTTTCCGATCACCGCTATTCCGATTGAGGCCTTCTGGTGCAGATCCTGGTCGGCAACTTCGGAAACCGAAACGTTGAACCGGTTCCGGCTTTTTTCGACCAGGCTTTTGACTATACTTCGCTTCTCCTTGAGAGAATGCACCTCATGGAGCCTGAAGGTAACCAGGGCCACACCAACGGTCATAGCGGCCTCACACCCCGGCCCTGCGCTCGTGCTCAGTTTCGAGAACCTGCTTTATCTCCTGGATTTCATAGGCCTCCAGGATGTCGCCCACCTTGAGGTCGTTGAAGTTCTCGAGTCCAATGCCGCACTCGAACCCTGCTTTTACTTCCTTGACGTCATCTTTGAACCGCCTGAGTGAGCTGATCTTACCGTCGTAGATGATAACGCTCTCGCGCAGCAGCCTGATCTTGGCGTTTCTTTCGACGCGGCCGTCCAGAACGGCGCAGCCGGCGATCATTCCCAATTTGGGAACCTGGAAGGTCTGGCGCACCTCTGCCCTGCCTATCGAGTTTTCCTTGTAGATAGGCTTGAGCATGCCCACTATTGCGGACCTGATGTCATCAAGGAGCTGGTAGATGACATCGTAGAAGCGCAGATCCACTTTCTCCTGGTCGGCCAATTCCTGCACCTTTGGATCGGACCTCATATTGAAGCCGATTATGATGGCTTCCGAAGCCGAAGCCAGCATGACATCGGTTTCGGTAACGGCGCCGGTGCCCTGATGAATGATATTTACCTTGACCTCGGATGCCGAGAGCTTCAGCAACGAATCGGCGATGGCTTCGAGTGACCCGTGAACGTCGGTTTTGAGGATCAGCTTGAGCTCTTTTACTTCGCCTTCCTGGATCTGATCAAACAGGTTTTCCAGGGTTACCTTGCTGGTTCGCGAAAGTTCTTTTTCGCGGGCTTTGAGGAGCCTGTGTTCGGCTACCGCGCGCGCCTGTTTTTCGTCAGCAAGTACTACGAAGTCGTCACCTGCGTTCGGCACACCGGAAAATCCGAGCACTTCGACCGGGATTGCCGGACCAGCCGACTCTATCTTGTTACCGCGGTCATCGAACATGTTGCGCACGCGGCCGGCGTAGACACCACAAACATAAGCGTCGCCGGCTTTAAGTGTGCCTTCCTGTACTAGAACAGTTGCAACCGGGCCACGGCCCTTGTCGAGCTTGGCCTCGATAACCCTGCCGCGTGCTTCCTTTTTGGGATTTGCTTTGAGTTCGAGCAACTCGGATTGGAGAATGGCCATCTCTAACAATTCGTCTATGCCCATTCTCTTTTTGGCCGAAATTTCGACCATAGTCGTGGATCCACCCCACTCTTCAGGTATGAGCGCATGCTCGGACAGCTCGCGCTTTACCCTGTCGATATTGGAGTTCGGCTTGTCTATCTTGTTAATTGCAACAATTATTGGTACTTCCGCGGCCTTGGCGTGGTTTATTGCCTCCACGGTCTGCTGCATTACACCGTCATCGGCCGCGACTACCAGGATGACTATATCGGTAACCTTGGCGCCGCGTGCGCGCATTGAGGTAAACGCCTCGTGGCCCGGGGTATCCAGGAAGATGATCTCGCCCTTATCGAGCCTCACATGATAGGCGCCGATGTGCTGGGTGATGCCGCCGGCCTCCCCTCCTATGACGTTTGTGTCCCGGATTGCATCAAGAAGCGATGTCTTGCCGTGATCGACATGCCCCATGACGGTAACCACTGGAGGCCTGGTGGTCATGTCTTCCGCACGGTCTTCTTTTACCTGGAGTACCTCTTCCTCTTCGAAAGCCGTTTTTTCTATCTCGAATTCAAATTCTGATGCGACAATTGCCGCCGTTTCGAAGTCCAGCGACTGGTTTATATTGGCCTGAAGACCCAGGAGCAGGAGCTTCTTAATGATCTCCCCGGCTTTCATTCCCATCTGCTTGGCAAGATTGGCGACGGTTATCGCCTCATCGATTTTGATTTTCTTCTTCCCAACCTTCTGAATAACGGGTTCGGGCTTCAGTGCCTCCCTGGCAAATCCCCTCGAACCCCTGCCGCGTCCCCGGTCATCCTGTGCCGCAAGTTCCTTCTTGGTGTAGAGGTCTTCTTTCTGGAAGACTTCCTTGCGCCGGGGACCCTTCGCCGCCTTTTCGGCTTCCTCGGGCTTGCGCTTCTTCGTCTTCAGATCGATGGCCTCGGC
Organism: Desulfarculales bacterium UBA702; assembly: GCA_002298165.1. Taxonomy (GTDB): domain Bacteria; phylum Desulfobacterota; class Syntrophobacteria; order Syntrophobacterales; family Syntrophobacteraceae; genus SbD1. Next base: position 40,045 of record DBMI01000022.1, read on the forward strand.
AGTCTTACCGGCAAATCGCGCGGCGACATCTGTCGTATCCACCTCTTCTTCGATTTCGTCGGCCATGATTTCCGGGAGGCTGATAATTCTTGCCGGCTCGTCTTTTTTTGGCTTTTTGCGTCTTCTCTTTTTGCCCTTCTTGGCCTTCTTGTCCTCGTCCTCTTCATCTTCAAAAACCGCGCCACGCACTCTTTCGGTAATCTTGGGCGGCTCTATGGCCACTTCTGGCTCAGGAGATACAAAGGGTTTCGATACTGGCGGGGCAGCCGGTCCCGAAGGTTTCACCGAACCGACCGTATTGACGGCCTGCTTGGCGCGCATCTCGGGTGCGGGTTCGGGAGCAGGGGGTGGAATAACTGGAGGCGGAGCGGGCTTGATTATTCTCGCGGCTTCATGCAGCGGCTTTCTTGTAACTGCCTGGACTAGGGGCTCGGCGGCTTTAGCCGCTTCATGGATCGGCTCGGGTGCAGTTATGATCTCCGATTGTTCCGCGGGGGGAGCGGCTTCGGTGACTTCTTGCGTGAATTCAACCTCTCCGGCGGGGATTTCCGGAATGGTCGCTTCTTCCACTGGCACGGGCATTTCGGGCAATGCGGTTTCGGACTCAGCCGCGGCGGCCATCTCCTCCGTCTCGGCAGGAACGGCTTCGGGCTCAATCCGCTTTCTCCTGCGAATTACTTCGCGCCCAATTCGCTTTTCCTCAACTCTCTCCGAAGATTTGGCCTCGGTGAACATCTGCCTGATCTTGAGCACCTGAGCATCGGTAAGCGTGCTCATGTGGTTCTTGACCAAAATCCCATGCTTCGAGATCCTGTCAATCATATCTTTGTTTTCTATGTTGTACTCTTTTGCAAGTTCATGCACCCTGATTCTCGTCATGAAACCTTCCCCCTTTAAAACACAATCTTTCAAATTTAATCCCTCTTAGCTAACCGGCGCTCATCCCCAAACCCGGCTTCGAATTCTTATGGAATTGAGAAATTCAGGAATCCGTAGGGGTCTTAAACTAAAACCCGAAACACTCAAACAACATCCCCGTCAATTACTCAATCTCTCAATCACTCTATCTCTCAAAGATATCCTAACTCATTTCCAGCCACAGTTCACGCGCGGCGCCCCGAAATGCCCGCTGGACCCGCTTGTTGAGGCGGAAATTCCCTATGCATTCCGGACAGGTGTACCCCCCCCGTCCCTTCATCTCCTGTTTGGGGTCCCGGACGATTCGTCCAGTATCCCCGGACTCGAGCACCAGCCGGATCAACTCCCGCCTGGGCTTTTTTCGCATGCAAACCAGGCAGGTGCGAACGGGAATGTGGCCATGGGCCTGCCCTGCTCTTGCGTCCTTTTCCGACAAATCCCACCTCGGGGTCCCTAAAGGGCAATCTTATTCCGGCGCTTGTTCAGACCCGGCTGTTTGTGGGCTTTCCTGTTCCTCCGAGCCTTCGACCCCTGAGTCACTATCCGATGCAAGCAGTTTCTGGACTTCGGCGCGCATCAGTTCTAGTGTTGAACCGGTGATGTGTGTCAAATCCTCAAGTTCGACAATGGAAGCCTCCAGGAAATCCTCAAGCGAACCGATGCCGGCTTCGTAGAGCTTGTCGGCGAACTCGGTGGCAAGTCCCGGAATCCTTAGCAACGCCTGGTATCCGGCCTGTTTCTGCCGCTCGTACCTGGACTCGCTCTTGACGTCGATCCGCCAGTTGGTGAGCTTGGATGCAAGCCGCACGTTCTGGCCTCGCTTGCCGATGGCAAGTGAGAGCTGATCGTCGGGCACGATAACTTCCATGTTCCGGTTGGCCTGATCTATTATAACTTTTGAGATAATGGCCGGAGCGAGACTGTTCACCACGAATTTTGCCGGGTCCATGTTCCAGGGAATAATGTCGATCTTCTCTCCCCGCAATTCCTGTACGACGTTCTGAACCCTGGTTCCCTTCATCCCCACGCAGGCACCAACCGGATCGACGTCCGAATCCTTCGAAATAACGGCTATTTTTGCGCGTGACCCCGGTTCGCGCGCCGCGCTTATTATGCTCACTATGCTTTCGCTTATTTCAGGCACCTCCGAATGGAAGAGCTGAATAAGAAAGTGCGGGTGAGTTCGGCTGAGAATTATCTGCGGCCCCTTGCTGATCTTTTTGACATCGAGAACGTAGGACCTGATACGGTCTCCCTGGCGGAAAATCTCCCTCGGGATCTGCTCCTTGGGGGGCAAAACCGCTTCGGCCTGCCCGATATTTACGATTATCCCGCCTTTGTCCACCCTCTGCACAAGCCCGTTTACGATTTCGCCCTTACGGCTCTTGAACTCATCGTATACCACCTCGCGCTCGGCATCCTTCATCTTTTGAATGATTACCTGCTTGGCGGACTGAGCGGCTATTCGGCCAAGGGTCTCGGTATCCATGCGAATACCAAGTTCATCCCCGATTTCGCTCTCGCTGTCGAGCTTCAAGGCTTCGGCCAGGATCACCTGCTTGTCGGGATCAACCACTTCCTCGACGACTTCCTTGAATTGAAAGGCCTCGAGTTCCCCGTACTCTTCATTGAAGGTGACATCCAGGTCCAGCCTGGAGCCGTACTTCTTCTTGATAGCCGACTTGATGGCCTCTTCAAGAGTGTGAATCAAGGTTTTGCGGTCGATGCCCTTTTCTCTGCTGACCTGCTCGATCAACCGCTTGAGTTCACTGGCCATAGGTTAAAATCTCCTCCCGCTATCTTATTTCCATTTTGGATTCGGCCACCTGGGCGTTCACCACGGTTGCCAATTTTTTCGCTCTTCGGATTGCGCGCGAGGCCTTTACAACCCGGTAAAAACCCGATCATCGATATTATTGAGGCCCTCTTTTTTTCGTTTCAAAGTAGAGCAGCCTCGCCCGCTCTATCAGAAGCAAAGGGACCGTGAAATCCATGGCGTCCGATTCAATCACCACGCTTTCCTGCGTGGCATCCTTCAATATCCCCTTGTAGTTACGCCTATTTGCCTGCAGGGGAGCAATGGTTCGTATTTCAATTATATCGCCTATATGCCTCTTAAAATGCTCCCATTTTCGAAGAGGCCGATTCAAGCCAGGAGAGGAAATCTCCAGGTTGTATGCGGTCGGTATCACATCGGCCACATCAAGCACGTCGCCGGCCATCCTGCTGAAGAGCGCGCAGTCGTCCACCGCAACGCCCTTTTCGTTGTCTATGAAGACGCGCAGCACCCATCCGGCCGACTCACGGCGATACTCCACTTCGAGTATCTCCATACCCCCGGACGCGGCAACCGGCTCCAGCAGTTTCCATATTTCCGAAACGAGCCTATCTGCGTCTTTGTCCACCACTGTGGCCAACTCAACCACCCTTCCAACCTCCCCACCAAAATAAAAAAAGCGGGTGTAAAACCCACTTCTCTTAGCAGACCGACAATAATTTAAACTAACCAGGATGCTGGGATTTAACTCAGAATCCAGAATTGTTGTCATCCACTAATCGAAGTAGGCGATGCACTTTCCTGCAAGCCACCTCAAAAAGGGAAGCCCTCCTGGGCAAGGAGGGATAAGCCTCGACCTGGAGCGGGCGACGGGATTCGAACCCGCGACCCCAAGCTTGGGAAGCTTGTGCTCTACCAACTGAGCTACACCCGCGGCGTAAGCC
>DBMI01000082.1:0-34115 GCA_002298165.1 Desulfarculales bacterium UBA702
TTCCCGCCCAGAAGCGCTGCGGGAATGACGATTTTCGAAGCTGAGATCCCGATAGATCATGCAGCGGATTTGAGCAGCAGCCTGTCCTTACCGTGCTACACGGCCGACCGAAGGACATGCGCTCTTGCGGGCCTGACGCTCTTGTGCGTGAGGCCGAGATCACGGCATGTGCGGTAGATATATTAAATTCTGATTAATGCTCCTCGATAGCTTGTCCACGGGAACTGAACGATATCCCCTGTTGCATGGCAGTACTGATCATTACTGATTCGATGATAGGCTCAGTCACCTGCGCTTCAGCTTTCCATTTAACCACAAAATTTGCCCCTGAGCCGCCTTTTTTGTCTGATTCCTTCACGACGTACTCAATAGAGCCCATTGGGCGCAACTTCAGCTCTCCTTCCTGAAATTTCCTCAACAGGTTTCCTTCCGTATCGAAGTATTGAACCGAAAGGAGTGTAATCGGATTTGCCGGATCTGTATTTCTGATGCTCAGCGTTATTGTCAGATAAAAAGGCGCCTCTCTGTCCCCCTGGTAAATATGTGAATAAGCCGGCACATATACGGTTTGCCCTCCTATTCGCTTAATAGCAGGCTCGGCGGGACCGGCACAAATCAGCAGCAGTGCCGTCAAGGTCACGTAAACAAGGGTCGCAGACAGTTTTGTGGGTTGCATGATCTCTCCCGATTCCGACAATGAGCCGGCAATTTAACAGACGGTGATTGAGTGGCCGTGAGAGTCAGCCCCAGCTCTACCTCACATTTTTCCTTGCCCTTTGGAATATCTCCCGCATTGCACTTGCTAAAGTGCCGCTCTTATGGCTGGTCCCGAAGACGGACTGCGTTTTACACGATGGATAAGGGTACTCACCAGTAACCGGGTCCCCAGAAACCAGGGCCCCATGTACCACGTCTCCAAGGATTGGGCCCCCAACCGAATGTGTCCATATCCAATGCGGCCTGACGATTTGTTTCAGCAATCCTCTCTCTTACGGCCAATTCCTGATATCGTTGGTAGGCCGATTCATCGCCAGTGTACAGGCATCTGCAAAAATCCGCATCTGCATAATTCCAGTGGAGTCCATTCTCACTTTTTTCGACCGTGAACGTCCGCTGGGGCATTGCATTGATTTGGGCAAGTTTTTCCGGAGTGTCGCCGATTTTAATTTTGAATCCCGCGGCAGCCAACTTACTTTCATCATCTTTGGCGCTGGTTCTTTCTATTGTTGCGCACCCCGAAATAATAAAAACCAGGATTAGAACACCAGATGCTGCTATCAGTAACCTTTGCATTCTATTTCGCATGAGCATATTCTCCTTGCCATGACTGTTTGAAAATAAAAGTAAACTCGGACTTGTCATGGCTTCAGGCGCATCCTCGCGCCTTAATCATTTAGATTCAAGCCGGCTCCAACGCAAAAAAAGTAATCACATTCATCGCGCGCGGCAAATCTAGTAGCAATCGCCCGCCTAAGCTGGACAAAATTCCCTCAATGCTAAATAGCCCAGGCTGTTTTTCACATTGACACCATCTCCCACCCCTGCAGGGAAAGGAGGCATGTTCGGCACGGTAGCACATGTACCGGTCAATGTTGCGAACCGAGTTCGCATGCTGTAAACTGCACCCTGCAACAGTATCATTAAGGTTTAGTGGAGCAGGGATTCTTATGCTTACCCTTTACCCGGTAAGACCTGAACCTAAGGGTTCGAGCACCGTCGGAAACATTCGAGGGTTTTCTCCGGTCCATTATCGATTTCTTTTAGCCGGGTTTATCGTTCTGATCCTGGTGCTTCTCCCGTGGCAGAGCGAGTGGAGCAGCCATTTGTCCAGCACGAGGTCTGGGAGACTTCCGGCCCATGAAAAGACACTGCGCGAAGGGGCCATCCGGGGCAATGATGCTTTCTCGAATGTTCTGGTCCACTTGCGGTCCTACCGGCAAGCAATCAGAAACAGGCGTTACCTGACCATCATCGATTACAGCAAACCTTCTTATGTGAAAAGAATGTATCTGATAGACATGGAGAAGGGCGGGGTCGAAAAGTTCCTCGTCTCGCATGGTAAAAATTCAGGATGGGCTTATGCGACCGCGTTTTCAAACCGGCCCGAATCATTCGAGAGCTGCCGTGGGTTCTTCATCACCGGCCGAAAATATTCCGGAAAACACGGAACCGCGCTCCAGCTTCACGGGCTTGAGAAAGGGGTCAACGACAACGCGCTAAGACGCGGCATCGTGATGCATGGGTCCAACTACGTCAGCATGCGTTCGGTTATGCTTAATAAGGGCCGGCTGGGACGAAGCCTGGGGTGTCCGACCATACCGGTCGAAGTGGCGGAATCGGTTATCAATCGCATAAAAGACGGCAGCCTGATTTATATCCACACGGGCGGCAAGACCCATATATCAGAGGGTTCGGACGGACGGTGAAGCCTTTCAAGACTAAAAAGAATGGGGAACGATTCTTCCCCCGAAGCTTTGGCCACGCGCGCAAGCGCGTGAGCAGCGACGCGCGGAATCGACGCTGATGGCGATACTGCCACATTGTTATGACGTGGTCTCCTGACCGCGTCATGCCCTCGACCGAAGGTCTCCAATTATTAGGCACCCGTGGAGACCTTCGGTCGGCGCGGGTAGAACGGTCGGGAGACCGTGCTACAACCAGACTCTGCCGGTAAGTTGACGGCCATGCGCGAAGCGCCGGATCGGCACTGAGCTGCAAGAAGCGATAGGGTTATTGGAAGACTCGCTCCCCGGGCCTTTGAAATCGGGCTGGCCCGCTGAAAAGTTCTCCTGCCTCCAACTTTCCATCTTCCCCGCTGGACGACTTCCGCTTCGATGACTACAAAACATCTGAAATTTCGCTGATGGGTATCCACTGCCGGGCTTTGGGAGAGTACTTTAAAAGGTCCAACAAAAAACGGGAAACTTGGCTATGAACTGGTCTGAACCGGGGAGAAAATTCGTTCCTGGTTTATTTCTGATTTTCCTGCCGCTTCTGTTTCTCTTCAGCGGTTGCGCGACCCTTCCCAGAATTGAAGATGCTGTCACGACATCCTATACCCGGAGGACCACACCGGCCATTGTGCGCGGACATAGGCCCCTTTCTAAGGATGCAGTTGATAAAATAATAGGTCGTCTGAAGGGCCAGGACCTGCCTGCCGACCTCATGGAACGCCACATTCTGGTGGAAGAGACTATTACCGGCAGGCCCCTAACAGCAGGAAACAGAGCAACTCTTCTTGTAAATGGACCGGCCACTTACCAAGCCATGCAGGGCGCTATCCAAAATGCGTCCGATCACATCAATTTCGAGACATTCACATTCAATCCCGATGAGGCCGGACAAAGCTTCGCGGAACTGTTTGCGCGGAAGCAATCCCAAAATGTCCAGGTGAATATTATCTATGACAGCCTTGGGTCATTGAGCACTCCTGCTTCTTTTTTCGACCGCCTGCGCAAGCTCGGCGTGCTCGTGCTCGCATACAATCCTATTGACCCGCTTAGTCTAATGACGGGCAGGGATATTCACCGGGATCACCGCAAGATAATGGTTGTGGACGGCCGTATTGCATTTACCGGGGGAGTAAATGTTTCCAGCGATTATTCTTCCATGCCCTCTGGATTGGGTTCCGACGAGAAAGGGGCCATTTCATGGCGGGACACCGACGTTCAGATCGAAGGCCCTGCCGTGGCTGAATTTCAGAAACTATTTATGGAAACATGGAAAAGACAAAAAGGCCTGAATCTTCCCCCGCGCGATTATTTTCCGCCGCTTGAAGAAGCCGGCAATGAATTTATCCGGGTAATAGCAAGCACCCCCGGCGAGAACAACCGTGATACTTACCTGATGTACCTTGCAGCATTTAGCTTTGCGGTGAAATCGATTTACCTGACCAACTCTTATTTCGCCCCTGACGAGCAGACTTTGAAACTCCTGACAGCCGCAGCGCGGCGCGGAGTTGATATAAAGATAATCCTTCCCTCGAAAAGCGATTCGCGCCTGCTCCTCTATGCCGGCCGGTCCCATTACGAAAGACTCCTGCAGTCCGGTGTCAGAGTCTACGAACACCGCAGCGGGATGTTGCACGCAAAGACGGCGGTGATAGACGGCGTCTGGTCTTCGGTGGGCTCTACGAACATGGACTTGTGGAGCTATCTGAGAAACGATGAGGTAAATGCCGTTATTTTAGGCAAGAATTTTACCACCCAAATGGAATCAATGTTCGCCGATGACCTCGGGAACTCCAATGAAATTACCCTTGCCCAGTGGCGAAAGAGGTCGGTCAGCGAGCGCCTGAAAGAAAGATTCACCCGCTTGATGTGGCGTTTTCTTTAATCGCGGACAACCCAAATGCACTCCATCGAGAGTTCCGCACTCGCAGGACCGGCTTATTTTAATACCGGGAGGGAGCGGTTATATCCGGGTGCGGAGCGCAAGAGCCTCCGGAAGCGCCGTAGATCGAGATGACCATCGACCGCAAAAGAGTATGTAGGGGCAAAAAATCTTTTGCCCCTACAATGACAATGGGTTTTAGCATCATGCCCCCAGCGGGTACCCCGAAGTCGGCACAGACTAGTTCCCATATCTTATGAAAATTCGAAATGTAGAATGAGTATCGGATGGGCAAATTGAAGTTTCATTCTGTGTTCAAACCGCGCCTGAGGATGCGGCGGCGCTTGAACGCAAATTTCTATCAGGAACGCTTCTGGCTTTTCTCGTGATTGGCGAGTTCTTGCTCAAGCCAGGTCGAAACCGGGATTGTGCCATTATCGGTAATCACCAGGTACTGTTTTCCGGAAAGAATACTCTTCGATGCACAAAGGCCAATGAAGTCCTCCGGCGTCTTAATCCTATCCCGAAAGTAATCATATTTCATTTGGATGTGCTCAGCCGCCTCCTCGCTCGTATGCTTCTCGCCGTTTCTTATGAAGGTAAGATGCGACTCGGCAACCGCGCTAATCAAGAAATCGACGACTTGTGGCGTGCTTTCGGTTTGCACCTTTACATCAGCCTCGCAAACACTGACGGAGAACAACAAAAGCGGGAGAAGAAAGAAATGTACGATTGCGGCTTTCATTCTCGTAACTCTTTCCACTTTAGTTTAGGCGGAACTAATTACTTCAAACAGCCCCTAAGTGGAGCTATCCTTTTTTAATTCTATGCATCTAGTGGTGATTCGACAACGGGAGGCAAACCGCCCACGTTCCATCGACGAAAAACATTGCGGGCAGCACTGATGCTGAGACACTGAAGGACAGGATGATGTTGCGTGCTATACCGGTAATCTGCTCAGGATTTCGCGGCCGAATTTCCCTTACGCTCCAATTCCTTTCTGACGGCCAGTCCAAGCGTCTCTAAAATATACGGCTTCTTCACATAGGCGCCTGCGCCCAGGGACTGAGCTTCTCTTACTCGTCGGGTGCCCGCGAATCCGCTGACGATAATTGCTTTCTGATCAGGATGCATCTCAAGTATTTTGGCATAAGTGTCCAAACCATCCATGCCCGGGTCCATGATCATGTCCAGGACCACCAGATGGACTGTGTGCCGTTTCACGTATTCCACCGCTTCTTCGCCACTCGAAACAGTGACAACCTTGTAATGGAGCTTCCTGAGCATCGTGCCTGCGAGCTCTCGTTGCTCTTTCACATCATCTACAACCAGAATGGTTTCACCATTGCCCATATACTCCGAGGCGGAGACAGTTTCCTCTTCAGAGGATAATTCTTCTCTCGTTACCGGAAAATAGAGAGTGAAGGTGGTTCCCTTCCCTTCTTCACTCTGCACCGTAATGTATCCGAAGTGATCCTTAACAGTACCCCACACCACAGCTAATCCCAATCCGGTGCCACTTCTCCCCATGACTTTCTTGGTGTAAAAGGGCTCGAAAATGCGCTTCAAATCGGAAGCCGGTATTCCTTCACCCGTATCGGAAACACTGAGCACCACGTAATCTCCTTCCCGCACTTCGTCATATCCCGATATTGGTTGGTCGAGGTAATGGTTGGCAGTCCTTACGGTCAGGGTGCCTCCATTCGGCATGGCTTCAGCGGCATTGGAAAGAAGGTTGATGAAGGATTTCTCCAGATGAATGCCGGAACCCGAGATGTTCAACAGATCGGGGGCTAAATCCATCTTTATAACTATGTCTGGATGGCAGGCGAGCGCTTTGGCGAACTCGGGGAAGTTCTGGGATTCCTTGACGATGCGGTTAAGGTTCAGAACCTTCCTGCTCCTCACCCCCCTCCTCGCCAGGGTCAACAGATCCTGAACGATCGCAGCGGCCCTTTGACCCCCTTTAAGAATCTTCCCGGCTTCGGATCGGGCCGAACTGGACTCGTCTAAGTTATCAAGAAGCAGCTCGGAGTAGCCTACAACTATGCCAAGGACATTGTTGAGATCATGGGCCACACCACCCGCCAGCGTTCCAAGAGCTTCCATTTTCTCGGCGCGCTGCAAACGCTCTTCAGCGTGCTTTCGCTCGGTTATCTCCTGTACTGTGCCGATCATCCGCATTGCTTTACCATCGAGGTCATATATGAATAGACCACGGGATTCAACCCACCGCTGGGAGCCGTTAGGCGTAACGATGCGGTACTCTGCCACAAAGAGGTTCCGCTCGGCCATCGACCGGTGGATACGCTCTTCAACTCGGGGAAGATCGTCGGGATGAACCCGATCCGCCCAGTCGTGGTAGGCGCGCATGGCAGAATTGGACGTAGCGGGATAGCCGAAGATTATCTGATGCTGTTGCGTCCAAAATGACTCCCTTTTCAGCATATTCCAGTCAAACATGCCAATTTGTGTTGCATCGACTACCAGTGCAAGTCTTTCCTCACTCCTACGCAGAGCATCCTCGGCCTTCTTACGATCAGTGATATCTACAAAGGATTCAAGAAGGCAAGACCTGTTCCCCAAAGTTATCGGGACCACAGTCTTGATAATTTGAATCTCCATGCCATCGGCCTTTATCAGCACGCGATCGGAATTATCCACACTCTGGCCATTGTCTGTGATAGGACAAGCCCCCTTTTCGGCTGGGCATACGAATTTATGGCAAACGTGCCCAACGATCTGTTCACGGGTTGAACCAATCAGTTTGCAGGCCGCGGGGTTGGCTTCGATAATCTCGTGTGTTGCCGAATCGACAATAAGTACCCCGCTCTGTAAGGATTGCAGAATCGTATCCACCTGCCGCTTACTTTCGCGTAAAGCCCTTTCCGCCGCCACGCGTTTGGATTTCATAGCATTGAATGCCGTGATTAATTCCCTCACCTCCTGGCCCCCGGTACTCAGCCTGATCTCCTCCTCTGCCATTCCTTCGGCAAAGGAATGCAAGGAATCAGTCAAAACTCTAAGAGGATAGGTAACGCGTCGGGTCACGAAGATTCCTATCGAAACACAAAAGAGCGTGACAAGGAGGCTGAGAAGCAGGAGACGATCTCGAAGGGCAGTAACCATGTCAGTCAATTGATTTGTATTTATACCGATGTGCACATGAGCGGGCATGCCTTTGATAAGCGGATACGCCAAATCGAGGACAAAACCAGTGGCAGTCAGATATGTGGATGGTTCCCCAGAGAGACATTTTTCGTGCGTTATCTTTGCTAAATCTCGGGGGAAACCCTTTTCAAAAGAATGTGCGAATATCTCGCCGTCGAAACCGATGACATAAGCATACCCCGGACCATGTGTCAGATTGATTATATCTCGCAGAACATGTCTTGCGGGAATCACTTCGTTGTCTATTACATTCTGGGCAATACGACCTCCAACACCCTGGACTATGATCTTGGCCTCTTTCTTGAACTCTGCATCAATTGCCTCCCGCAGAATGCTGCCGCCCAGCAGAGTGCAGCAAAGGCCGATACCTCCACCCAGGCAAGTGACCAATAAAATGATCTTGGTGTGAAGTTTCACGGCTTACGCTCCTCGGACTTGAATTTGGACATCAAATCGAGTTTTACAGCCCAGTTCCTGAATTCCTCGTAATCCTCGTCCTTGGCCTCGATAAAGCCATTTGGCATCTCAGTCCGCTCCCAATGATAAAGCGGTTCGGCATCACGTCCCAGAGGTTGAAAATCAAGCAGGGCCTTCTTAACCGCCGCTATTACCTCGGTTGGTACATTTCGATAGGCAGAAATTCCGCTGGACGGATAATATTCGGAGGTCTGGAGAATCTTTACCAATCCTCTTTCTGCCAATTCCCGGCCCATCGTATCCTGAATTCCTCCCGCATCGAAGCGACCCGATGTGACCGAATTGGCACATTCGAAATGAGAACCGGTAAATTCGTAGGAACCCAGGTCCTCCATTCTCAGGCCCTGCTGGGCGAGCATGATCCTTGGGATGATGTGCCCCTGAGTTGAATTGATGCTGCCGAAAGCGAATCTTTTCCCCCGTAAATCTTTTACCTCCTTGAATCCGCTATCGGGGCGCACAATAATCAGGGACTGATATTCACCTTTGCCGAGGCTGTTTAGCCCGCGTGCAACCGGAATTACACCGTGCTCCCGATGTGCTCTCAGGTAGCTGCCGGCCCCAATCGCGGCAAAGTCTATCTCTCCCGTTCCCAGGACTTGTACAATGTCTTTGTGTTTGGAAGTGAAACACAAGTTGAAGCGATACCCGGTTGCATTCTCTAAATATCGCAGAAAGGGCAGATATTGCTTGGCATCCTCTTCTGGAGTCGCACGCAGATCGAAACCGAAAAGAAAGACATTGGGCTCTCGTTTTGGTTTGATTCGAGCAAATTCTTCTTCGTTAATCACATTCTTCAAATCAATTGTTTTGTATTCTGAATCAAGATCGCAGCCGGATAATAGACATGCAGCCGTCGATACTGCGATTAAGCACTTGATGATCCCCAGGAAAATGGAATTGCACTTACCGCGGATGCATTTATCGCTCATTTACTGATTACTCCTAATAGAGGAGGAGCCCGGAGCTTAAATCACCAGAAATTAAGGAAATAATACCCAGTTCTCAGAATGCGCTAATGCAGATTGAAACGCAGCAAGGCCTGGTCTCACTCTATATGTTTCTTGCTCTGATAGGGAAATTTTTGGAAAAATTGAACCAGGAATGCGCTGCATCGATAACCCCCGCGGGCTACAAATTTGGAAATATGTTTCCCGCTCCGGTCCACGTGCGAAGCATAGTCACGCTCGTTGATAGTTTTCACGCTGGATATTCGTTCAGGACTATAGATCGCAATTCAGTCTGACACAATTCAAATTTAATGACATTATGTCTGCTATAAGCTTCGATACGCGGTGAACCCGCGGGTGGCACCGGCAACCCCGCCCACGGCGGGGGCCGATGCGCGGAACACAATGGGTGCGTGCATCATCAAGTCCCTCTTGCCTACGGCACTGTCAACAATAAACCCGTTGCCAGTGTCACCCGTGAGATCGGATGCTATCCACACGTTAGAATCCTATCTATCTTGGATTTGACAACCATCGTAATAAGGCCGGGCGTTGTGATTTTCCCGCGGGCCTTCCCCAGTTTAATAGATGTATCGATAATGTCCCTGGGCACATTCGGTTGTTCGGATTCGAGTTTTCGAACCAAACTCAGCGAATCGGCAGGGCAGGTGGAAACACAGAGCCCGCAGCCAATGCAGCGATCGACATCCAGGTGCAACCCGTCGACTTCGAGATTAAGGGCCCCCATCTGGCAGCGATCCACGCAAATGCCGCAGGTTTGGCAGTTTTCAGGATTATGGGTGGCAAAAAAAGGACTGGCCGCCATAGCTGCCGGCTTGGCCTGGCGTTTGAACATTTTCAGTACCTGGCAACAGCACCCGCAGCAAAGACATATAAAGAGAGCGTCTTTAGCATTTGCGGGCTGAAGGACGAGACCGGCCTCATCGGCCAATTTAAGGATGTCCAGTGTCTCCTGAAGGTCAATCTCGCGGCCCAAGGCATTCCTCTTCCCATAATCCGCCGCCATGCCAAACCATAAACACGTCTCCTCCCGCTTGGCGCACCCCTTTCCCATCATGGTGTGCTCGCGTCGGCAGATACACGGTACAACCCTGAATCTATTCTGGGCTCTAACAAGTTCCTCAGCGATCTCGTAGGGCAACACCCTGTGTTCCGGCGTTATACTGCGGTCGACGGGAATGGTGCGGATCTGAGGGACCTTCCACGCCTGCTCTGTAAGGACCGGCATATACTCGCTCATGTCCTTTATCAATTCTTTGTCCAGAGCATTCACGTGGTACTCCCAGATCCCGATGAGGTACTGAGCGGCCATGTATCGAACAGGGCCCGTTTCCCGTTCCTCCCTCAAAATGAGTCCCTTTAGGGCCATATTCTCCAGACGTCGAGTTGCATTGTCCCGAGCAATCCCGGCCCTGCGCCCGACGACACGCGGTTCCTCGGGAAGCAGCGTAAGATGAATGGCGAGTTCTGCTTCCTCAGGGCTGAAGAGTCTCTGGAGGATACGCATTTCCACTCCGCTTTCAGTGGGTGGAAAGCCGCCCGGAAGGTCGTCCAAATGCTTGGCCAGTTTTTTATAGATTTCCTGTTCCACGGAGACCTCCAATAGAATGAGAGTAATGCTCAAAAGTGAGCGGTAATTCCCGTAACGGAATAGCAAACCAGAAAAATGCATCCATCCCCTGGCTGTGCCGAACCTCAATAAGGCGTCGCATCCTGCCCGAAAAAGCTCTCTGGATGTTCAGGGTACCTGATACCATAAACTACCCCATGGAAAACGAACAGGTGTAATCCTTATCCGGGCAGTTCCCGGCAGTTTCCGAACACACCCCTGCCCCCGCGTTTGAAGGCATGCTTGCCGCCCCATCGCGTTGGATGGACTCAGGCGCGAATCGGAATAAAATGATATTAATGTGTGAGAGGATAAAGTTCATGGGCGCGAAATCTCGGAGGGGCTGCTGGAACTACCTCGAAAGCGTTCGCTGCAATGGAAAGAGCCTGATCGAATCATCATGCTTGCGGGTGGCTCCCGCTCATCCCACCTTGCGTTTACTTCTCGGATACCAGCAAAACTTCTTCCGAAAGGGCGCAGAGGATGTGGCCGGCTGTGATGTGGCATTCCTGGATTATAGCTGTTACCGACGATTGGACGTGCAGGATGTAATCGCAAAGGCCGTCCATTTCCGCCCCGGGATTGCCGGCGAACCCGAGGGTCTCGATGCCGTTTTCCCGTGCAAGCTTCAGGGCCTTCAGCACGTTTGGCGAACGCCCGCTTGTGCTGATTCCCAGTGCAACATCCCCCTGCCTTCCAAGTGCTGACAATTGCCTGGCGAAAATTTCATCGAATTCGTAGTCGTTGGCTATCGAGGTCAGGATTGATGAATCGGTTGTGAGGGCAATTGCAGCCAAGGCCCGACGCTCGCGCCTTAGGCGGTTCACGAATTCTGCCGCTATGTGCTGGGCATCGGCCGCGCTCCCACCGTTTCCGAAAAGAAAAAGACGCCCGCCCGCGGCAAAGGCCCCCGCAATTTTTTCCGCCATGAGAGGCAGTACTTCGCAGCAGGTTGGAATAAAAGCAGTTTTTGCTGCAATGCTATCACGTATGTGCTGTTCTATATATGATTTAAACCTGATCAATTTATGCCCCTTTCGGTTCGATAAATACTTGCGCCCGGCAACCGCCAAACATGCGAAAAGATACCATATAGCGGGATCGGGTAACAGATGATTCATACTCCTCAAAATCATTCACCCCGCGTATTAAGTCTCCATTCGTACGCCGGTGCTGTCCGGCCGGCCGAAGAGGTCTTCTAAGAATGGCATGGCCCTTGCTCAAATAACTCCGCGGGTTCAGGAGACATTGAGAGTCATTTCGTGCTCCATGCCCTGGCAGCAAGCTGATAAAGGGCGAATTGGAATTGGTGGGACCGGGCACCGGCGTCAAATTTTTGAAAAAGGGGATGCACAATGAAGGTCGGAATTTTGGCAGGAGGGCTGGGCACCCGTCTTTCAGAGGAAACCGTAGTTAAACCCAAACCCCTGGTCGAAATCGGGGGCAAGCCGATCCTGTGGCATATCATGCGGAGCTTTGCCGATTACGGCTACAATGAATTTGTGATCGCCCTCGGCTACAAGGGGGAAATGATAAAGGACTACTTTATCAACTACCGCAAACGCAATTGCAGCCTGACGGTGCGGCTCGCAACCGGCGACTTGATGGTGCATAACGGCCACGCCGAGGATTGGGTGATCCATCTGTTGGATACGGGCGACAAGACGCAAACCGGCGGACGCGTAAAGCGGATTGCGCAGTTTATCGGAAAAGAACCTTTTTTCCTGACCTACGGCGACGGCGTCTCCAACGTGGATTTAAATAAACTTCTCCAATTCCACCGGGAGCACGGGAAGACCGCCACCGTCACGGCCGTGCGCCCGCCTGCCCGCTTTGGCGGCCTGACCTTCGAAAACGAGATCGTATCGAGATTTGCCGAGAAGCCTCAAACCGGAGAAGGTTGGATTAACGGAGGCTTCTTTGTGCTGCAACCCGATATCGCAAACTACATAGACAGCGACGAACAGTCATTTGAATCCAGACCGCTCGAACGCCTTACCCGGGAAAACCAGCTCATGGCTTACCGTCATCATGATTTCTGGCAGTGCATGGATACGCTAAGAGACGTTCAGCTTCTTGAGGGGATGTATGCGTCAGGTAACCCTCCATGGAGGAGGCCGCAGGCTTGAATCTCTCTTTCTGGCAAAACCGACCCGTACTGGTAACTGGCGCAACCGGGCTCCTGGGGAGCTGGCTGGTGCGCCGCCTATTGGAATCTCAGGCCGACATCACCTGTCTTGTCCGCGACTGGGTGCCTCAAAGTGAATTCGTGCGATCCGGCCTGATGGAAAAAGTAAAGGTTGTTCGCGGCGACATCAGGGACCGCGATTGCATCGAGCGCACCCTGGGCGAATATGAAATCGATACGGTATTTCATCTGGCGGCTCAAACCATCGTGCAGATTGCCAACCGAAACCCGATTTCCACCTTCGAGAGCAACATTCAGGGTACCTGGAACCTTCTCGATGCCTGCCGGCACAGCCCGACGGTTAAGCAGATCGTCGTTGCCTCCTCCGATAAAGCCTACGGAGACCACTATCATTTGCCATACCGTGAAGACATAGCCCTGCAGGGCCGCCATCCATACGACGTGAGCAAGTCCTGCGCGGACCTCATCGCCCAGTCCTACGCAGTCTCATACGACTTGCCGGTTGCGGTAACCCGCTGCGGAAATTTTTATGGCGGCGGAGACCTCAACTGGAACCGGATCGTTCCCGGCACAATCCGTTCGATTCTCTTTGGTCAAGCGCCAATGATTCGATCCGACGGATCGTTTATCCGCGACTACCTCTATGTAGAAGATGGGGCAGCGGCTTACATGCTACTTGCTGAAAAGCTGGCGGAAAACCCCGATCTATGCGGCCAGGCCTTCAATTTCTCAAACGAGTTGCAGACAACCGTCTTAAACCTCGTGCACAGGATTCTCCACCTCATGGGGTCTGACCTGGAGCCCGACATCCGCAGCGAGGCCCAAAACGAGATTCGCCACCAGTACCTCTGCGCGGCAAAGGCCAGAATGGAGCTGGGATGGGAATCCCTGTACGGCCTTGAAGACGGGCTGCGAAAAACAATTGACTGGTACAGGGAATATTTCAATGGGCACTGACGGCGCCGCGATTCGCGACAAGATAATGGCGCTGGTGGAAGAATATTACAGCACCGCATTCCCGCCCGTAAAGTTTGTACCCGGGAAGACACCGGTACCGGTTTCCGGAAGATTTTTCGACGCCGGAGACATTCAATGCCTGGTTGATTCTTCACTCGATTTCTGGCTGACAACAGGCCGTTTTGCAAAGAAGTTTGAAAAAGAATTTTCAAAGTTCGTGGGTACTGCGCATGCCGCCCTGACCAATTCCGGATCCTCCGCTAATCTCCTGGCAATCTCCAGCCTTACCTCACCCAAACTTGAAGAGCGCGCCCTCAGGGCCGGCGATGAGGTGATCACGGTTGCGGCCGGTTTTCCAACAACCATAAATCCAATTATTCAAAATGGTTTGATTCCCGTTTTCGTGGACATCAGCCTTCCCACGTATAACATCGATACCGCCCTACTCGGCCGCGCCATTTCGCAACGCACAAAAGCGATTTTCCTGGCCCACACGCTCGGAAATCCTTTCGATCTGCAAAAGGTGGCGGAGTTCGCAAATCAAAACGGTTTGTGGCTGATTGAAGACTGCTGCGATGCCCTGGGTTCGACCTACAAGGGCCAAAATGCCGGCACGTTCGGCGAACTATCCACATTCAGCTTCTACCCCGCCCACCACATCACAATGGGCGAGGGCGGATGCGTCTTGACAAACCGGCGGGAGCTGAAGGTCCTTGTAGAATCTTTTCGTGACTGGGGGCGGGACTGCTGGTGCGATACGGGTGAGGACAACACCTGCAAGCGGCGGTTCGAGTGGAAGCTCGGCGACCTGCCCTTTGGCTATGACCATAAGTATTGCTACTCCCATATCGGCTACAACCTGAAGGCTACCGACATGCAGGCGGCGGTGGGCGTATCCCAGATGAAAAAACTGCCGGGCTTCATCGAGACCCGCCGTAAAAATTTTCAGACGCTCTACCGCGGGCTGAGCGATCTGCAGGAGTTTCTGATACTCCCGGAGGCAACGCCGGGGAGCAATCCGAGCTGGTTTGGCTTTCCGATTACCGTAAGAAATAATGCGCCGTTTAGCCGAAACGATCTGGTGCTCTATCTCGATAAGCACAAAATAGCAACTCGCCTTCTCTTCGGGGGCAATCTCATCAGGCAGCCTGCCTACAGCAAAGTCCCCTTTCGAGTTGCGGGTGAGCTGAAGGTCTCGGACACCGTCATGAATCAGACATTCTGGATCGGGCTCTATCCCGGCATATCTGAGCCCATGACGGACTATGTGCTCGATGTATTCCATCGGATGCCCAACGATTTGGTGGCATCCGGAAAAGTTTCCGCAAAGAGAGTTGCCAGCCGCAAGTGACAACTGGCTAATTCCGGGAGGAACTCATGTTTTCACTTAATTCCCTGCAGCCGCTTTTTATATTCGAGATGGCCAACAATCACATGGGCCTGCCGGAGCACGGTCTTAAAATCATCAGGGAGTTCAAAAAGATCTCCACCGGGTTCCCCTTCAACTTCGCTTTCAAGCTGCAGTACCGCCAGTTGGACACCTTCATACACCCCGACTATAAGCACAGGACGGATTTCAAGTATGTGAAGCGCTTCATGGAGACCCGCCTCACCCCCGATCAGTTCAAGATGCTAAGAGACGAGATCAAGGCACAGGGATTTATAGCCGTCTGCACCCCTTTTGATGAAGAATCGGTGGGCATGATCGAGCAGCACGATTTCGACATCATCAAAATCGCGAGTTGCTCTTTCAATGATTGGCCGCTCCTTGAAAGGATCGCCAGGGCCGAAAAACCGATTATCGCATCGACGGCGGGCATCGCCCTTCAGGAAATCGACAAGGTGGTCAGCTTCTTCGAGCACAGGAACAAAGAGCTTGCAATCATGCATTGCGTGGCTCAGTACCCGACCCCGGCGGCCCAACTGCAGTTGAATCAGATCGATCTCTTGAAATCCAGGTATCCCCAGGTAAGGATCGGGTATTCCACCCACGAAGCCCCGACCGAACTCGACAGCGTAAAAGTGGCTGTCGGAAAGGGAGTGACCCTTTTTGAGAAGCACGTCGGCGTGCCTGATACCGGGATCAAGCTGAACGATTACTCGGCAAGTCCCGATCAGGCCCATGAATGGCTCAATGCGGCCTGGAGGGCTTTCGAAATTTGCGGAACATCGGGGAAGCGGGCCGATTTCAGCGAGCCTGAACTCTCGAGTCTTCGCTCACTGCAGAGGGGACTTTTCGCCAGGAAAGATTTCAAAAAAGGCGAGAGAATCCCCCATGATGCTCTGTTCTCGGCTATTCCCACCATGGATGGGCACGTTACGGCAAACGATTTGTCCAAATACACGGAAGTCCACGCCACCTGCGACATCGAGGCCAATGCGCCCCTGCTCTCGCTTAATACTTCGACTAGAAACGTCAGGGACAAGGTCTACAAGATAGTCCAGGACGTGAAGCAGCTTTTGACCAAGAGCGGCGTCACTATTCCCGCCCAGGTCGATCTCGAAATCTCCCATCACTACGGGATCGACCGGTTCTTCGAGTTTGGGCTCACGATGATGACTGTCGTAAACCGCGTCTACTGCAAAAAGCTGATCGTATTGCTCCCCGGCCAGAAACATCCCACCCAGTATCACCAGCAAAAAGAAGAGACGTTCCATGTACTCTACGGGGATGTGGATATCGAACTTGACGGCGTGAGCAGGCTTTTGAAAACCGGTGAAACAGTCACTGTGGAAAGAGGCGTGCACCATTTCTTCGGCAGCGAGACCGGAGCGATCATCGAGGAGATTTCATCGACGCACTACGCGAATGATTCCTTCTATCTTGACCCGGCAATAGCCCGGAACGAGAACCGGAAGACACTTTTAACCTACTGGTTTAATTAATGAAAACAATCGTCTGGGATGTGGACGACGTACTCAATGACCTAATGAGAGTCTGGTTCGAAGATTGGGCGGCCTCGCCAGGCGCAAATCGTTCCCTCGGGTATGAACAGCTCACGTCCAATCCCCCGCATCAAATTCTTGGAATAGATCGTTCCGGGTATCTGGCATCTCTGGACGATTTCAGGCTCTCGGGAAAGGCGGCAAAGTTGTCGCCCGTTGCCGAAGTATTCGAATGGTTCTCGCTGCATGGCGAGGCCGCACATCACGCGGCGCTCACTGCAGTGCCCTTGTGCGCCGGCCATGTTTCCGCGGACTGGGTGATGCGAAATTACGGGCAATGGATCCGGTCATTTCACACCATCCCCTCGTCCCGGCCGGGAATAGAAGCTCCGCAATATCATTCCAACAAGCAAGATTTCCTTGCCTGGTGGGGCAAAGCTGATGTTCTGGTCGACGACAACGAGGAAAACATCGAAGGTGCGCTCTCTCTTGGCATTAACGCCGTGCTTTTTCCGCGGCCGTGGAATAGTTCGACCGTGACATTGGGGGAAGCACTTCGCGAACTCACGCAAATATTGTTAAGCCCGAACAGGGGACTGGAACAGAGGTCTCATTAAAGATGATGAAGCTTTCAGATTATGTCGCACAGCGAATAGCCGAAGAGAGAGTAAAACACGTTTTCATGCTGGCGGGTGGCGGGGCCATGCACCTAGTGGACTCTTTCGGCAGGCAATCCGGTTTCGAATACGTCTGCAACCTCCACGAACAGGCCTGCTCCATTGCGGCCGATGCCTACGGGCAGTGTACCAATAACCTTGGAGTAGCCCTTGTCACAACCGGGCCGGGCGGCACCAACGCGATTACCGGACTCGCAGGAGCATGGCTCGATTCGACTCCGTGCATGTTCATCTCGGGCCAGGTAAAGCGCGCGGACCTGATGGCGGGCCGAGGCGTCCGGCAAATGGGGTTCCAGGAACTCGACATAATCAGGATCGTTGAATCGCTCACCAAGTACGCCGTTACGGTCACCGACCCACTTTCGATAAAATACCACATTGATAGAGCCCTGCACCTTGCACGCAGCGGCCGCCCCGGACCGGTCTGGATTGAC
Source organism: Desulfarculales bacterium UBA702 (assembly GCA_002298165.1). Lineage (GTDB taxonomy): Bacteria > Desulfobacterota > Syntrophobacteria > Syntrophobacterales > Syntrophobacteraceae > SbD1. Next base: position 17,664 of record DBMI01000082.1, read on the forward strand.
ATTCCGCTGGACGTTCAGTCGGCGGCAATCGATGAAACAAAGCTCGAAGGCTTCACCCCGGCAGAGGACGGTTCCTGCGACGCAAAACAGCTTGAAAACAATGTGAAGGCGGCAATCGAGCTTCTAAACGGCTCACAAAGACCGGTTTTTCTGGTTGGAAACGGTGTCAGGCTCGCAAAGGCCATCGACGAAGTGAATCATCTTCTCGATGCCCTTCAGGTACCTGTCCTTACCACCTGGAAAACGGCGGACTTTCTTCCCGAGGACCATCCGCTCTATGTCGGAAGACCTGGGTCGATAGGGCAGCGGGCGGCAAATTTCGCCCAGCAGAATGCCGATTTTATCCTTATCGTGGGAGCGCGCCTGGATCTGGGACAAACGGCCTATAACCATCAAAACTTCGCCCCCGCGGCCAGGAAGGTGATAATCGACGTCGATACGGCCGAAATCGGGAAACTGGACATTAAAGTCGATATTCCCATCCGCGCCGGTGCAAAAGAAGCCATCGGGGAGTTCATCCGTCAGGCGGGAAGTATTGCCCGAAAAGACCGTTCAGGCTGGTGGGATCGCTGCAGGCAATGGAAAAGAAAATACCCGGTCATTCTCCCCGAGTACTGGAACGAGCGCGAAGGTGTCAGCACCTATGTACTGGTCGATGTGCTATCCGACGAAATGAATTGCGATGACCTGCTTGTTCCGGGCAGTTCGGGAACATGCAGCGAGGTTACCATGCAGGCGTTTCGGGTTAAGCCCGGCATGAGAATTTTCAACACGCAGGGCCTGGGATCAATGGGATTCGGGATTTCGGCAAGCATCGGGGGCTGCCTGGCCTCCGGCCGGAAGCGCACCGTCTGCATAGATGGAGACGGGGGATTCCAGATGAATATCCAGGAACTAGAAACCATCCGGCGTCTGAATCTTCCCATAAAGTTCTTCGTCCTGAACAATCGCGGTTATGCCTCGATTCAGGCAACTCAAAGGAACTACTTCGACGGCTTCTTCGTCGGGAGCAACAAGGAAAGCGGCATGACGCTTCCGGACATCCGAAGGGTCGCCAAGGCTTTCGGGGTTAAGGCTGAAATTATTGAAAACCACGAGAACATCAGGGAAAAAGTGCGGGAAATCCTGAGCGCGGATGGCCCTCTGGTTTGCGAGGTGATGGTTTCACCAAACCAGGCGACGGCCCCCAGGGTTTCATCGGCCAAAAACGAAGACGGCACGATGTCTTCCAGGCCCATGGAAGATATGTGGCCTTTTCTGGACCGCGAAGAGCTTGCCGGGAATATGCTTATTTCGGCGCGGGAATAGCTGGATAAGGTGGAAAAGCCCATGGCGGCAAAATGCGATCATCTTAAACTTGAAACTTCCGTCGCAACACTTGTGGAGGCGGTCCCTAACCCATCACTGGGTTTGCCCGACAGCATATTTTATTACATCAGCCGGACGACTCCCCTCGTTAATGTCGATCTGCTGATAAAAGACGAAAATGGGCGGACGCTACTGGCATGGAGAGATGACCTTTATGCCGGGACGGGATGGCATGTACCCGGCGGGATCGTACGATTCAAGGAAAGGCTTGAAACCAGGGTTGAAAAAGTGGCCGAGACCGAAATAGGGACATCCGTCAGGTTTGACCCCGCTCCGATTGCGCTAAACCAGGTTATTCTCGAGGATCGCCAAATCCGGGGGCATTTCATCTCGATTCTTTACAGGTGTTTTCTACCCGGAACATTCCGACCAAAAAACCGGGGGCTTTCCCCGGAAGATGCCGGATACCTTGCCTGGCATGAGCGCTGCCCGGCGAACCTTCTTGAGGTTCAGGAAATTTACAGGGGACATATAGACGAGATGACAAAATTGAATAATCAGCTTTGATCCCGATTCATGGGGCATTCGAAAAGAACTCTACTTCCTTCCAAGGGTAAAAAGATCATGCAAACCGTTAATTCGCAGGACGAGCAGTGCAAAAGGAGTATTCTCCAGAAGGAGAAGCCCTACGTCTACGAAAAAGTAATGAAGTTTGACGAAAAAATCCGGCGCGGCGAGAGCATCGCAATCATTCAGCTCCAGTACAACTATGCATGCAATATGACCTGCCGGCACTGCTCGATAAAGGTCCTGCAGGATCAGAAAAACGGAACCCGGCGCAAGATGACCCCCGATGCGGTAAGAGAGCTGGCACGTCAAGCCGATGAACTGGGGCTTGCCCGCTTCGAGATCAACGGCGGGGAGCCTTTCGTCAATAAAGACTACGATGAAATCGTAAAGGCAATTGACCCGCAAAAGTTCTACATCAACAGCGTAACAAACGGCTGGCTGCTGGATGACAAGCGCGCAAAGCACCTCAAGGACTTGGGCGTGGACCGTATCCAGGTCAGTGTCGATAACCTCAATCCTGAAGAGCACGACCATTTTCGCTGTCGAAAAGGTGCCCATGCCAGGGCGCTACGGGCAGTGGAAGCATCGCGCAAAGCAGGACTTGCAGTATTTGTTAGTACGGTTGTCACAAAACAGCGGCTCTATAGCCCTGAGTTTATGGAATTTATTAATTATTTCAACGACAGGGACATCGGTGTTTTCCTTACCTTTGCCAAGCCCGTGGGTGCATGGCAGGGCCAGTACGACATGCTGGTAAACGATGAGGACCTGGCTTACGTACGGCAACTGGAAACCCGGCATAAAATATTCAGCCATCTTACAGCAGCCTACGGACTCGACCTTGGATGCACGTCCGTCAAGGCGATGGTGTGTGTTACCCAGTACGGAGACGTGATGCCCTGCCAGTATATTTTTATCTCCCTTGGCAACATCTTCAAGCAGCCTTTAAAGGAGATCATTCAAAACGGCTTGAGCATCAAGTGGTTTGGCGAACACCTCAATAACTGTCCGATAGCTCATGACAGAAACTTCATTGACAATGTGATTGCCGCTCGCGTCTACGACAGGAAGCTGCCTGTTCCGTACAGGGAAGTCTTTACGGAGGAAGACAGGACGAAAACTCCGTTTAACCTGTCGTTATAGCTTTCAAAAACTGGAGGATCGCTCGACAGATGAAAGCGAAAATAGTTTCCGGCAATGCTCCTGGTGGCGCAAGGACCCGACTGGCGGATGTACTGCCGCTCAGGACACCCTTTGTGGTGCAGGTATTTCCGATTTACGCATGCAATTTCACCTGCGAGTATTGCTTTCATGCCATTCCGGTCAAAGAGCGGGGGTTCGTTTCCAACTGGCCGGTGATGAAATACGATCTCTACAAAAAGTGCATCGACGAGCTGGCCCAGTTTGGAGATCAGTTAAAGGTGCTGCGCTTTGTCGGAATGGGCGAACCCCTACTGCACAAAAATATCGCGGAGATGATCGGATATGCGGTTTCAACCAATGTTGCCCTCCGGGTGGAACTGCTCACCAATGGTTCGCTCCTCACAAATCGAATGTCGGATGCCCTCATTGCCGCCGGGCTTTCCCGCATGGTCATATCCCTGCAGGGCGTATCAAGCGAGAAATATCGGCGGATAAGCAAAGTGGATATCGATTTCGAAAAATTCGTCTCCAATATCGAATACTTCTACAACCACAAGACCGACACACATGTCTACATCAAGATAGTTGATATTGCCCTGGATGAAAAAGATACCGAGCAGAAATTCTATGACACCTTTGGCGATATCTGCGACTCAATCGCAGTCGAAACCGCCGTGCCGATCATGCCTGGAGTTGACTACGAAAAAGTCCTGAAAAATCCCGGAAGCAGGACACAATTTGGGTTGCCGGTTGCGCCGATCCAGGTCTGCCCACAACCTTTCTTTACCATGCAGATAAATCCTGATGGAAAAGTAGTGCCCTGCTATCAGATTACTTATCCGGGGATCATGGGCGATGCGAACCATCAGACGATGCAGGAAATCTGGCATGGAGAAGGTTATCGCGCCTTTCGACAGGCCATGCTGAACGGAAGGGACAAGGTATGCGATGTATGCTCTCAGTGTAATTTCATCAAATACCGTCTGTTCCCGGAAGACGATTTGCAGGATGCCGCGCAGCGTCTGAAAGGCGTATATCAATGAAAATCGCAATCATGGGCGCCACGTCTCATATCGCCAAGGGTCTGGTCTACAGGTTTCTGAAGGGCCGCAAAGATCACCTGTACCTGTTTGTGAGGTCCGCCGAAAAAATCGAGTCATTCCTGGAAGCAACGGGCACACGCGGCAGCGGCAACTACTCAGTTTGCGCGGACTACCGCGAGTTCCCATCCTTTTCCTATGATGCCATCATAAATTGTGTCGGAGTGGAAACACGCAACAAGGATAACTGTGATTTCACCAGGTATTTTACGGTTACGGAAACCTTCGACAATTTGGCAATCGGCTACCTGAAAGATATAAATCCTTCCGCGCTCTACATAAGCTTCAGCAGCGGAGCGGTCTATGGAAAGGGATTTTCGAACCCGGCGGATGAGTCTTCCGAAAATCGAGTCCTGGTGAATGGTGTCGTTCCCGAGGATTTCTACGGGATAGTGCGGTTAAATGCCGAGGCAAAACATCGGGCCTACCAGGATTTGAGAATAGTCGATCTGCGAATCTTTTCCTATTTCAGCAGATACATAAATCTGAGCGACGGCTATTTCATCACGGATGTAATGCAGGCAATTCTGCACGGCAAAACACTTATTACCGACAGCACCAACATTGTTCGCGACTACCTCCACCCCCAGGATCTCTTCTCGATGATCGTAAAGTGCATCGAGGCAGGCAAAATCAACCAGGCAATTGACGTCAGCAGTTCCCGCCCGGCGGCAAAGCAGGAAATTCTTGATTATTTCGCATCGTCATACGGCCTGGAGTATCAAAGGCAGGACTTCTCTGAGAACCGCAGCGCCACCGGCGCAAAAACCAACTATTTCTCGACCTGCGATCGTGCCTCCGGATTAGGCTACATACCCCGATTCAGTTCGATGGATACAATCAGGGAAGAGGCGGGCTCCATTTTGTCTCAAAAAGTCGAATTCGCAAAGGGAGCATTACACTAGATGAACACCGATCCGACGACAAACGACCCCAACGATCCATTGATCAGCATCCTTGTTTGCAACTACGACAGGCGCTATCTCAGGAAGTGTCTGGATAGCATCTTCAATCAGAATGTACTCAGGAATTTTGAGGTCATCCTGATCGATGATGGCAAGATGGACGGCTCCTGGGAAATAGCGTTGGAATTCCAGAGCAGATTTCCCAAAAGGATGACTATCACCCGAAATAGAAAGATTCTGGGTCCCGATCTCAATAAACACAATACGCTGGCGATGGCCAAAGGCAGATACGGAGCCTATCTCAGAAACGACCAGGCATTCTTGCCGGAATATATCAAGAGCTGTGTCCAGGCTATGATTGCTGACCCTTACGTCACATTCAGCATGGTCGCCCGGCTGCCCGAAAAGTACGTGCCCGCGCCCAACGTACTGAACAGGCCGCTTGTCAGCATTCTTTGCTATAACTACAACTACGGCCGCTATCTTCGTCAATGCCTCGAAAGCGTCTTCGCTCAAACATATGAGAATATCGAGCTGTGCTTTTCCGACAACGGCTCAACCGATGATTCCTGGGAAATTGCCCTGGAGTTTGCCCGCAAGTATCCAGACAGGATGTATCTGACACGCAACCGCAAAAATTTTGGACCGGATGCCAATTTCGCCAACTGTCGGAGAAACATGCAGGGCGATTACTTCGTCAATTTCTGCTCCGATGATGTTCTGGAGCCTGAGTTTGTAGAGCGCTGCGTCAATGCCCTGGAAACCCATCCAAATACTGGGCTTGCCATCGTAAACAGGGCGATCATAGACGAGAATGGGCGGCGCACCGAGGAGCCTCCATTCTACAACCAATCCTGCATCATTCCAGGGGAAGAACAAGCGGCGGTTTACATGATGGCCGGCATAAATCCGAGCGTCTCGCAGATCATGTACAGGAACAGCACCACCGAAGGCAGGACTGCCACCGGCGCCCTTGTTTCCAGGTACTACGGGACCCGCATTCTCGATTTCAACATCAGCGTCGATTTTGACATCGTCTATTTAAAAGATCCCTTGCTCCTGCACCGAATTCATTCGCAAAGCGATACCAACCAGGCGGATTCAAACCTGATGCCGGTGATTGGATTGTATGTATTGAATCATCAATTCTCCGATATTGCATCCATCCGAAACCTGAAAAAAGTTATCGACCGCCTTCCTCTATCAATAGAAAAGCTGGCCCGCCTGGCCGTGCGGTACAGCCTCCGTTCATTGATCGCAAAAGATGAGCAGTCTGCAATGAGGTATTTCCACCTGGCGCTTGCGATGAGTCCGGGGGTTGCCGACGAACCGGCGTGGAAAAAGCTCCATGAATACTGGACGGCGGATGAGAAAAGGAAGGAAAGCATCATCGAGAACTTACGGAGTTCGGACAATCTCGCGGCAAGGACTATCTCTTACGATCCTCCTCCGGGAAGCCTCCCCATATCGTCTGACGGCAAGGTAATCCCGCGGGCAAAAACCTATTGAACCGGAATCGGATCGGTTTATGACGAGCAGCAGGAATACTCTTAGCGATGCACCGCATGTGGGCTTTTTCGGCTTGGGCGTCCAATTTCACGATTGTTACCGTCAATTGATACTAGCGCTCGGACGTGAGCCGGATTTTGTGTGCGATAACGCCCCGGAGAAATGGGGGAAGGAGTTTTTCGGCAAGAAGTGCATTTCACCCGCTGAACTGACCACATTTGGCGATGACACCGCTATCGTAATAACTGTCAGAAAGTACGAAGAAATTTCACTCCAGCTACGGGAAATGGGGTTGAGGCATGTATTCACGGCATGCTTCGACCGGGGCTATGACATCGTTGAAAGCATAAAACTCCTCGGAATGGAAAGACCGGCTGATGTGCAGGAATATTTCGTAAGCCCGGTGCAGGGAAAATGGACGCTCGTTACGGGAGCCTCCCGCGGAATCGGCCGCTCAATTGCCGTCGCAATGGCGAAACTGGGTTCAAATATCATCGCGCACAGCCGCCGGATCGAGCATACCAAGGAATTGGTTGACGCATGCTCCGCCCTGGGAGTAGAGGCAAAGCCCATAGCCGCAGAACTCGGCAATATGGATGAATTGGAGGAGATGCTCGATACCCTCGAAAGCCGCTTTCCGCCAATCGATATCGTTTTCAACAATGCGGCCATTTCGCTTGCCTGCGGCCCCAACCCCTGGTGCATCTCCGCCGAGGATTTTCTGGCCCATTATACCGTAAATGCAGTTGCACCGATCCGCACCTGCTACCGGCTTATCCCCCGGATGATAGAGCGCGGGTTCGGGCGGGTAATAAACATTTCGAGCACCATCCAGAAGCGGCCCGGCGAGATGGCCTACGCCTGCAGCAAGGCAGCTTTAAGCAAATTCACCGTTGATCTGGCGCCCAGTCTGTTGGGAACCGGGGTGATGATCTCACTCGTTTGTCCCGGGTATGTGCGATCCGACATGGGCGGCCCGGACGCCCCACATGGCCTGGAAAGCGTGATTCCGGGTGCACTCCTTGGCGCCTTGCTTAATTGCGATGTCAACGGGCGCTGGTTCATTGCCCAGGATTATGCGGGACTCAGCCTGCAGCAAGCTGTTGCCAGGGCAAAATTCTACTACGGCCTTGAGGAGTAATGAATGCCCTTTGATCCCTTCAGTCCCGACGACATCGTCAAAACTTGCTGCAAGCTGGAGAGCGGGCTTAACCTTTCCGTAGAGGGCCTTCGCGCCTGCACGCGCGGTGCCATGATGCCACCTCTTTTCTGCAGCCCGGAGGAGATCAAAAAAGGAGTCGTTACTAAAGAATTCATTATCGAGAAAAGAAAAGAATACATTCGGATGCTCAACGATGAATCCAGCCAAATAGATTGCAAAAGCTGTCTCATGGTTGAGCAAAAACGTTATGGGGACATAGACTTTTCCCGCCTGGGGCATGTCGACCTGCAGCATTACAGTTTTTGCAATCTGAGGTGCACCTACTGCGCCTATACACGCGACGAAATGCACTTTTCAGTTCAGTACGACGCTCTGGCTGTTCTGCGGCTTTTTTCTCCCAATGATGTGGAATGGAATGCCCATGTCGATTTTGCCGGCGGCGAGCCAAGTCTGCTGGAAAATTTGGAGGAATACCTGGAGTTTTTTCGCACGCGCCGTATCCGGGTGTTAATGTTCACCAATGCCGTCCTGTTCAGTCAGGCTATCTACGACGGCCTCGCGGATGGATCTATCTACTGGGTGATCACTTCACTTGATGCAGGTACGCCATCGACATTCAAAGCCCTGCGAGGCAAGGATAAATACCTCCAGGTGATCGAAAATCTGAGCCGCTATGCAGTTGCGGGAAGCAAGGGCAAGGGCATGCTGGCGGTCAAATATATTTTCTGCGAATCCAACCGCGGAGATGACGACATAGCCGGGTTTGCATATGCCATGCTGGCGCTTCGTCCCCAAAAGGTTTGGCTTACCTTCGACTTTGCCCCCATGTACATGCGCCAATCCGGCTACGATTATTCGAGGCAAATCGAAGCCTACGCGAAGCTCTTCCTTCTTCTCAAAAAACACGGAATTGAAGCCTTCCACTACTACAAGGAGGCTATAGCAACTGTCAGCCGGGAAGGAAGGGACATTATGGATCGCCTCCTTTCAGCCATAGACGGGCAAAGCTCGACAACACCTTTCGATGTGTCGGATCTTATTTTCAGGGATTTCAGAAACGGTGAGCCGCCGGTAGAAATTGAGCCGGATCGGTTTTCGATAAATCCTTTGAAGCTGATCACAAACAACGGCTCATCCAGGCAACTGTCGGTCGAAGGCAAGCGAGTCCTGCTGGTTCCCGCATGCCCGCTGACACAGAAGATCCTCTCGGACCCGGAGTTCCAGAGCGCGGATTGGATCGGCTTCGTAGATCGGAACCCTATCCAGCAAGGGAAGCAAATAGAGGGTCGAACCATCTACAGCTATGAAGCAATTTCATCAATGAAACCTGACATTATTTTAGTCGCTCCACCGGAAAAACACCGTCTCGATATACTGGACGCAATCGCGCGAAATGCACCTGCCGGCATAACGATCGCCGAAATCGCGGGGTGAGAACTGCACCGGTCTGGTGTTGATAAAGAAGGAAAAGTAATGAATTACCTGCTTGTTATGCCCAAAAAACTTTCCAAGGGCGCAAACACCACGTCCATAATATTTCCTCTGGGAATAGCATACGTTTCGGCGGCCTTAAAACAGGCAGGATATTCAGTTTTCACCGCCAACCTGGATTTCCCCGAAGGAGATACTTTCTCGGTTCTGGGAAAATTGCTCCCGGAAAACCAGATCGATGTCGTCTGCACGGGCGGACTCAGCCTGGATTGCCATAAGATCAAGGAGGTTATCGATACCGCCCGGAAAATCAATCCCAAAGTTATCACAGTGGTAGGCGGCGGGATCATAAGTTCCGATCCGGAACCGGCGATGCGCGTCCTTGGAGCCGACATCGGAGTGATTGGCGAAGGGGAAACCACGATGTGTGAACTGGCCAATGCCCTGGAAAATGGCGGGGATTTCAGCAAAGTCCCAGGCTTGATTTTTCGGGACGGCCACAACGGGTTTCTCAAAACGGAACGCCGCAAGGAAATCACCGACCTGGACAGCATCCCCTGCCCCGATTTCGACGGCTTCAATTACGGGCAATGGGTGAAATTTTACGGCGGAGCGGGCGTATTGTTGTCCGATAGATCATGTCCCTTTCGCTGCACATTCTGCTTTCACCCTACGGGGGAAAAATATCGCCAGCGATCAATCGATAACATTTTCCAGGAAATCGATTACCAGGTGCGAAACTATGGTGTGAAAAGCATTGGACTTAGCAGCGAGCTGTTTGCAACGACCAGGCAAAGGGTCCTGGAATTTTGCGACAGAATCAGGGCATACGGGATGAACTGGAGTTGCTGCCTCCGAGTCCCGGATGTCGATGCGGAACTGCTGAGATCAATGAGGGAATCCGGCTGCAACCTGATTTGCTACGGACTGGAAAGTGCCGACAATTCGATCCTGAAGAGCATGCGCAAGGGCATCAACGTTGAACAGATTAAGCGAGCCATCGATTTGAGCTATGAGGCGTGCATATCGACCGAAGCATCAAACTTCATCTTCGGCGATATAAATGAAACCGAGCAAACCGTTTCGAATACGATGGAATTCTGGTGGCAGTACAACAAGAAGACCCATATCAACCTGAGCCTGATTCAAACCTATCCCGGCACTCATTTATACGAGTATGCGTGCAAGAATGGAATTATCGCGGACAGGGAAAAGTTTCTCCGGGACGGCTGCCCTATTATTAATGTCTCGAAACTGAGCAGTGCCGAATTTCATGAACTAACGTCGATGGTCGCTGAATTACGGATGCATCCTCATGTACCTGCAAAATCGCTTCAGATCGACGATATACAAGAAGACGGGAACTGCAGGATCGAATATATCTGCAGGAGATGCGAAGCGAAGAATTTCATCGACGCCCGGTTCTGGTTTACCGAGACCTGCCATTGTTGGTCGTGCGGGACCAAGAACGAAGTCGATCCCTTTACGGGAGCATCCTTTTTGCCGGGCTCCTTTTTTGCCAATCTACCCGCCGGTTCGACAGTTGCGCTGTGGGGCGCAGGCGGCATCTACTACAAGCTCATCCACCAGTACAGCGAGCTTGAATCACAAAGGTTCCTGCTGATCGATACCAATCCCGAACTGCACGGGCTCAAAATCTGCAAGAAGATCGTCCATCCACCCGAGGTTCTGGAGGCCAATGGCATACAGTCGGTAATCATTATGGCACTGAGCCGCAAAGAGGAGATCCACCGGACACTGCGCAGCAGATATCCATCGGTTGAAAACATCCTGGTCCCTTCCTTCGAGCTTACAGATTACGGAATTGTGCCGGTTTTGCAGCCTTTTCAGCCGAATAAGGGGAACAAGGATTAAGGTATGAATTATCTGCTGGTGATGCCCAAAAGCCTGGGCGCAATCGATCACTTCAATATTTTCCCTATCGGGCTGGCATATGTGTCGGCGAGTCTGAAAAGAAGCGGATTCAATGTTTTCACCGCCAATCTGGATTACACCGAAGGGGATACCCCTTCCATTCTTAAAAGGCTGATTACGGAGCACGGCATTGACGTTGTCTGTACGGGCGGGCTGAGCCGGGATTACCACAAATTAAAAGAGATTATCGAGACTGCCCGCGCAATAAATTCCGAGATCATCACCGTCCTTGGCGGGGGCATAATCAGCTCGGACCCGCGGACTGCCATGAAGGCGCTGGGAGCGGATTTCGGTGTGATCGGCGAAGGCGAAATAACGATGTGCGAACTGGCCGGCGCGCTGGATAACGGCCATAAATTCGGCAATATAGCGGGCCTGATTTACAAGGATGGCGGTGCCCTTGTTGAAACACCCCGGCGTGGTGAAATCTCTGATATTGACTCGATCCCGTTTCCGGACTTTGACGGGTTCGGCTACGGCAGATGGGTCAGTTCCTCAGGCTCCGGACTTGTGTTGACCGATCGGTCCTGTCCATTTCGCTGTACTTTCTGCTTTCATCCGACTGGGGAAAAGTATCGGCAGCGCTCATTCGAAAACATTTTCAAGGAAATCGAGTACCAGGTTGATCGCTATCATGTGAAATGTTTCGGCCTCAGTAGTGAGCTATTCGCCACCTCTAAAAAAAGGGTCGCCGAATTCTGCACCAGAATCAAAGAATACGGTATTTCCTGGAGTTGTTGCCTTCGAGTCTGCGACGTCGATTCCGAGATGCTGCGGATGATGAAGGAAGCAGGTTGCATCAATATTGTTTTTGGGCTGGAGAGCGCTGATAACACCATTCTAAAGAGCATGCGAAAAGGCATTACCGTCGAGCAGATAGATCGCGCACTGCAACTTACCTACGATGCGAATTTGATGATCGAAGGCGGGTTTATTTTCGGAGACATTAACGAAACAACGGAGACGGTCGCCAATACACTGGATTTTTGGCGTAAGCACAACAAGATGCATTACCTGAATCTTTCCATGATTTCAGTCTTTCCCGGATCGTTTCTCTACAAGCACGCCTGCGATAAGGGCCTGATCAAGGATCAGGAGCAATTTCTCAGGGATGGCTGCCCACTGGTAAATGTCTCCAAACTTGGCGAAAAAGAGTATCGGGACCTGCAATCGCTGATAACCGAACTGCGGCTCCACCCTCATGTGCCGTCCGGACCGATCCGTATCGAGTCGATTGAGCCGGGCGGGCAGAGCGATGTCGAATTTGCCTGCCGAAAATGCGGCACCACCAGCAAACTTCGGGTAAGTTTCTGGTTTGGCACCGAGATCCGGTGTCCGTCCTGCGGGTTAACGAATTTTGTCGATCCTTTTGAAAGCGCATTGCACCTGCATGATAAATTCTTTGAAAACCTGCCCTCTGAGCCTTCCATTGCATTATGGGGAGCCGGAGGTATCTATTACAAACTAACCAAAAAGTACGACCTTTTCGCAGACGAGCGCTTTGTGCTGGTTGACGCAAATCCATCTTTGCAGGGTTTAAATATTTGCGGGAAAGAAATTAAACCACCAGATGCTATTCTTCGCGAAAACGTCAAAACAGTCGTGATTACCGCCCTTAGCAGAAAAGATGAGATACATGCCGGTATTCGCGCCAAATACCCAGGGGTGGAATCTGTCATGGTACCAGCTTTTAATATTACCAAAAAAGGAATTCTGCCCGTCTTAAAGCGGATTGATTGAAATTGCCAAAGGGCTAATAATGAACAAAATCCTGGAGAAGATCACTGAACGCATGGAATCAGCGCGGGGTAAACCCGGGTTTCTGGACGTACTCTTCGGTAAACATAAACAGGAAGCGCTCCAGGGGGCACCGGTCGTATTGTTCGGTGCGGGTGGACTGGGAGAGGAACTCTGCTCGACCCTGCGCAGCCACGGAGTAAATCCGGTTTGCTTTTGCGATAATAACTCCTCCAGAAAAGGCAGCACCTATTGCGGGGTTCCGGTCATCTCCTTTGCGGATTTAAAAGAGTCATTTCGAGAGAGCCTTATCATTGTTGCATCGCACAAATACACGAAAGCTATGACGGATCAGTTGCTCGGAAGCGGGTTTGAACATGACCGTATCCTTTGCAGGGACACTGATGTCTCGACGCCGATTGTCTTCATGTACTCCATGATAGGCACCCAGTGCCTGCTTGGCGGCTACAGGCAGCAGTGCGGTACCCGCTCGGTGTTGGATTCATTGCTGGAGCGGGAACAGGACGTCCTGAACGCGTACGGACTCTTTGCCGACCAGCACTCGAGGGACCTTTTTGTCTCAAAGCTGGCGCTGATGGCATCGGATGGAAATTTCGAGTTATTCACGGAGTTTATTCAGTCCTACAGCCAACCCGTGCTTGAATTTGGCTTCGGAAACTACGACGGTACCCCGGAGGATTATTTCTATTTCAATAACGATGTGATCACTCTTTTGCCCGATGAAGTCTATATCGATGTCGGGGCATATGACGGCGATACTGTTCAGACCTTTGTCGAAGCGTGCAGAAAAAACGGAATCAACTACTCGAAAATCCACGCATTCGAGCCGGACCCCCACTGCTATGAGGCTCTGCTGAAAAATACGGCGGGCTTTGAAAATGTCTTCTGCCACTCTTCGGGAGTATGGTCAAAATCGGAAACCTTGCGTTTCTCCACATCGGATAACGGAATCCATGATCAGGCCGGAGAAATTGATAATGCCGGGAACATCGAAATCGAGGTGGTGAGCCTGGATGATTTCCTGAACGGGGAAAAAGCTACTTTTATCAAGATGGACCCCGGCGGCAACGTGATTCCCGAGGCAATCCGCGGCGCCGCGCGCACAATCTCCGAGAATAAACCAAAGCTTGCGGTCGGTGCCTATCACGCTTTGGAGTCAATCTTTGAAATACCGCTTCTTGTTCATGATATACGCCCTGACTATAGGCTCTACTTGCGGCACAACACCTATCATCTATGTGACACCGATCTTTTTGCACTGTAAAACAACTTAAGAGAGAAACCATGAATCAAGCTCTTCAAGATATACTGAACCGTTCCAAATCGTTCGCTGAAGCCGATTTTCTTCCGACGGCCCTTGGGGATTACCGGCATGAGGCAGTAACGGGCAAGGTGCCTGTGGTACTTTTTGGCGCCGGATCGGCAGGCAAGGAATTGTATCCCATTTTAAAGCTCCATGAAGTTAATCCGGCATGCTTCTGCGACAATAATCCCTCGCGTGCGGGACAATTTCATTGCGGGCTGCCGGTAATTTCTCTTTCGGAGTTGCGCCAACAACATAAAGATAGCTTGATCTTTATTACAACAAATGCGTACCGTGATGAAATCAGGCAGCAACTGGTAAACGATGGTTTTGACAAAAGCAGGATACTGGCGATATCGGACCAGGAAGCCATGTGCTACTATACTCATCTCGCGCAATGGTACTGGCCGGAAGAGGACCTGATTTTTTATAAGAACGAACTGCTGGAGGTCTACAACTCACTCTCTGATCAAAAATCCAGGGATATTTTTGCTTCACGAATAGCCCTGTTCGTCGGTGGTGCTGATTTCAAATCCTTCCGCGATTTTATCTCAAAGTTTTCCGACGTTCGTCACACCGGCGGCAGTAATTTCCTGGAGTGTATGAATTCTACCAACTACGACAGCGAAGCATTCCTGCAATTCAACAATGATGTACTTCGCTTGGATGACAATGAAGTTCTTGTCGATGGTGGGGCCTTTACAGGTGATTCGACCCTGGAGTTCATAAGAGCATGCTCCAGAAATGGATTGACATATAGGAAGATAATCTGTTTCGAACCCGATCCCAATATATTCGCCGAGCTGCAAAAAAATACCTCCCAATACGGCAACATTTCCCTAAGGCCTCTTGGCCTCTGGTCTCATCCATCTACCATTCGGTTTGCCGACTCCAGCATACTCAGACCCGGAAGCACCAGAATCGTTTCAGTCTATGGAAATGATGACAATCTATCCGGCCAGGCAGCCGGGATTAGGGAAATTCTAACAAATAGCTTCGACGAGGAATTTCCCGGTGAGCCCGTTACATTAATAAAGATGGATGTTGAAGGTGCCGAGATAGAGGCCCTTCAGGGCGCAATGAAAACAATAACAAAGTGCCGGCCCAAGCTGATCATCAGCGCCTATCACAAGCGCAACGACCTCTTTGAGATTCCACTGTTGATCCGCCGGATGGTGCCGGACTACAAACTATATTTCAGACATTTCAGCAGTAATTTTGGAGAAACGACACTTTTTGCGATCCCGGAAAGAACCAGAAATTGATCCACTACAAAACCGCTCTATGGCGCCTTTTCGAAAACGGAGATTTTCCCGAGGATGCCTTCAATATTCACCTGGCGTTCAGGGATCGCAAGATCATTGTCTATGGCGCGGGGGAGTCGTTTCATTATTTCAAAGAAGTTGTCATGAGGCGGTACGGCTACATTCCTTCCGTGGTGCTGGATCGCAAATTCAAAAAAGGCGACACTTTCGAGGGGGTACCGGCTTTTTCGCCTCTCGATTATGAGACTTCCGCGGATGATCGAGCAGCCGGTCTGGTAGTCGTGTGCCTTGGCAATCAGCCCTACTTTGGTGAAGTTGTCCAAAATCTTCGAGATATGGGATTTCACGATATCATCTCGCTCATGGATGTTTACGAGATACACAATCCCTTTCGCCTGCCGATGGAACTGGAGGAAAGCGGGTTTAACTATTACGTAAAGCACCGGGGAGATATAGAGTCCTGCCTGGATGTTCTGGATGACGATGAGAGCAGGGAAGTCTTCCTGCGCTGCATACAGACTCATCTTCAGCGAAAGCCTGTTTCCGTTCCGATGAGCCCGAGAGGCGAGCAATACACCCCCGGTGGTATTGAATTGTCCCGTGGCTATTCGCGTTTTATCTACTGTGGGGTTAGCGTCGGGGAAATGGCAAGCGTCTTTGGCCGAATCGGCAAGGTGGATGAGCTGGTATGCTTCGAACCCGATCCCAATCAGTTCGGATTAACGGCCGAATACCTGCGCAAAAATCGAGGGCAAATTGCGGAGCGGGTTACCGCCATTCCCTGCGCTGTCTATAGCCACGAGGGAATTGAGCCGTTCACTTATTCCGACACCAGTTTTGGATCGAGAATTCTTGCATCAGGTGAGGCGCGCATTCAGTCTGTCACGATAGATAGCGTACTCCCCGGCTTCAATCCGACATTTATCAGCATGGACATCGAAGGCGCGGAACTCGAAGCGCTCAAGGGCGCTGAAAACACAATTCTTGCGAGCCGCCCCGATCTAGGTATATGCGTCTACCACTCTCCGAGCCATCTGTGGGAAATACCGCTCTACCTGCACGG
>DBMI01000082.1:34232-47495 GCA_002298165.1 Desulfarculales bacterium UBA702
CCGGGTGCGGAGCACAAGAGGCCTCGCGGAGGCGCTGGAAACCGGGATTGAAATCACTGCTATATCGCAGCCTTCTTGCGCTTCGCGCCCAGATATGAATCCGGGCTACCCGCTGCTGCCTGATACAGTTTGGAATTATCTCATAAAATTGCCCGCGTCAGGCGCATCACCAGGAGAATGGAAATTGTGAACGAAAGATCCCAGTTGTTGCCCGGCACTCTTGTGTGGTTTGCGCCCTTTTACGATCGAAGCGGCTATGGGTTCGGGGCGCGGGCCGCAGTTCTTTCTCTTCACGCCGCGGGTGTGCGGATCGCTGTCATACCTGTGGGAGGGGTTGAACCGGGCATAGATGATTGCGACCTCGAACTCATAAAATCACTCGAAAAGACGCCGCTCATTCCGCCTGTTACAGTCGTTTTTTCACACGTGCCCCACAGAATCTGGCTGGGGTTGAAGTTCCCCGAACCAAATCTGCGCATAATTGCTACTACCTTCGACAGCACCGCCCAGGGCAACCTGCCCCCGGCTGAATGGATGGAGGTGTGCAATGAACTGGATCAGGTCTGGCTTATGACCGAGGAGGAGCGGAATGCTTTTCTTTGCGCCGGGCTTCCGAGCGAGAAGATCCAGATTGTCCATTGGCCTCATCCCTGGCTGGGTAATCCTTCATTGCCGCCTGCCGCACCTGATATTTCAGGTCCGGAAAAGCCTTTCAGATTCTTATCGATTGCGATGTTTCAGCCCCGGCGCCGGTGGGATGTGCTTGTCGAGGCATACCTGGAAGAGTTCAAGGCGGATGCCAATGTCGAGCTCTACCTCAAAGTCAACTATCCAACTTGGCATCCGGTACCGGAAAAACCCAGGCAGGATCTTTTCAATCTCATTGAGTCGCTCCGCCTGAAAACCGGATCCAGCGCGGCGATCAGAGTAGATGAGGAACTCGGAACGCGGATGGACATTGTCCGCGTGATAGATAGCTGTAACGCGTATGTTTCGACTGATACCGCTCCGACAGCCCCGATAAGCGAGGCGCGGGCAAGGGAGCGCTTTCTGGTTATGCCCGAGGGTCTGGGGCTCCAGATGCCGGCGGACTGGTATTCTCCTATCGCCGTGGACCCGAATTGCAAAACAGCCCTTACCCCGGAGATGCTCTTCTATCAGCCTCACCACAAAGAAGCGTTCATGCCCGGACTTCACGTTGAAGACGTCCGAAGGGCCCTGCGCCGCACCTACGATATGTCGCCCGAGTACCGACGAGCAAGAACGATCCCTAATTCGAAACTAGCCGGCCCGGATCTCACCGTCCCCATGACCATCAATGCCATCAAAGCGGGATGGGAATACAAGAGATCGCAGCAAAATTCAGCAACAGCAAAACCTGCCGCGAAGATAATCTGGGAAGGTTCTCAATTTGTTTCCCATTCGCTTGCGCTGATCAACAGGGAATTATGCCTGCAGTTGATAGACTCCGGATACGAGGTCTCGATCCTGCCCGGTCACGAAGTTGATAACATAGATCCTCACTCGGACCCGCGTTTCGAAAAGCTGGTCAAAAGAACTCGAAAAGCCCTCTCGGGCAGCTCCGACATTCATGTCAGGCACCATTGGCCCCCTAATTTCGAACCGCCAGGGGAGGGCCGCCTCGTAATAGTTCAGCCATGGGAATACGGCAGGCTCCCGGAGAGTTGGGTAGGTCCAATGACAAATTTTGCCGATGAGCTTTGGGTCCCTACCCGGCATGTTCTAAAAACCTACATCGCAAGCGGCATCCCGGCAGAGCGCGTGCATGTGATTCCTCACGGTGTAGACGTAGACCGGTTTCATCCGGGAGCCCGGAAGCACACTCTTGACTCGCCCAAAAAATTCAAATTCCTTTTCGTCGGCGGTGGGCTCTGGCGAAAGGGAATCGATATTTTGCTGGATGCATACCGGGGCGCATTCGACTCCCGCGATGATGTAGTACTGATCGTAAAAGACCTGCCGTTGCAGAAATTCTACCTCGATCAAGGGGTGGGAAAGATAATCCGGGAATGGAAAAACGATCCCACCGTCCCGGAGATTCTCCATCTCCAGGAATCGCTTGGACCTGATGAAATGCCCGGACTTTATACCGCCTGCGATTCCCTGGTTCATCCCTATCGCGGGGAGGGCTTCGCTATTCCGGTACTGGAAGCCATGGCGTGCGGCCTGCCGGTTATCGTCACGGCGGGCGGTGCGACAGATGATTTCTGCTCTCCAGAGCACACCTGGCTCATTCCTTCCGGGCGCAGGGAATTCAACCCCAAGGACATAAGGCTTGCCGGTGGGGCTGGCTGGGTGCTCGAACCAGACATTAACGCCCTGAAGGCCATGATGCGGGAAGTATTCGAAAACCATGATGCGGCAAGAGAGAAGGCATTAAGGGCATCAGAGCACGTAAGGGGGCACTACGACTGGAAAAACATTGGCGTGAAGGTGGCCGCGCGGATTGATGCGCTGGTGGGCAAGCCCGTGCGGAAGAAGAGCCGATAGCAATTTGCGTTCGAGATTCTGCCGAGAGACAGGATAAACCGAGGTCCAGCCCAAATAGTTCACTTAAGATGGGATTGGTTGAGGGCAGGCTCTGTGGGGCAGGCTTTCCAGCCTGCCGCATCAAAGGCTCCGTACTCCTTTAGGCAGGCTGGAAAGCCTGCCCCACAACCAGTTGCTTCCCGAATAAATTGTGTCCAGCCCCTTGTGGGCGTTGTTTTTAGCGAGTTGGTCAGCGCTCGATACAACGCCCACAAGGGGCTAGACTACAAGCCTTGAGCGCAAACTCGTATAATTTATCGTTTTTCCTTATTTTTCAGCAAATTTATGCCAGAAAATGAAAGCTTCAGGTCTCTGAGAATCTTCCTGGCGTTCTCAGATTGATCTTTCCTAACCATGAGCCTTGTTGGCAATGCCAGAGGCCTCAGATACCCAAAATGTTCACCTTGGAAAAAGTAATCAATATCGGTGGAATTTAGTATGGATTTCAGGATTGCAATATCTGCGGGATTGAAAGTACTCAGTACCTCAGTGTAATCGATGAATTCTGGAGCGTCATCGGGGGGGAGTTCCTTTACCAGTCGGACATTACATTCGGCACACCTTCTAAAACCTTCCCTGTATTCTGATTTGCAAATCGGACAGAACATCTATCATGCCTCTCAAAACGCAGCATTCACGGGCAAATGATATGGTTCAGGCTGGTGTTCGGGACGCAGCAGATCGTAGACTGATTTAACAGGATTGAAGGTGTAGTCGGGGACCTCGACGAATAGAGTTATCCACTGCGCCATGCTCCCGTTCCACAGGCCCGGGAGTTCGAGTGCCAGGATATCTTTTCCATCCTTTGATTTTTTGCTGATAAGGACCGCATTGCGGTCGACGTGTTTTCGAAGATCGAAGGGCCTGCCTTCGAAATCCCTCATGCAGCATACAATATCAACCGGATTGAAGTGGGTCGAGGAGTTCCAGATTTCACGCTGGCGCTCGGAGCTTAGATCTACCTGAGCCTTTTCGACGATCTGGAGTGTCGGGGGCCCTTCCCGACCGTCTACCCAGAAGGGCGCTCCCCCGGGTTCTCCAGAATTCGGGACCACACCGCAAACACGGATCGGCCTGTCCAGCTTCTCCAAAAGATAAGCGCGCCTCTTTTCTTCCGGCCATTCATTGAAGTCCCCGGGAAATTCCATCAAAAGTTCCCCGGTCGAAAAGCACTTGGCATCATGCAAGACCATGTCGCCTTCACCACGTCTCAACATGGCTACAAATGAGTGGACCTGCTCCTGTATGTAAGCGAGATATCCGCCGAGCACCCTTTTCCAGAAGCAGACCTTTTCTTTCAAGGCATCGGGGACGATATTGTCGATGTTCTTGATGTAGGCGAGATCGGCCCGGAGGTCGTTCAGGTTCTCCATTAACGCACCATGCCCGGCAGGCCGGAAATGGAGCCGGCCGAATCGATCCCGGAAGGGTTGGCCATCCATGTCGGCGGCTATGGTATTGGTCGAGGGCTTCTGGAAAGAAAAGTCGATATCGAAGGAAACGCCAAGGCGTCGGCCATGGCGCCGGGCAGCTTCTTCCATGTGGGCTTCGAAGGCTTTGGCGTGTTCTTCAGGCACCGTGAAGTGCAGCCTGCATGTACCGCCCTTTTCCGCCACGAAGAATACCGATTCGACGAGTTGCTCCTCGAATGCCGTGCGGTATTCGTCCTGATACGAATGAAACTTCAAAAGGGCCTTGGGCAGGCAACCGTAATTCAAGCCACGCTTGGTCAAAAGGTATTCAAGAAGGGTCCTGAACTGCCCCCGCTCGATGACTTCTTCCAGCACAATTCCGTCCTCGGCGAGGGTCTCCCTTAAATCGTTTGTGAAAGGGAACCTGTCGAGGCTCTCAAGGAAGCGTATGAAGTCGCAGGCAACCGCGACTTCCTGGCTTACTTTCTTGTACAGCTCGTCTTTTTCCAGGAACTGCGGGAGGAAGTATATCTGCAGAAGCGAGTGGAACATGCGGGAGGCGGCGCCAGATGCGGGAACAAACTTTATGAACCTGCCAGCGCGGGCCGCCTTTTTATGCAGCTCAAGAAATTGTCCTGCGTCTTCGGGTTCTATTTTGCGTACGCCGTCGCCGAGGGTACAGGGTCTGTTGAGGATCGTCGAGCTGCCGGGCCTCAGGAAGACTTCGATCTGTTCGAGCACCTGGGCCGGGCTGATGCCAAGGGACCTTATCTGCTGATTGTCCGATTCCGAAAAACGGATCTTCATATAATCTTCATCCGCAGTCCACGTCTCGAAATCACGACCCGGTCGAAACCCTGAATTCGCGAAAATCCGGACGGGGATGATCCCCGTCCGGATAATAAGAGGCAAAAATGCTTCCGGAGCCCGCCTTGTTCACAAACATGAGAAGCGGGCCTGGTGGAATTTTTATTTAGCAACTATTTCTATCTTGGCCGTGGACTTGAGCTTCTCGACATAATCGCCAAGCTGCTTCGAAATCTTTTCACCCTTCAGGTACTGCTCGATCCGGGGTTTGATTTCGTCGAAAGACATCGCCCCGGCATTCTTGTGGTCGGTCACCTTAATCAGGTGATAGCCAAATTCGGTTTCCACAATACCGCTCACCTTGCCAGGTTTGAGATCAAAAGCCACCTGTTCGAACTGAGGGACCATCTGGCCGCGCTGAAAGAAGTCCAGATCACCGCCCTTTTCCTTGCTGGGGCAATCGGAAACCTCTTTTGCCACTGTGGCGAAATCCTCACCGGCCTTGATCCTTTTCTCAATACCCTTCATCTTGTCCATCGCCTTGGTTTTGTCTTCAGGCGTGGCCTTTTCGTCAACCTTTACCAGAATATGGCTCGCACGGACCATTTCGGGAGTCTTGAACATGTCGGGGTTTTTTTCGTAGAAGGCCTTTATCTCACTGTCTTCCACTTTAACCTTTGAGGCAACTTCCTGGTCTATCAGCCTGCGAAGCATCATCTCGGCGGCAAACTGATCCTTAAGTGTCTGTTCAGTCAGGCCCATGTGTGACAGCGCCTGAGTGAATTCCTCCGGCGTGCCCATCTTCTCCCGAAGCCCCTTGATGTGAGATTCAAGCTCTTCCTGGTTTACTTTTAGTCCCAGCCTGATCGCTTCCTGCCTGAGGATTTCCCGGCCCACAAGTTTGTCCAGGATTTGTTTCCTCATTTCGGCTACCTGCTTCTCATCCGTCCCACGGCCCATCATTGAGGCCTGGCGCTCGAACTTGTCAACTTCGGCCTGGAATTCTGCTTTGGAAATGGCCTGCCCATTCACTTTGGCAGCAATCTCGCCGCTGGCCGCCGGTTTCGCTGGGGCCTCTTTCTTTGCTTCGGCTTTGGCAGGAGCCTCTTTTTTCGCAGTCTCCTTGCCGGTTGCTTTTTCCGCGGCCGACACATAGATGCCGTATCCAGCCATGACCGCGCAGATTATGAAAATTAACGCCACTAAGCCAGTTTTTCTCATTCCATACTCCTCGTCTAAAAAAATAACCCATAAGAGCCCATTTGCCCCCATGGGTGTTTCAGCCGATTTTCAACCTAACTCAACAAATCCTCTCGGAAACGGTTTTTCGCAGTATACCCGCACACCCTCGACATAGTCAACAATGACTTTCCAAAAGGTCTGGGAATTGCGGCCCGCACGGGAGCCCATGGGGACAATTATCGGCTAAGATACTGCCATATATAGCCAATTGCAATGTAAGTTATTATTAAACCCAGCATGAATTTGATAATTTTCTGCGCAAAGTGCTTTTGCAGCCGCGCACCGGTATACATGCCAAACAAACCGCCCAGACCGAAAAGCACGCCGAGCAGCCAGTCCGGAGCGGTAGACAGCCCCGCTTTGGCCGGTATAATGCTGTAAAAGAAGACCCCTGCAACCGAGGTGATGAAGGTACCCAGCAACGCAGCCCCCGCCACCGTATATACCGGAAGGTGAAAAACGGCAACGCACAGGGGCGATATAATTGAGCCGCCCCCTATTCCGTAAGCACCTCCGATTATACCGGCAAAGAACGCGGCAACAAACATCCCCGGCGAGCTGAAAGAAAAGCGCTCACCACAAAATTCATATTCCACATGCGTCAATGTTGCCGATATTGTTTTGACGACTGCCTCGCAAGGTATTTCGACAGATGTCCCGCGCCTTTGCTCCTCGTTTACCTTTCTCACCCGATGCCTGAATTCTTCATCCAGGGCTTCCGATGCACTTTTTTGTAAACTGCCACTGGGCATCATTTCGAAAAGAAGTCTCGCACCAATGTATAGCAGCACGCAGCCCACAAACAGCTTGAATGTTCGCGGGTCGGGCATGTATAGGACCCGCAGGTAATAGCCGATGAAAACTCCGGGCAGAGTGCCGATTACTATCACCAGGACCAGGGGCCAGGCCAGACGTCCTTCCCGAAAATAGCGGTACACTCCGCTGGGAATTGCCACGATATTGTAGACAAAATTTGTCGAACTGACGGAAGGCGAGGTGAAATTGAGAAAACTTACCTGGAAAGGCAGAAGCAAAAAAGCCCCGGACACACCTGCCATCGAGGTGAAAACCGAAACAATAAAACCAATAAGCGGTGGAACGAGGATTGAAGTTTTAACACCCGATACAGGGAAGCTGAACATCAGGAAATCCACCAAATCCTCCCGCCGCCGGCGAAGTCTGCAAACGCCAGTCGGTTTATTGCAGAAATATTCAAATCCACACCCCGCCACTGATCCTGGGGCTTCGAAGAACGCTTTTTTGGAATGAAACGGGATGCTTGAGAGAGAGCATTATTGACACAAAACCAAGGTGATGGCAAATACTGACCGTGGGTTGCCTGTCTTCCCGATGGCTTCCACACGTTTGACCGGACATCATTATCCCGGAGCTAACCTGGCGCGGTGAATCTAAATCAAATGGGCTTAAATGCTTATGAGAACCTCCCGCACACCTGCAATCATTTTGGCGGCGCTTTGCCTCGTCTTTTTGGCCGTTTTCGCCTACTCAGCCGATCTCTTGCCGGAGCGGACCGCGGTCCATTTCGGGACCGGCGGCCAGCCAAACGGCTGGATGAGCCGTTCGACTTATTTGCTGTTTATGGGAGCTTTAGGGATCGGGCTGCCTTTGGTATTTACCGTCCTCGCACTCACCGGGGCTATTCCGGCGCGTTTTTTCAGCCTGCCGCACTGCGAGTACTGGTTCGCTCCTGAGCGCGAGCAGCAGACGTCCGCATATATTGCCGCCCATATGCTTTCATTCGCATGTATCTGGGTCCTGTTTTTTATCGGCATACAATTCCTGATAATAGAAGCCAACCGGATAACCCCGGTTCAATTGCCTATGACCGGTTTTGTGCTGTTGATCGGCGGCTTTATTGCGGCTGTCCTTTGGTGGACAATACTTCTGCTTCACCGCTTCGCAAAAACGGGCCGTTAAATTGGCAACACTTCATGCCGGCAGCCTCCCCGGTGGTTTCACAAAGATTTTGGGATGATCCTTGCGTGAAGGAGTGCTTGCAATAACGGATGGTTATGTCTGACCCTTATTTTGATACCTCCCAGAAACGCTTCTGAGGATTGCTCCAGACATCGAAGAATTTTTCGCAATCAAGATGGCCGTAGTCATCGATGATTTCATCTACAGAGAGGTTGGGGGAGAGATCATCCGCCATTTTTTTCAGAGATTTGCCGTCTTCTTGAATCAACCAGACAGATACTTGCCCCTTGTCCTCCCGAGCAAAGATAATGTGTTTTCCATCCCCTAACCAAATCGGTCGCTCCTCACGGTATTCCCCATCCCCTATCAGTTGACGCCAGTTCGAACCATCTGTTCTCATTATCCAAATACGGCGTTTAGCCGTTTCGGCCCCGTCGTTTGCGGCGCTTCCCTCATCCGGCGCCGCAGCATAGGCAATATGAGAGCCATCGGGTGACCATGCTGGCAAAGTGGCGGTTATCTTCGGGCCGGTGATAATCACCTTTTGATGACTTTCGAGATTGATCAAAGCAATCCGTTTATTGGTCCACGTTAATCTATCAGCACCTTCAGCAGCGGCCAGTATTTTGGAATCGGGAGAAAAGGAGAGGAAATCTCTGTGCAACAGCGACACCATCCCGATATCATTCTGTTTTTTGTCAACATCAATGAAAAAGAGAGGGCATCCGTCAGCCATTATGGAAGCAGACATGGCCTCACATTGCCACAGGTAAATTCGGGACCCCACCCAGGCCGCAAGAGTCGTATTGCCGGGGACTCCTTCCTCATCCGGCGGCGGATAGGCAACGATCTCTTCGAAACCTCCACTCTCCACGTTGACTTTTCTGATCGAGCTTCTCCATGGCCACTCCCCCTCGGGGATATCCCTGCTCTCCGTATATTCGTACCCGATCCATTTTCCATCCTGACTCCAGAGGAATTCCTTGACACCAGTGTTGTCTTGAGGCGGGCCTTGCACAAGCATACGAGAGTCTTTCTGTCCGGCATCTATTAATATCAACTCTCCCATAGCAACGAAGGCAAGCAGATCACGGCCCGGGGCCCACTGGTAATGAGTGACCATATCGGGATGGATTTGATGCGCTGATTGGCCATTGGATTCAATGGCCCAGAGATCGCCGTCGCCTTTGCGAAAGGCCAACCATTTTCCAGATGGAGAAATTCGTGGGGTTGAGTTGAGGCCGTCCCATGTGAGGCGACGGGGCTGCCCTTGCGGCATGGATTTAAGGTAGATATCGCCAGACTGGACATAAGCCAGGAGACCCAAATCCGACGGCCACAATAGATAGGCAATAACTAGCCCGGAGGCAATCACGATCATTAAAAAGGCACAAACTAATGTTTTGCGTCTCATGGCTTCTCCGCGTATTCACCGATGCCCTCTATCGAGGCCTGTTAAAACCATTTAACACGAAGAATACGAAGAGCACTAAGGGAAATACGAAAACTGACAGATGACTGATAACGGATGACGGCAGGTTCAAAGGGCTGGTAGGTGGCCACATGTCATCTGACATACATGTCAGCTTCAGGCGGCTTGCATGCCGGCGGGTGTGAAGCACAAAAGGGTTTGGAGGGCCGAAGTTTTTGGAGTTGAGCACCTTTAACGATGAATGTGTTCCTCGTGTGTAGTGATTTTGGGGTCAGGTCTTGCATTATTACACCCTGGAATCCGACGGATCCATATTCTTATAATGCTGCAGATCGTGTGATTTTCATGCCGGAAACCTTCCAGATGACAGAAACCGCGTGGGACGGGTCATTCCACACTTGGGAAGTTCAGGTTGTTGCTTTAAGCCACATTTTTTAGGTCGAAAACAGCACTTTAAGCCGCCAGGCAAGGTCATTTTCGAAACTTTCAATTGATAATTCAGCATATTGACTTGGCCCGACCCCAAACACTTTTCCAACTATCATCTGAATTATCCCAAATACTTCTCGTCATCCCAATCAGTCCGGCTAGAGCTGTGCCAAAGAACCAGACCCCGCCCGGGGTGGGGGTAGCTCCCGCTTCCGTGTATGTTACCTCAAGATACAAGTGTAGGTTCGTTTTGGCATTTATAATCGTTGGACCTTTCCCGCTCAAAATAAAAGGCCAGTGCCGCCGGGGTGACCCTGACCCTAAATTTGTTCGAAAAGACGAGCCCACTAGCTCTTTTTGAGTTTCCTTCTGTACGCAGCTAGACCAAACAAGCCGGAGCCCATTAGAAGCATGGTGGAGGGTTCCGGGACGGCGGACGTGTCGCGGTCCACCTTCAGCCAGACATCGGTGCCCGTGTAGAGAATATCCCAGTGCAGTCCGTAGTCCAGGTCCGGTTCGATAAGAGATCCAAACATCCCGGAAATCCCGTTCGCATGCAAAATATCAAACTGGTCTCCCAGTTTGGGATCAAAATTGTTTCCGAAGAATACGTACAGGCTGCCGTCGAGAGTCGCCGTGCCCGTGATGTTCAGGAAGTCGTAGTCGATTCCCTGGGTGAGACCTGCAAGTTCTATGTCCAGAGTACCCGAGGTCCCCTGGGTAAAATTACCGGCAATGGTGAGCTTGCCGGGAGAATTTCCGGGGGCAAGGATGCCGTTATTGGTGAAGGTCAGGCCGGCGGCGGTGAGCGGGTTGATCGCTCCCGAGCCGTGGAAAGAGCCGCTGTTAGTGAATGAGTCGGCATTCAGGCTACCGCCGGCGTTGTTGAATGTGCCGCCGTTAGTGATCGAGGAGGCACTCAGGCTACCGCCGGAGTTATTGGCGAAAGTCCCGCCCTGGATGTTCACCGCCGCCTGGTTCATTGTGCCGTTGTTGGTGGTTTGACCGGCGGTCTGGGTGTATGTGCCGGTACCGTCGATCAGTCCGGAGTTGTTGACCGTGCCGGCGTTGGTCAGTTTGGCGTTATTGGTCAGCGTGGCGCCGGAGTTGTTGTTCAGGGTGCCGGAGTTGTTAAGCGTTGCGTCTGGAGCGTGCAGATTGGCTTCCATGTTGTACAGCGTGCCTGAGTTGGTAAGTGTGCCGCCGTTATTCAGCGTGGCGTCATTGATCAGCGTGGCGCCGGAGTTGTTAAGCGTTGCGCCTGGAGCGTTCAGATTGGCTTCCATGTTGTACAGCGTGCCTGAGTTGGTAAGTGTGCCGCCGTTATTCAGCGTGGCGCCGGAATAGTTGCCCATCCAGCCGGTGTTGGTCAGTGTGCCCCCGGCGTAATTGTTAAGCGCGGCATTGTAGGAGTTGATCAGGCCTGCGGCAATGGTCAGGGTTCCGAAGTTATTCAGCGCACCGTAGTTGTCCAGCCAGCCGCCATAGTTGTTCAACGTGCCATGGTTGTTCAGCGTGCCATAGTTATCCAGCGTAAAGAAGCTCTGCAGCGTGGCGCCGGAGTTGTTGTTGAGAGTGCCGTCGTTGGTCAGGTCCCGGCTGTTGTCGAGCATGCCGTAATTATTAAGAGTACCGACGGAGGCGTTGTGCAGCGTGGAATCGTTGATCAGCCTGCCGTGGTTGTCCAGCATGCCGTAGTTGCTCAGGCTGCCGCCGGTGTAGTTGTGCAGAATGGCGCCGGAGTTGTTGTTCAACGCACCATAGTTGTTCATCGCGCCGGTGCTGCCGAGCGTACCGTAGTTGTTAAGTGTGCCGCTTGAGGCGTTGTCCAGTTTGCCGCCGGGGTTGTCGACGAAACCGTGGGGAACATTATAGAAATAGGCCCCGTTATTGTTCAGCGTGCCATAGTTGTTCAGCGTGCCGTTGTTGGCCAGCAGACTGCCATCAGGGTCCTGTGCAATGGGGTTGTTGGTCAGCGTGCCGTAATTGTTCAGCGTGCCGGAGTTATTTTGCAGCGCGCCAAAGTTGTTCAGCGTGCCGCCGGAGTTGTTGTTGAGGGTGCCTGAGTTGGCTAGCGTGCCGTAGTTGGTCAGCGTGCTGGAGTTGTCCAGCGTGCCGGAGTTGTTCAGAGCGCCGGAATTGTTCAAGACGCCGGATTTGTTGCCGAGGGTGCCGTCGTTGTTAAGCGTGCCGCCCGAGTTGTTGTTCAGTGCACCGTAGTTGTTTAGCATGCCCCCGGAGCTGTTGCCGAGGGTGCCAAAGTTGTTGAGCGTGCCGCCGGAGTTGTTGTTCAGCGTTCCGGAGTTGGTCAGCGAGGAGCCGGAAGCGTTCTTCACTGTAGCAAATATGTAGTTGGTCAGCGTACCGGAATTGATCAACGAGCTGCCTTCGATATTTTCCAGAGTATAGTAGTTGTTTAACGTGGCCCCGGAGTAGTTGTGCAACGTGGCACCCATATTCAGGAGACTGAAACCCAGATCGTTATTGAATGTGCCCCAGTTGCTCAACTCGCCTGTAGGTCCGTAAAGAAAGCTATTACCACCCTCAAACTGCATGTTCGCGCGGTTGGTCCAAGTGGCGCCGCTTTCATTGTACACGTTGGCGCAATCCCCCCAAAAACACTTCCAATTATCTGCAACAACGTTTATTTGACCCTTTGTGGTTACCGTTCCATAGTTGTTCACAAAAAAATTCATAACGGCAACGCTCGTGCCGCTATCATAGACCGCGCTGGTTCCGGCCGGGATCGTATCCATCGCCAATGCGGGCCGGGGTGCGATGAAAACCGCGAGCAGGAAAATCAGCGCGCAGAATCTCACGTTTGTTTTCATTGAGCCCTTCCTCATATCTTCTCCTCGGAGCTAAATGGTAAAACTTATCCTCACGCTTCTCTGCATCTTACCGAGGTGTGCCGCGCCCCTGCCGGTTTCCGGTTTATTGCCTCTCCGCTGTTAATTGCTGCAAACAGGATGCACCTGGAATTTTTATATTCAGCCACCTTCAAGCGAAATTACTTCGACGTCAAGGAGGATTTGGGGGGGTAGGAGTTGGGTATCAAATCTACCCTGTTTGAGGGATATATGCCACATTACAGTAAATTCATGAAAAGGGGCCGGGACGGCTTCTGCTGGTTTGGGGGCTAACATGCCTTTTGCAGCGGCACAAAATAAAGCAACACGCGGGTGGCCCTGATAGCTCGCCCATAGCCGTCAACTTAAGGGATTTGATGAAATTCCAGCAAGCCGGATTATCCAATGCGTCATTCACGCGTGCTTCGGCGGGAATCCGGCGTCTTTAGAACGCAGGATGGGCAAATTGTTATGTTGTGGTCTCCTCGGGCTGTTGCCCAAATGACGAATGGAAAATAATTGGCCGAAATTGAAGGAAAACTCCCCTCCACCGGCGGGAGGGGTTGGGGGGGGGGGGCAAATCTTAGATCTTTTTGTCACCCTC
>DBMI01000068.1 GCA_002298165.1 Desulfarculales bacterium UBA702
GGGCCAGGGGAGGGTGACGAAAAGATCCAAGAATTTTATCCACTTCTCTCAACCCCTCGCGCCAGTGAAGGGGAGTTCTCCTTCAATTTCGGCCCCTTATTTTTCCATTCGGGATTTGGGCAACAGCCTGTCCCGACCGTGCTGCCCGCGTCGACCGAAGGTCTCCACTTGTTTTCGAATAATTGGAGAACTTCGGTCGAGGGCATGACGCGGTCAGGAGACCACGTCATAACAATGTAATCCGAACCCCATCCGTTTCATCGCACCGGTTACTGCGTATCGAACAGTAGCGGACTTCATACATCGGCCCTGCTTGTTCAATGAATGCCCGGGCCAGGTCGGGATTGACTCGATTCTATTCTTCTGGACCCCCAACGGTCCTTTCTGGATTGACACATCTTATTATTTGTTAATGGTTTGGAGGTAAAAATCCGATAGATAGATTTGACCCCTTATCCGAAATGTATCGAAATTTGGGTGCACGACTGACATTTATGGGCATCAAAACTGTGGTATTTGCCTTTCGGATTATTAATGGGGGCCCGCTTTGTCTTCTATCGAACCAGGGCGGCTAATTTATCGCTTAGGCAACCATTTTATGCATTGGATTGCATGGTTTGAAAGCGACTAAGGGGATCAGACCCTGCCCACGGGTAGCTGAGTCGGCCCTGTCGCTTTTTTTTTGTTGGGACTGTTTTTTATTTGTGAAGCAATCCCGCTGCTGAACCAGGACTATAGGGGAAGCTATGTCCAGAATTCTAGGGATAGGCGTATTAGGCTGGCTGATTCTGTTGCTTCATTTAGGAGCGGTATTCGCATTGGATGTGCCGCATTCCGCGCCGGAGGGTGTGGGCTGCCCCAGTTGCCATACCCTGCATAATTCGCTGGGACCGAACCTCACGAATCAACCCACCAACTCTGCCCTTTGCAAGAGCTGCCATACCTTCACAGGAACGGCTTCCGCTCTTCCCTTTACCAGCTCCGACCAGGCAAAACCGGGCATATCCGGCACCTCACATAGCTGGACTGGCCTGATGCCGGCCGTATCCAATCCTTTGAACGCATATGGTCTGAGAGCAACAGCTGATTTGACGAATTCGGCCGTTAAGCAACGGGTGAGCGAATCGGGAAATGCCGTCATATGTTCGGCCTGCCACGACGAGCACAACCAGTTGATCCTTCCCTGGGACCCTTTGGCAATCACGACTTCAAGAGGACAGATCGGAAGTGCGACGGGCGGTACTACGGCCACTCTGAATGATTCTTCCAAATCATGGACCGTCAATCAGTGGGCGAATGCAACTGTTAAAATCACAAGCGGCCCCAACAACGGCATGGTCAGAAGGGTGCTCAGCAATACACCGACTCAGCTCACATTCGGAATACCCCTCGCCAATGCGGTTTCCGCAACCGATTCCTACTATCTGAACAGCGGCCGGCACTTCATGCGAATACTCAATTCGACAAATCAATTGTGCCTCGACTGCCATTTCTATCGAAACCAAAACGATGTTAGGACATATACAGGTAAGCCGCTAAGCCATCCTGTGAATAAGACACTTGCCGCGACAAAGGACCCAACCCAGTTTTTCAGTGTGCCCGTTGAGCCTGCCTCAGCGGGTTTTGTACCTCAGGGCGGCACCAGAGGCGAACTGAACGGCGGAACGGATACCAATCTCAAAAATAACATCGCTCTGGCTCAGGATCTGGGCATTCTTTGCCTAAGCTGCCATCAGGTGCATTTTTCGCCCAGCTCGGACGGCAATATTTTAAGGAGGCCCAGGGAAGAGATCTGCCACGCTTGCCACAAAACCGATGTGAACGCGCCAAATGATTCGAATTCCATAAAGACCCACAACAGCATCAACACGGATTCGGTTAAGTGGAGTCCAGGCGGCTGGGGCATCGCCGGAGGCAAATACGGTGAGTTCAAGTGCACTACCTGCCATGCCGTCCATGGTACGAAAAACGTCTTCCTTATCAAAGAGACGATTACGGCTCCAAATGCTCCCGCGGACAATTTGCCGGGCGGAGCCGTTGATTTCAGGTCGCTTTCGGGCACGGCAGGAACGACACCGGGCCTGATGGGCGACGATACAGAGGGACATGCCGCATCATCGCGGGTCTGTGAGACCTGTCACAGTCTAAATAGCTACCACAATGCCGATAGCGCCAACAACACGGGCGACCTGGCACATATGAATGCCCAGGAGTGCACTTTCTGCCACAGCCACAAGATTGCTTTCAAGGCCGGTTATGAGGTTGGCCAGCACACCGCCACTCTCGGGACTGGCTACGTGGAGCTTTTCGACGGTCATGACTACCTGAGCGGCAGTGTCGGCATCGACGTTCAATGCGGCATGTGCCACAGTCCGGTCCTCGGGAAAGACCACGGCAGCCGCTGCTCCACCTGCCATCAATCGCCGCGCAATTCCTTTTCGACCTGGAATAAATCCTGTCAGCAGGGCGGATGCCACACCACCTATCACGGCGGGTCGCTCGACGCGCATTATGAGAAGCAGTTCGGGGATTGCAATGCCTGCCATGGCATGTACTGGGACGTAACGCCCACCTCATGCCTGAATTGCCATTCCGCCTTCAACTCGAACGATACCACTGCGCCGGTTACCACATCCAATGCCCTGGCATCTTACGACGGCGCTGCGCGGATCCACTTCTCGATTACGGACGGCGGCAAGGTAGGAGTCGGTACGACATACCGGCAACTCGACGGCGGCAAGGTCACCACGGGATCGAACCTGGTCGTCTCGACACCGGGCGCGCACGCACTCGAATTCTGGTCGGTTGATCAGAGCGGCAATGTCGAGACTGTTCACAAACACGCCAACTTCACAATTACTCAGGATACGACCCCGCCGGTTACGACATCGAACGCGCAGGCTTCGTACTGGAGCCCGGCGGGCATCACATTGACCGCAACCGATGAGAGCACCGGGGGCGTTAAGGCCACCTACTATAAGCTCGACGGCGGTCCGACCCAGACGGGAACGTATATCTGGGTTGCCCAGGTCAGCGGGACAGTTGCTCACGTCCTGACTTTCTGGTCGGAGGACTGGTCCGGCAACGTAGAGGAACAGAAAACTGTTAATTTCACTATTACCGGAGGAACAGGCACGATTCGGCTGGTTTGGGGCGACTCAGATACCAGCGGCCCGCCGGGCCTGGGTTGCTGGGCAAGGTGGACCATTCGAAGCGGCACTTTCTGGGGTCCGGTCGTGGCCACCGGAGAGGGCCAATACCCGGGTTGGAGCGGGGTTGACGACACTGTCGTAGCCGTTTCGCCGACGCCGTATTACGTGGTCATAGATTGGACGGAGCCTTCAATTTGGTGGGACGATCAAACCGTATTCGGAGATGTGATGGTGACGGTTCCCGGCGGGGTAGTGCGACTGTCGTATTAGGAGGATTGTCATTCCGGTATTAGGGGCAGCGTAAGAAGTCTGTGATTCATAGGCCGTCCTTTTAACGAGGTGCTAAGGAAGTTATCGCCGCCAGGGCCGCCCTCCGACGAGTTTTGGGAACCCATTCTCGGCCGGCCCTGGCGATTTCACAGACTACGGCTAATATTGCATCCAGCGAGAATTCGGTGGGCCATTTCAGCACTACTCTGACAAGATAGGATATGCCTCTGCCAACCATAACGCCGGCAATTCCTCCAAGAAAGCACAAGACCACGGACTCTGCCAGGAACTGCTGTAAGATCGCCTTTCTTTTTGCCCCAACGGCCATCCGCAAGCCAATCTCACGGGTTCGCTCGGTGACCGACACCAGCATGATGTTCATTATGCCAACTCCTCCTACCATAAGAGAAATGAGCGCAACCACCAGCAGCAGGTTAGTCATCATGGATGCAGTGGAAGAAAGGGCCTTAGTTACCTCGGTCATATCACGGACATGAAAATCATCTGTCTCATCAGGAGAAATCCTGTGGCGCTCCCGCAGCAACCGTATAATCTCTTGAATGGCAGTAGAAGTTTGTTCGTAGGGCTGAACCGCAGCCAAAATATGGTCTACATTCGTAAAGCGCACAGGTTGAGGGGTGTTGGCTGCCTGGGCGGCCGAGGGAATGGGGTAGAGGCTTTGACTGCCCGGATAAACCCGGTTTAGCGTATTTACCTCTCCCACGCTTCCCGACGAGTTGCCGGCGCTCTGATTTATGCTTCCAACAGAGGAGCCGGTCACCCGGAATTTGATTGTGGTCCAGGGCGCCAACAAAATATCGTCCTGATCCATGCCCATCATGTTAGCCCCTTTTGAGGCAAGGACCCCGACCACTTTGAAGGGGACGTTGTTTACCCGCACTTCTTTGCCGATTGGGGACTCCCCCTGGAACAATTCTTTGACCAGCGTCTTTCCAAGTATGCAAACCTTGCCGGCATTGCGAACGTCGCGATCAGTGAAGGGTTCTCCCTCTGCAATGTCCCATTCGCGCACTTCGAGAAATCCCGGCGTGGTCCCATACATTGTCGAGGGGACCCAGTTGCGGTTTCCAAAAACAACCTGGGTCCTGGCATGGACGGTGGGAGCAACCGCGCGGACCGAAGGGCATTCGTTCAATATGGCGTCGCCGTCCTGTGGCGTTAGAGTCATTGCACTGCCGGCCCCAAAGCTGACCCCCCCGCTCGCAGCAGTACCCGGATGGACCAGCAGGGTATAAGCCCCCATACCGGAGATGGTCTGCTGAATTGCTGTCGAGGAGCCGCGCCCGATTTCCATCATGGCGATTACGGCCGAAATGCCGATTATAATCCCAAGGGCCGTTAGAGCAGCCCGCATAACATTTCGGCGAAGCCCTGCCAGTGCGGTATGTAGGATGCGTCGAGCCCGCACCAGGGAGCCATCGAAAAGCCGTTTTCCAGCCGATGCCTTTTCATCCTTTTTCACCGAGTGGGAGGAATCGCTCAGTATCTCTTCACCCGCTGCCAGACCATCCCGGATTCGAATAATGCGCTTTGTTGAGCGGGCGATGTTTTCGTCATGGGTAACCAGGATAATCGTAGCCCCTTCCTGATTTAGTTTTTTGAAAAGCTGCAAGACCTCTTCACTTGTTCTTGAATCGAGGTTTCCTGTAGGCTCATCTGCAAGAAGAAGCGCTGGATTATGAATAAGGGCTCTGGCAATGGCTACCCGTTGCTGCTGTCCGCCCGAGAGCTGAGACGGCTCATGGTCGAGGCGCTCTCCCAACCCGACCCTTTTAAGCATATCCTCTGCCTGTTTACGGGCGGCCTTTGCCGGAATTGGCTGCGCCGAATAACTTAGCGGCATTATGACATTTACAATGGCGCTGGTGCGTGGAAGCAAATTGAAATTCTGGAAGACAAAGCCGATTTTCTGGTTTCGAAGGAGGGCCTGCCCGTCGGGTGAAAGGCCAACCATGTCCTCGCCATCCAGTCGATAACTGCCTGAACTCGGGAGGTCGAGACATCCCAAAATATTCATGAGAGTTGTTTTACCAGACCCTGATGCACCCATCAGTGCAACAAATTCTCCTCTCGAGATGCCAAGCGAAATCCCTTTTAGAACAGGCAATTCGATTTTACCAAGGTGGTAGGTTTTGACGATATTGTTCAACTCGATTAATCTCATGAAAATATGCCTCTATCCGCCGAGTAGCGATCGATACTGATCGCCAAAATTTATACTACCAGTTGCTCTGACCGCGTGAAAGGTTCCAACTTTGAGAATTCGAGTCCATTAAAATGAAAACCTTATCCTGTCAATTCTCTAACATGAATCTTGTAGTAAGCAACTGAAGTGTCTGCATCCAAAAGCAAATGGAATGTCCGCTCTTCGGGAAGCAGGCCGATGGCGATGGGATGGCCTCTTCCAACCTCTGGCTCAAGGATGTTGGATTGGTTCAAATTTAACAAACCGGACATTTCACTTGTCAATGGGACCGGACATCTTGAAAAGCTAACGACAGGCTGGAGGAGAAGTGGGGAATCAGGGAAGGATCCAATGTCTCATAAAAGAGTAAACTTCCCAGAGCGGACAAAACAGTGACCCTGAATTCCATCAGTTTGGACCACTTAGAAATCGAGCCTTTCGACCTGAGACTCAATCAGGATCAAGTGCATTTCAGAGGTAACTATTGGACCAGCAACCATGCTAAAAATTAGCATGCTCCCGCAAATGTCAGCCAGCCCCACTTTTGGAAACTATCGAATTTTCATAACCGATTCTTAGGTTAGGTTTTTTTGTTGTTAGGGTATTCCTTCAGGGAAATACATTCTTAAATTGTTACAAAAATTCATCCCAGCGGTCAGATCCAGCATTGTCGGTCTCTGAAAGGAGCTCATATGAAATTCGAGCGACTTATTCGCTATCTCCCCATAGTATTTGCCATCTTCATTGGCACTCAAATAGCAATCTGGCCATCTCTGAAATTCGTCCACATTAGCGGTACTGAGTTCGCCTCGCGGTTTTCGGTAATCATGTTCTTCTCGCTTTTAATCGAGCGAACTGTTGAGATTCTCATGAGCATTTGGCGGTCGGAGAAATCAAACAAACTTGAGGCCGCTGTGCAGCGTCTCATAGCAAGTAACATCCCCATTACAGACCAGAAATTCATCGATGCCCAGGAAAGCCTTATCAACTACAAGGCTGAAACAATACAATGGACAATTCCAATCGGATTCGCTCTAGGCGTGGTGGTTTCTGCGTTTGGCATCCGCACGCTTAGGCAGTTCATCGAAATTCCAACTGCGTGGACAGATGTAGCGCCTGAATGGCAGCTCTGGTGGTTTAATATGAGCGACATTATTTTTACCGGAGCCCTCTTGGCTGGGGGAGCCGATCCCATACACAAGCTTCTGGACCTATATCGAAAATTCGCGGATTCTTCGGCGGCGAAAGCCGCCGGCACCAAACCTTAGAGATAATGAGCGGTCTGATGAGACGGCATCCTAGGCAGCGGGGGCGACTTCAACCAGTTTTCCAATAGCGCCTCTGCGGAATCGGCTGCTGCTGACAATGAAGCGTAACAAACATGGTTTACTGCGTTATCAAAATTTCATCAACCCGCCGGTACATGATGGATACATATCACGGGTGCATACCAATTGTTGCACCATACTGCGTTGATAAGTGCACTGGATGCGCGGACTTTGAAAGTATCGGTTGATGGCCTCTCGTGTTGAAGCAAGGTTCTGTTAGGAAAATATATCTCGACCATATGCCTTCCTTAGACCACCGCACAATAATGTCCCGTATGGTCGAAACCAAGGAGCCCATGATGGATGTTCCATATGGTGTGATCGCTGATTGTTTAAAGTCCCATACTGTCGTTCCCTTCTTGGGTGCAGCAGCGTCCTTTGTTGGAGCTCCCATCCATTCTGCTCTGCCGGGAGGACGACAATTGGCAGAAATTCTTGCAATAAAATCAGCTTATCCAGGATGCATCTCCGACTCACTTAGCAAAGTTGCTCAGTTCCTCGAAGAAATTGCAGCAGACCGGGATTTTCTGCTCAATCACATCCGAACAACTTTTTGTGACCGAATTGACGCTGATTATCGATCCAGTCTTTCAGATTTTCTCATGAACCTCCCTATCGAGATGATGCCAAGACTGATTATTACAACTAATTACGATATTTTAGTTGAAAGGACACTGGAAAAGCTTGGCGTTCCCTATCTTGCCATTTTTCATATAATGAGAGGCTCCAAATACGCTGGCCGGCTAGCTTACTATGAATCACTAAACATGCAACCGACCGTCCTAACCCCGTCGCAGTTGGATGATTTTTTGCAGAAAATTGAGGAACAGGGGCAGCGCTTCGTTATAATCTACAAAATGCATGGTACTTCAAAAATGGCATGCGAATCCAAAATACTTGATTCTGTTGTTCTGACTGAAACAGACTATGTGGATTTTCTTGCTGAGGACATGCTCAAAAAAATTCCTACCAAACTAATAAATCTGTTGCGCGAAGCTAGATTACTTTTCCTAGGATACTCTCTTGAAGACTGGAATTTCAGAGTACTTCTCCACCGACTTCAAAAGATCCAAAAACAAGGTGGTGTTGAAGGAAAGAGGCATTGGGCTTGCCAGAAAGATCCCGATCCGGTCGAGACGAAGTTTTGGGACAAGAGAGGAGTTAATCTCTACTCATTGGCACTTGATGACTTTTTACTTGATCTAGGCCGAACTGTTAAGGAGGTTTAACCGTGAATCCTTATCCAGGCATGCGCCCTTTTCGTCCTGATGAAAGCCCTTTTTTTATGGGCCGTGAAGTTGTGCTCGAAAGGGTTGCAACCCAAGCTCATATTTCGCCACTGACTGTCCTCTTTGCGCGCAGTGGTGTTGGCAAGTCATCATTTCTAACCTGCCGCTTGATACCGGCGCTACAGAAGACCTGCAGTGTTGCCTACCTGAATGAATGGGGATCTGAATCCCCAGAGATCCTAGTTGAGAGAAATATTGATCTAATGATTAATAATAGTGTTATGGATACTGAACAGGAAAAGCCTCTGCTGATATTGGACCAATTTGAGGATATCTTTAAATTCCCATATGATCGCGAGAAATTGTGGGAAAAACTTGCCGAGACTGTAAATATTTTTGAGACAACGGTGAACGTTTTGGTCAGTATGAGAGAAGAATGGCTTGGGGCATGGGGCGAGGCAGCTGAATATCTTCCAGATGCCTTAAATAGTATTGTTCGTCTTATTCCATTAAATGATAATGAGCTATTTCGAGCTGTTGAAAGACCCTCTGAAATCGAGGGCACTGTTACAATCGAACCTGAATTGGCTAAAGAAATTATTCAAGACCTTAAGCACCATAATCCATATGGACTGGGTGAAGACTATGTTGAACCGGGTATTTTGCAACTTGTGTGTCGTAAATTATGGGATGAAGCTTATCACAAAAACAACAACAGGATGGATAAAAGTTTATACTATTCTATTGGACGTGCGGACACTATTGCAAGAGAGTTTGTCTGGAATGAGCTAAGGCGGGTTGGGTCTAAATGTCGTTTTTCTCCGTCAGATAGGGTTCTTTGGTCTGGTCTGAGTCGTCACTTGGTTGTCTCTCAGGGATCTAAATCTATATTTACGCCTGTTGCGATCTCAAAAAAAGTTCGCCTCGACGACCTTGGAGTTGCAGGCCAAGCTACGGTCAGTCACATACTTCCTAAGGCAGACTCGAAATATCTAGCTAAAATTCCAGAGAAGCGTGGTGAGCCACCGCCTCAGCTCGTAACATGGGTTTCCACCGTACTCGCTAAAGGGGTTGGGGCTGGCTTCCTGAAGGAGCAAACGGGCATTGGGAAGGCACATACTCTATTTGAACTGTCGCACGATTCTTTAGGGCCTATTCTACAGCAGTTTTCAGTCGAATTCGAGAGCTGGATGCGAACCCGTGTTGCCGTGCTTATTGGTGTTGCAGTAGCAATCTTGTTCTTGGTGCCTTCTTTCATTTATTTGGTAATGAAAACTAGCCTTTTAGAAGCTCTCGATCTTCTTCTATGGGGAACGATCTTTACTGTTTCCTATCTTGCGATTCTGTGGATCGCGGTGAAAGTCTGGAATTTTGTGTGGTCAATCATCGGATTTCCAATCATCCGTTTGCTCTCATCGGGAGAAGTACCGCTTAAAGTCTATGAAATCAGAGATAAGTAATAACCTTGGAGAAGTAGAGAGACACGAATTGTCGTCGTGTCAGCTTGCAGTATGACTGCTCCGATACGCCGTATTTTCTGCAAATATCAGCAATGCCAAGCTCTCCACGTTCAGCTTCATGCAGGATACGGATGATCTGCTCCTCGGAAAAACGCTTGCGCTTCATGGAATGTGTCCTCCTTCTCTTTTGAGGACACTAACATATCAAATGGTCCTAATTTTGGGGAGCAGGTCAGGATAAATTCTCATACTTCTCCTCCCGCAAAGGTAATCCAGCACTCGATACATCGATTTTTCAGACCAGGTTGCCCGAAAGAAA
Source organism: Desulfarculales bacterium UBA702 (assembly GCA_002298165.1). Lineage (GTDB taxonomy): Bacteria > Desulfobacterota > Syntrophobacteria > Syntrophobacterales > Syntrophobacteraceae > SbD1. The sequence continues at coordinate 9,965 of DBMI01000068.1, forward strand.
GTACAATTCAAAAAGCGGGGTAAAAGAGAAGATTTTTTGTTTTTTGAGCGGAGTTCGGAAGGTTTTGCATACGTAATACGTACCTAAAACAAAAAAGGACTTAACGCATCGGTTAAGTCCTTGATTTTCCTACGCGCCCAGGAGGATTCGAACCTCCGACCTACGGATTCGTAGTCCGGCACTCTATCCAGCTGAGCTATGGGCGCAATATGAACTTCTATACCTACCACAAGGTTCGCCGAAAAGCAAACCACTTTGGGTTTTGGTAGTGGGGCCAATGATGCCGCGCATCTGGACAGCATAAGACCAGACCGTTATCTAGCAGGGTGTTGAAAAAGTATTCCGTAGTGGGAAT
>DBMI01000023.1 GCA_002298165.1 Desulfarculales bacterium UBA702
CATGCCCTCGACCGAAGGTCTCCAATTATCTGGAAACCGGTGGAGACCTTCGGTCGGCGCGAGTAGCACGGTCGGGAGACCGTGCTACAACTAGATTCTGCCCTTTAACTTGACGGCCATGGGATTTATATCCTGGCTGTCCTATTTTAAATGCCTTCTCGCACCTGGAACGGTCCAAACCATCTGTAATTGAAAGCTAGGTATGGTGGAATATGGTGTCAAAAGCAGGGAGGGTCACTTCATACATTTGATTTTTACAATGCCGTTTTTGCATTTGACGCGGATTTTATCGCGAGAGCATTCGCCGGGGATCAGGACCTCCTTGCGGTAACTGCGGTCCTTTCTTTTAGCGGACAGCGTGAGGATGTCCTCGTTCAGGTCTACTTTAACATCTTCGGCTTCTATGCCGGGCATCTCCGCCAGAATAAGTACATGGTCAGGTTCTTCGAAAACATCTACAATCGGCTCTCTTACTTCCTGGACGACCGCTCGGCCGGTTTCCCTGTCTTTCCGGACATTTCCAAAGGGTTCGATTTTGGGCCCCTGCCCTCCGGGCCCGAATTTCACGGAAACTCCGTAAACGCCTTTCAGTTCCTTTTTGTTATTGTCGAATTGAAGCTGCCCTTTCCTGGAAAGCTCTTCTCCTTTTTCGGCAAGCTCCCCCAACCGTTCGATCAATTCCGTGAGATTGCTAAGAAATCCTTTCTTCCCGCCCTTTTGAGCGCCGGATTTCCCTTCTCCCTTTTCAGTTCTTTCCATTCCTCACCTGTGTCCCTGTTCCGGATGAATATCGGATAGCAAAAGCCGAAGCTACACTATTAGAAGTTAAACCTTTTGCATTCGAAATCACCCGCCATGAGTGCCCACCCTGAATTTTTAATGTGTTGGCACACCGTTTTCAGGATCAACCGGCGGCGCGGCGGGATTGTTTGCGTCCGGAAACTCTGCCTTTTTAGCGGATCTCAGAACCTCACCGGCCTTAAAGCCCTCCAGCCACAAAAAGGCGCTGCCAAAGAGCATGATTGGAACAACTTCCAGAACGTGCAGGGCGAGTGCGTAGCTGAGTGCGACTTCGATTTCCACCGAAAAGAGCTTGAGGGCACCAACTGTTGCGAGTTCGAATCCACCGATATTTGCCGGTGTTCCGACCGCCGCAATTCCGAAGTTAAGCAGAATAAGGGTAACCGGGGTCGCCATCAACGGCAGTTCGAGAGCGAATGCCTCGAACATCACCCAAATCATCCCCGCCCGCAGGAACCATGAAAGCGCGGAAAGGGCCAGAACCGGAAAAAGCAGGCCGGCATTTCGCATCACCGCAAGTCCCGCCACGAACTTGTTCAATTCCTCCGCGATCCGGCGCCGGATTTTCCCGGCCGAATTCCCCGCGCCGAGCCTTAAACCCAATCGCGCGAAGATGAAGATAACTGCTATCGTAACGGCAAAAATCGACCCGGCCGCAATCCCCATCCTGGTAACCGAAGGTGGAAATGGGTGAAAAACCGCTGTTAGTGCCATTAGGATGAAGAAAAGCAAAAAATCTGCTACCCGGTCGAGGGCAACGGCGGAGAGCGAGCGGGAGAGGCCGATTTTTTCCGTCCTGGCAAGATAATAGGCTCTCGCACCGTCTCCGAACCGCAGCGGGAGCATGACATTCCCGATTATTCCAATCAGGGTGGAATTGAAACAGTTAAGGACCCGAAGTTCCTTCTTCATAGGAAAAAGGATAACGGAAAGTCTGAGCGCCTCTACGAATGTGTTCGCCAGGTTGAGGATGGGGACCAAGATCGCCCATTGCCATCTGATGCCGGAAAATGCATGTGCAACTTTGCCGAGATCGGCATAAGCCAGCACAATCGCAAAGAAGATCGCGACGATCGCAAAAGACCAGACGCGGGCTGTTCTCGTCCAGCTCATTTCGGTTCCGCTCCGATCATTTCCGAAAGGGTTACGAACTCAAACCCCCGATGCCTGAGTTCATCGATAATCTTCGGCAGTGCCCTGACAAGCTGGCTCGAATCCGCCCCTTCCTCCAGTCCGCGCCCGTCATGGAGCAGCAGGACGCATCCATCCCGAGCGCCATCGAGTGTTCGGCGCAGGATTTCCTCCTCGCCGGGCCGGTCGGTGTCCCAAACTCCCAGCGTCCATGCAACCGGCACCATCCCGCACTCGCGCACGACCCTGTTCACCCACGGATTTCTCCAGCCGTGAGGAGAGCGGAAAAGGGTTGGCCTGGAGCCGGTCGATTTTTCAATAAGATCCGAAGTCCTGGTCAGTTCATCCCGAATCTGGGCAGGAGTTTTTAACGGGAGCACTTCATGGGTCCATGTATGATTGCCCAATTCGTGTCCTTCATCGAAGAGCTGCCGGATCGAACCTGGAAACCTTTCCGCATTTTGGCCCACTATGAAAAAAGTCGCCCTGATTTTCTGTCCCTTCAAAATATCGATCACTTGCGAAGTGAATGGCTCGTTTGGGCCATCATCGAACGTGAGGGCTATCAGGTTCTTTCCCGCTTTGCCTTTCCAGAAAATCGTGCCGAAAATGGGCGAGCGCCGTTCAAAAACAGCCAGGACAAGGAGGGCTTCAAAAAAAATCAGAAACAAAAAGAACCACAGGTGAAAACCCCTGTGTGAAGATACACGGGCAAGAATCTCCCCGGCCGTAAATGACAGCAGGGTTGAAACCAGGGTTATGGCTGCAGCGATCTTGAGGATCATCGACCGGAAAGAACTTCCTCGTAAAAACCGGCTATCTTTTCCGAGACCTTGTCCCACGAAAATTCAAGGGCCTTTTGCCTGCCATTCATCCCTTTTTCCCTTCTCAGCCCGGGATCTTCGAGCAGTTTGAGGATTGTATCCGCGAATGCACCAGGGTCGCGCGGCGGGATGAGAAATCCTTCGTCGGGGCCGAGCAGTTCCCTGTAGCCGCAGTTATCCGTGGCAACAATCGGCTTTCCCGAAGCCATGGCTTCGAGCAGGGTTATTCCGAAGGAGGCTTTCTCGACCGGCGAGCAAAAGATATCCGCACTCGAATAATAGCGGTTGCGCTCATGGAGCACAGGTCCGGCCAGATAAATGTCCCGTTCGATTTCCTCGGGAACCAGCCGCTTGTAGTGTTCCCTGAGCGGCCCGTCACCCACGATTATGAGCCGGACATCCGGAAACCTCGACTTTATCAGCTTGAATGCCTGTATCATCAGGGACAACCCGTTTCGAGGATCGAGCCTGCCGAGGAAGAGCAGGTTCAGCTTTCCGTCTTCGAATTGCGGAAACTTTGGGGCATCCGGGTTGAATTCGGAGGTATTGACACCGTTCGGGATGATCCTCGCCCTCACCTCCATGTAGCGCGCAAGGGCATCTATACAGCTCTGGGAAACGGCGATCTGGCCGCTCAGCCTGTTTATGAGCTTCTTCTGAACCGGACCCTTAAGGAGCGTGTACCACATGCTCCGGTCAAAGTAGGTGTGAAATGTACCAATTGTTGGTCCCAGGGCGGCAAACTGGGCAAACATCGGCAGAGTGGGAACCAGCGGTGAGTGCAGATGCAGGAGGTCGAATTTTTCGCGTCTGAAAGTCTCTCTAAGTTCGCTGATCAGATGCTTTCCAACAGTTACCCTGGCAAGCGAACCGTTACTGTAAATTGATGTGCTCCGGCCTATCCTGATAATTTCAACCGGAGGTTTGGAGCCGTTTTGCCCACCGTTAACATGAGAAGTAATTATCTTAACCGTATATCCCTTATTTCGAAGCTGCACGGCAGTATTATGTACATGCTCTGAGATGCCTCCGAGCAGTGGATAGTAATATTCCGTTACTATTCCTATCTTCAAACCCATCTGGAAAACCCCGTTTAGATTCCGGGCCCGATCATTTGTATGATCTATTTGATAAATGACCGTTGCCGCAAATGATTATTGGAATAGAAGCCAATGTGCGGCAATTATCGGGCTGGAATTGACTAATCCAGATAAGCACCTGTAATATTTTGGAATTGTCCATCCTATAACCAATTCCCGCGAAATCGGCCATACTATTATCAGCTAACAGTTAAGAAGTTAATACAAAACTGGAGATAAGAACAGGGGAGCCGGGTTTGGTGATGTGATTGGGCGTTGTAGTGTTGCGGAACTAGAGGCGAGTTGTTGTGGTAAGATTTTCCCGGCCCTTATATGGCATGATCCGCCGACTGGTTATGGCAAGGTCTCCTGGAGCCCATGCCATAACCGAGAGGTCGCGGATTTCTAATCCCGGTGCGGAGCACAAAAGGTTCGCGGAGGTGCCCGAAAACCGGGATGACAACCGATTGCAAAATTGAAGTCACGGGGTCGGCGTAGCGGCACCTGGAGAAATGATCCATTGAAGTTGAATTTACTGCTTTATCACAGCCCTGTTGCCCTTCGCGCCCGGTTGTAAATCCAGTAGCATCAACTTGCCGGAACAAGAGTAGCACAGCGCTTCATCATGTCTCAGGAGGCCGCGGGCTGACAGCATCTTCGGGCCTCTTCGAGTTCCACCCTATGGGTATCCTCAAGCAGCTTGATTCTCTGTTCAAGCAGCTCCACTCTTGCCTGGAGGTCCTGGAGGTCTTTCATCCTGGCAATATCGGCACTTTCCGACCATTTTTTCAGGGAAGACTGGAACTCGTCCCACTGGCGCTGGCCGCTTTTTACCAGGTCTTCGGTAAGTTTTTCGGCCTCATCGGTAGAAAGCTTGCCCTCTTCCACCAGTTTACGTGTCGCATCCCGTACCTTGTCCGCAGTCACGACTACCGCGCCAAGCCCCGCAAAAAAGCTTTTTCTGAGCAGATCGAGCATTCAGGCTCCTCCTTGGTCAGGTGCATTTCAGCATCAGTTGCGTCTATATCAATCGTCCATCAATCGATGTCTTTCACAGCCTGATATAAAATAGCAACATTTCGGGACGTTGCAACGGCGGAGTGATCCTGAGGCCACAATGAACGTAATTCGCGGATAAATCGGATTGCTCTCAACGTGCGGCCAAGGTGTCCTTGCTTGGCCTTCCTCATGATCTCTTCGCTTTCTCTTAAGTTCTTCCACTTGAGATCCGATAACAAAAGTACGCCAAGAATAACTCTCTGACAGCCAAACCTCTGATTACCGTCAGGCGCGGTGTGGGGCCAGTGCGGGAAAACTTCCAGCCGACCTTGTTTCCATGTCTTACGGCTTGTTCGAGCCATTCACGTTTCCGGTAAATTGGAGCTGAGTGGGCGTTAAGCGAGCGACTGCCCAATTGCATTGCATCTGGCTCGTCAGTGGATCAACAAAACGGATTCTCAAGGTAGAGGGAGATTAGGAATGTCGGTTTCCGGGGCTGTCTCGATAAGAAATCTTTTACTATGCGCCATTGCAGTGGTGCTTTGTTTGTCTTTAACTCCCGCAACGGCTCAGGAGATAATCTCGACGCCAATCCTCTCATCAACCCCAAACTTCAGAGATCTTGCGGGAATCTCATCGAGCTTTGGTGGAACCGGATTTGCCAACACGACCGCCAACAATGGCGTGATGCGAACCGGGGTCTTTTATCGTTCGGATTACCTCTCTCTCAACAACGCTGACTGGACAACCATCTCGGCTTTGAATATCGGCCGGGATATCGATTTGCGAACACCCTCGGAGATCACTGCAAACCCCGATTTGGTTCCCTCTGGAGCAACGCACACCAATATAAATATCTACGGCACCCAGAGCCCGACTCCCGAGCCCGCGTTTACCGCCGCCCCCTCGGTGGCGATCAACTTCATGCAGGCAAGTTATCAGGCATTTGTTACCGATCCGGTCCAGCGGGCGGGGTTCCACAATGTCTTAATCACATTGGCCACCGACTCCGGCGCGGATTTATGGCACTGTTCAGGCGGCAAGGACCGTACCGGGTGGACGGCTATGTTAATGGAAACGATAGCAGGTGTATCGTCGGCGACGATCATGAGAGACTATCTGGCAACTAACAGCTATACGGCTGCCTTAATCAGTACCACGAGGGCGGAACTCCTGCTGCAGTATCCGACAGCGAACCCCGCGACTATCGATGCCCTTTTAGGGGTTCAGGCAAGCTATCTCCAGGCTGGGCTCGATCAGGTTATAGCTTCATACGGCTCGATGTATGCCTATTTGACTCAGGGACTGGGGCTCACTCAGGCAGACATCTACGTTCTGCGTGCCAAGATGGTCTTCTATCAGATGTTGCCCGGCCAAAGCGGGTTTGCAGGCAATGCGGCCGCAGGCGCTACGTTTCTGAATGTTTTGCAGAATTCCCGGCTTTCGGGCCACTATACCGCCTATAATTACTACCTGCAGTCAGCAATAGACGCAGGCACGCTCGGGGGCGTCCAGGAGCGGGTAGGCGCTCAGGTTCATGCCGATGCGGCCGCATTTCTGTTGCGCCGGCCGCAGTGGATCGACGAGGCGATCACTCCCTATACGAATGGCCGTGATCTTCGCGAAGCTCAGACCCGTTTCTGGTTTGCGGGCCTTGGGGGCGATTTTGAGTCCGACGGTCGTGCCGGTGTTGCCGGCAGCACTGAGTACAGCGCCGGTACACTCATAGGAGCCACCCACCGCTTTAACAACCAGACAAACGCCAATCTGGGCATCGGCTATAACTGGGGTTCGGTCGCAAGCGCCGACGCTGATGCCACTCTCAACACTGTCCTGGCAACGATTGGCGGACGCTACGGATTTGCGAATCTTGAAGAAGGTTTTTTTGTGGCGGCGCGAGGGGATGTCGGTTGGGTGGACTATGAAAGCAAGCGCACCCTGGGTGGGGGCCTGGGGACCGCACGCGGCAGCACCAACGGTGCCGTTTACAGTGGCTTGTTTAGTCTTGGCGACGTTATTCGCCTATCTCCATTTACCATGACGCTGCAAACCGGGGTTCGAGTCACCCATGTATCCTTGGGCGGCTTTGACGAAAACGGCAGTGATCTCGCCCTTAGCATCAATGGCATCGACCAGACCTATCCCAGCGTATTAATCGATCTGGATGTAACCCTTGATCGTCAACAACTGGGTGTCTGGTCCATAGCGCCTGCCTTCACTCTCGGTTATGAGCGAATACTCGATAATGCTCGAGTCGAAAGCATGGGGACGCTTTACGGTTTTGGTGTGACCCAATATTCAGCCTTCGACAGCCACGATCTCATAAAAGCCGGTTTGGGCCTCACTGCCCAGCACGATGCTTTCACCATAAAGGCCGGGGTGAATGGTATAGTCGGTGGAGGGGCGGAAAGCACCGGCATTGGCGGACAATTGTCTATTGGATACAGTTTCTAGAAAGGACTGTGCCCCGCACTCTCTTTCGCAACGGGCAGGCTTAGTTTAAACCCGTTCAGCCAACTGGATGCTCGGGAGTAATCCTGGCGCACTGGCAGGGATGCGGCTTTGTCTTCGACATATCCGCTACTATTTTAAACAATGGCTAAACTTGCTGAATAAAGATTTGCTGATCAGGTTGATTTTATGAGCACAACCAGGCAGGAAATCATAACCCTTTTATCCGAGGGAGAACATGGAGCAAAGGACATCTCCAAAATCATCCGTATCAGCGAAAAGGAAGTTTATACGCACCTCGAGCACATTAACCGTTCACTCAAGTCACAGAAGAGAAGGCTGAACATAACCCCGGCGGAGTGTCTTAGCTGCGGATTCAAGTTTGAGGCACGAAATCGGTTTTCGTCCCCGGGAAGGTGCCCTAAATGCAAGGGCGAGCATATTCAGGACCCGAAATATGTTATCAGCGAGAAGTGAGGGGAACAGAACACTACCGGCCGAAGGAGTTGATTAGAATTTCCAGGTATCGCTTGGATTTTGCTGAAACGGCGGAACATCTCTGATCCGCCGTTAACTACGATAGAAGCTGAAATTGCTGAAGCTAAGCTTTAAAGCGCTTTCTCAATGCGACAAAAACGATCATTCCGGAACCGACGAGGAGCATTGTGGCCGGTTCGGGAACAGTAGTGCGGATGCCTTCGCCGACTGTTGCGAAAATGTCTATATGTGAAAGTCCTTTGGGTGGCCCTGTCATACTCCACGCATCTGGAACATCAACATCTGTGCTGCCGACATACCAAATCAGAGCGCCTGCACTCCCTGCAGCATACTTCGCCAGAATGTACCAAGCGTCAGCATTGGGGAGTGGACCGACAGAGCCAGGTTGGAGTCCAGTGAAATTATCACTCCGCACCAGTGTCTCGTTTCCAAACAGTTCACTCTGACCATGGCCCAAAGTAATCAGCTTGTTTATCCATATGATCTCGTTTGCCGGGTTGGATGGATGATTTGGTGTTATCCGTCCGACAAAGTAGGGGTCGTCGAAGGAGAGATTCAATGTAGCCCCGGCATTGGCAACAGCCATCCCCAGCCCTAAAGCCAAAAATATGAAACCGATGAAAAATCCCTTCTTCATGTGCTCACCTCATTTTAATGTAATCAAAAAGCGCGAGATCCTGGTTCGATAGCGATGTTATGATCAGCCCATACTTCCACCGGTTTGCCCAGAGACAGTATCGGCTCTACACTGTGTTGCAGGCTCTTGGCTTGATTTTACATACGCAAATCAGGCACCAAATGCGTATCTAATTGAATACACTTCAATTTCCTGCATTGCGCTCATGAAATTGGCTTTTGAATTTGCAAATTATTCCGGCTCCCGTTTATTTTTTTCGCCGCTACCCCTTAGAGGAGCTGCGCTATTCAACTGCATAATGATATCGGCATATTTTGTTTAAAACTTAATTCATGTAATGGTCGCGTTGACAGCCCTGTCGAAGAATCGTATTCTTTTAAGAATTCGCGTACTCGATGGCTTCTCGGACCTTTTGAAAATCTGGGGGATCTTTGTCAACTTCATTCGAGATGAGTCAAGCGGCGGGGATAGGACATAGAAGGGGGATCGCAATGGAAGAACGCAAAAAGCGCATTATCAAAGCTAATAAAGCATTCTGCAAGGCCACGGAAGAAAACGGAATAGACATCTGCTCATGGGAAGATATGCCGGGCTACAAGAGTTTCCTCAGCAATGAGATCACGGAAGATCAGCTATCCGAACAGGCAAAGCACGAAATTTCCGAGATCGCCAAGACCTTCTCCAAGTACACGATTGTCGAAAAAGAGCAGACTCTCGAGGAAAAAGAGGCAGCGTTGCGAAAAAGAGCCAGAGATGCTACCCAGATCTACAAAAAAGCTTGCGCCGATTCGGGCAAGAGCAATTGTTTTTTCAGGGATTTCAGCTCCTGGCAGGATTTCGTCGAGGGCCGAATTGGTGAGGACACTCTTTACGAAAAGGCCATTGAAGAGGTCCGGCAACTTTTAGCAAATTCCGAGAATTGAGTTTTACATGGGTTGAGAGCCTCTGGCGTCGAATCCTATTTTGCAAATCCGTTCTAAAGACGCCGGATTCCCGCCAGAAGCATGCGGGAACAGCAACTTTGTTCGATACACTCATTGTTATGACGTGGTCTCCTGGCCGCGCCATTCCCTCGACCGAAGGTCTCCAATTATTTCGAACCGGTGGAGAACTTCGGTCGGCGCGGAAAGAATTGCTTCATTGCCGATGCCTTCAGTTCCAAGCCCGCCGGGTTCAGCCATCGAGAGGAATGCGTTTCAGGAGTCTGGCGCCGATTTCGCGCAGGTCAGGGTCGGAAAGTTCTTTTAGAAGCTGTTGTTCTTCCGGGGTGAGCTTTCTAACCGGTGTCTTTGCTTTCCGCCGGACACCCGCCTTTTTTGCTTTTATTTTTTCGAGGCTTTTGTAAGCCGGGTTTAAAACCGGTGCCGATTCAGGTATTTCGCAGACCCGGATCACGATCTCCTCTACCATTTTTTCAGCCCGCTTCCCGTTTATTTTTTCCGCCAGGATTTCTTTGTACTGCTCCAGGTGGTGCTTCCAAACCGAATCGTGGGCCGCGATCACCAGGATCTTTTTTTTGAGTGATTTGGGGCGGGTATAGCGGGCAACCTGCTCCCCTACCAGCTCACTCCAGTCCCCTATGGGATTTGCGGAAAAAGCGGGCCGGCTTGCCAGAAAATCCTTGAGCATCGGGCCGACCGGTACGGCCTGTTCCGAAGCCCGCTTCTTCAAGTTTGCCCTCCTGGTTTCTTCTCCAGGTGAATGGTCCTCTCGATACGCTTGAGCACAGTTTGCAAATCGCTGAACTGACGCTGAAGGGATTCAAGAATTATCAGCGTATCGTTGCTCTGGAAGGGTAGCTTTGATAGAAGCCTGTCGAAGATCAACGCATCGAGATTTGAGAGATAGAGTTCTTCGAATCGCCGGAGGAATCCTGCCGCCAGTTTGAAGAAAATCACGAGCCCTGCCGCCTGCACCAGCGGGAGGAGCGCGTTTGGGATTGTCTGGAAGGAATCGAGCAATTCCTTCTGCCCGGTTGACGCGCTTTGCATTTGCACGAGAGGCATTTGCAGGACAAGAAACCAAGCTGTCTGCGCAAGCGCCAGAACGGGAACGATCCAGAAAATCCAGCCGTAAGGGCTCCAGGAGCTATTCAGGATCTGCCAGTCGGCATCGACTATCCTTCGCTCCTTTTCAAGCAGTTCCTCCGATGAGATGCTTTTCTGAAATCCGGACAGCATCATTCGCAGCCGCCAGAACGGGTGGAACAAGAAGCTGAACCGGAAATGCCGGATTTCATCGAGCAGTACCTGCCTCGGGAAAAAAGCGACGGGGGTGGTTGAAGTACTGTACTCGGCCTTGACTTGGCCGGGGGCCTTTATCCTTTTTTCCACAAGGTCCTGGAGCAGGAATTTCCCTATGTATTGAAAAATAAGCCATAGTAATCTGCTGACCAGGAAATAGGAGGCGGCCCGCAAGAGAAACTGCATTACTTTGCCAAGGGCTCTGGGATCTGATTGCGATTGGGGTGGGGGGGTGTAGGGTGCTGGAATTTCCCTTTCGGTATATCCCTGCTTCTTTGCTCCAGGCGTGGTTTCCTTTTTGAGACCCGCGTCGAGGCTCGGTTCACCCCCGGCAAGCCTTCCTTTGCTCAAATCCGGCGCGGGTGGAGCCATGAGGATCCCCTGCAGACCGGTCCAGAACCTTAGTGTCTTAACGTCCTTAAGCTGAGGACTGGCCGGCGTCGAATCCCCCCACATAAAATAAGATGCGCCCAGACATAAGATGAAGAGTGTTAACCATAAAAGCCTCTGGACGGCTTCGTATCGCCTCAGTCCGTATTCCATTGAATTCCCCGTGAGATGTTGTGCGGAATGAATTTTATACCCGATTCGATGCTTTTTATCAGAATCCGTGCAAGATGGAAATTTAAACCGTTCCGAGCTTTAACCCTGGCCCGGTCCAACTTTCATTTTGCTTTCAACCGCTATATCGAGCATAGCGGAAAGCCCGCCGCGCTCCTCGGGCGAAAACCCGAGGGCTTCGCGCCAGATATCTTCTCCCTCCATGCACAGGTACAAACAAAGCGAAGGGTCCACCTTACGAATTATTTCGCTCATGAAACTGTAGAGTTCGACCCGGATATCCCGGAAATAGCGCATTTTGCCGTCGAGCCCCTTGATAAACTCTCCATATGGTATTCGGCTCCGGGGGTGGCGCTCCCGAATTTTCTGCTTTAATCCGGGCATGAAGCGGAAAGCGCCGAGGCTTATCCATACTATGCGGGCTGGATCCACCGCATCGAATAGCCTGCCGAGGATTTCGGCATAGCCGGTGCGCCAGTTGGGGTATTCGAGCAGGGGATCGAAATGAAACGCCAGAAAGTACCCAAGGTCGGCGCATCGGCGAGCGGCTGCCAGGCGCTCTTCCAGGGTGGCGCTTTTGGGTTCTTCGCTTCTTTGCACCTGTTCGGAATTGAGCGACCAGGCCGTGATTGCGCGGCCATTGTGGTCAAGACCGACAAGGTTTTCTATAAAGTTGGTCTTTGTTTTCAACTCCAGGACCGCATTTTTGGTCCGCGCAAAGAATGGCACAAGGACTTTCGATAAACCGGTGAGAGGGTCGAGCAGCAGTGAGTCGGTGAACTCACCTGTTCCGATGCGGTGAAGCCTGTCGGGATTTTGCTCCAGTTCGGTGGACAGTTCTTCGAGTATCTCGCCGGTATTGCCGAAAAGCCTCAGATTGGGCTGGTTGAGGTATGCCTGAAGAATGCAGTAGGTGCAATCAAGTGTGCACTGAGTGCCGAAGTGTAGAATACGGTATCCGCAGCAATAGTAGTTCTGGGTTCCGGGGCAGGATTTAAGGAGTCTGCCTCGAAAACGGACAACCTCCAGAATGTTTGGATCGCGGCGGACAGAGTCACGGACCCGCTCGACGATCTCGAACCTGGCGGAAGGCAGATTTGCCCTCAGGGTCTCAACCAGTCCGGAATTCGAGACATCCGATTCTATGATTACCCTGGAAGGCTTTATGGGATTCACTGGGAACGCTCTTCCAGATCCGGATCGAAAATCCGGTCAAGTATACTTTTGTCTGCCACGACGACCGCTGCCGCAACGGCTTCCCGAAGTCCGCCCGGACCGGAGAAGTGCAGCTCCATTTTCCACCCGTTTCCCTCAAACGCCTGAGGAGGGACTATCCTGACGGATTGGGGTAAACGAAGCGATTGGACATCGAGCATAAATTTACGCTCCCGCTCAATCAGCCTGGGATAGCGCATCCGGGAGAGCAAGTCCCGCAAGCTTTGGGTTTTCACACGTGAGTTTTTATTCCTATCGGAAACAATTTCCCGGAAATTAGAGTCGTTTAGCAGGTCCAGCCTCGGCATGTCCTCCCGAATCGATATCTCCTCGACACGCTCGATAATCTCGACCTGTATGCTTGCGCTGCACCGCAGCAGCTTCAAAATATCCGAAATTATGATCGCGCTTTCATAGTCCCAGCCGGAAAGTTCGACCGCCGCACGATCCGAAATTTCGCCCGATCCAAGTATTTCAAGGATTGCCGGCCAACGAGAAAGGCGCGCCCATTTTTCGAGTAAGCCTTTGCGGCTGCCGATTCCGAGAGCAGCCAGGAAGGCGCCAGGTGCCTCTTCTCCATTGTAGAGTTCAAGCAGAATCGCCGCGGTCCGCGCCTTCTCCGCGGGATTAAGTTCGCCCTCGAAAAGCTTCTTTTCGATCCTGCGCTCCCAGATTGCGCGCTGCGAAGCAGTGCCGGCGAAAATTAAACAGGAGGCTTCCCGGATGCCCTTTTCGCGTGCCCAGGTCAGCCTTTTAAAGCCGTCGATTATGGAGTATTTTCCGCCTTTTTCCCAAACCCACGGTGGATCTATGGTCCCCAACCGTTCAAGCGATGCGTGCAGGCGGGCATTGTCCCCGAAATTGCATATCTCGAAACAGCGGTCTTCCCAATCAATATCACTCAGACAGATTCGGTCAAAATTCATTGTATCTCAGATCTCCACTCCAGCCAGCCTCTTCAGGGCTTCGAGGTAGCGAGAGCGTGTATTTACAATTACATCCTCCGGCAAACTAGGCGCCGGGTCGGTCTTTTTCCAGCCGCTCGATTTGAGGTAGTCGCGCAGGAATTGCTTGTCGAAACTCTCGGGACTGGTTCCCGGACGGTACCGGTCTGCGGGCCAGAACCTGCTTGAATCGGGCGTCAGCACTTCGTCAATCAGCAGAAGGTTACCATCGGCCAGACCAAATTCGAACTTCGTATCGGCAAGAATTATCCCGCGCCCGGCCGCATACTCGGCACCTTTTTCATAGAGCTCTATTGCAACGGAGCGGACTTTTTCGGCCAACTCGCGCCCGATTATCGCGGCCATTTTGTCAAACGGGATATTCTCATCGTGCTCCCCCTGCTCCGCCTTTGTCGAAGGAGTGAAAATCGTCTCCGGCAGTTTTTGGGCCTCGATAAGACTGCCGGGAAGCCTGATCCCGCAGACGGTCCCGGCCTTTGTATATTCCTCCCATCCCGACCCCGCCAGATAACCTCTAACGATGCATTCCACCGGCAGCACGCGAGCTTTTTTGACCCACATCGTGCGGCCCGCGAGTTCGGATTCGTAGCGGCGGGCAGCTTCCGGGAACTTTCCGGCATCGGTCCCAAGCAGGTGATTTTCGATCACATCCTCAAGGTGGCCCAACCAGAATTCGGACATCCTGGTAAGTATCTTTCCCTTTTCGGGAATCGGATCCGGCATTATCACATCAAATGCTGAGATACGGTCGGTTGCTACTATCAAAAGAGAGTCGCCAAGGTCGTATATGTCCCTCACCTTTCCGCGAGACGCCAGTTTAAGTCCCGGAAGGTTCGTTTCCATAAGGGCTTTTTGAGCCATTTTGCCTCCGTTCTGAAAAGTGAGATGCACGGTTTGATCGGTCCGCGAGGCCGTCGAATCGAGATTGACCGGCCATGGGCCATTTGTTATCCTGTTTTGAGTTGGATATCAATAACTTCCCATCCGGCTTCTTTTTAGAGAGTCCGGCGGGCTGAACGGTTTGGTCCGATAATAATCCATTACCGAACGATTTTGAATGGCCGGCCCACTTCCGGCTGACATCAAACAATGACAAACCTGCCATCCCTTTCGGACCGAACGGCCGCATACATCAGAAAACACGGCCTCATATCACCTGGAGACCATATCCTTGCGGCGGTCTCGGGCGGCTCTGATTCCGTTGCCTTACTCGATATACTGACCGGCCTTAAGGACGATCTCGAAATAGAGCGGATTACGGTTGCACATTTCGATCACCGCCTTCGCGGCGAGGAATCCGATGCGGACCGGGAATACGTGCGCGGTCTAGCCATGCGCGCGAGGTTCGATTTCAGGTGTGGAACGGCCGACGTACTCTCTTTTGCAACCGAGCATAAAGTTTCCATCGAGATGGCCGGCAGGAGCCGTCGGCACGAGTTTTTCCAGCAAACCGCACGGGATATCAATGCGCAATGTATTGCACTTGGCCACACGGCCTCCGACCAGGCAGAGGAGGTTCTGCTCAGGTTATTGCGTGGGGCTGGTCCCGCAGGTTTAAGAGGTATGCTGCCGAAGGCCCGTGGCGGAATCATCCGCCCGCTGCTCTTTGCCTCGCGCGAAGAAATCATCGAGCATGTTAAGAATCGCGGCATCACCTTCAGACAAGACTCCTCAAATTTCGAACCGAACTGCCGCAGGAACGCCCTGCGCCTGCTGGTCTTTCCGATTCTTCGCGATGCCTTCAATCCCGAAGTGGTAAATACGATATCGAGGTTTGCCGAACTGGCACGCGACGAAGAATCCTGGTGGGAAATTCAGGTCCGCGAGTCCTGGGAGCGCTGCGGTGAATTTGCGTCCGGGCGTGTGGAACTCGACATCAAAAAAAGCCGCGCCCTTCATCCCGCCCTTTTGAGGCGACTTTTGCGCCATGGCCTGGAAAAGCTTAAGGGAAGCCTTTTCGGTATTCAGGCAGTGCATGTCGAGCCTCTCTTCGAAATTATTCGAAACAAAAATCCCGGAAAAACAGCGCGGCTGCCCGGTGATATCGAAGCGGTGCAGCGAGGTGGCAGGCTCATCATCAGGAAATATGAACCTAGCACCGCCGATCCATTCCATGCGCAAAACGGAGTGAAAATCTTAGAGATAAACGGCCCGGGAATTTTTCACTTTGGCCGCCATGTGATCGAAATCGAATTTGTGGATGCCCTGACGTATCCGGTGCCCGCATGCCCGGGTGAAGTGCTAATGGATGGCGGAGAAATAAAACTGCCGCTGAAAATTCGGTACTGGAGACCGGGTGACCGGTTCCATCCACAGGGAATGGGCGGATCCAAAAAACTCCAGGATTTTTTTACGGACCTAAAGATCCCCAGAGAGGACCGTCATACAATTCCCATTCTGTGTGACCGTGAAAAGATTGTATGGGTCGCCGGCTTGAGACTGGACCAGAGGGTGAAGGCCACTCCCGCCGCAAAAATGCTGATCCGCGCAAAGCTATCCCGCAACACAGTGTGATTTGGAGAGCTTCCAGTAAAAGGCGAGGAAGGCTCATCAAAGCGGGAATCCGACGTCTTTGGAATGTGGGTTGGGGAGCCACGCCAACTATTTGCTGCATCTGCAAACATATTTTCCCTGACTTCATGCTGCTCCCCTCTTTACAAATAGTGAATCGGTCCTTTTTTTATCCACAATCCGGGTTAGCGAACATCACTGAATTTGCCGATTTCCCTCAAATTCATGGAAACCCGGCATGGACCCCAACGCTTTTTAATCCTGCCGCAGGCCGGCAGGTTTGCGCAATGATCCAATGTACCCTTTTAAGTCAGCTATTGAAGTCATTCCGAATAAGGAGAATAAGCTCATGAGCAGAAAACTCTTTTCCCGGTTTATTTTCATCCTGGGTGCAGCCGTATTTTTCCTTCAACCAACCCTTGGGCTTGCGAGCGAGGCTTCCAAACTGAGCGATTCGGCCGCGGTTTTAAAGGAAATAACCTCGATTCCCGAAAGGGAAATCCCGCCGCAGCTTCTTCGCAATGCTCATGGCATAGCCATCATACCGGGGCTGTTAAAAGCCGGATTTTTGGTCGGTGCCCGTTACGGCACCGGCGTTCTATCGGTCAACCGGGGCGGGAAGTGGAGCAATCCCGTTTTCATAATGCTGGCGGGCGGGAGCTTCGGTCTCCAGATAGGTGCAGAATCCACGGACATTATACTTATTTTCAAAACCGCCAGGAGTGTTGAAGCGATCACAAGAGGTAAATTCACGCTCGGCGCCGATATCTCGGTTGCAGCCGGTCCCGTTGGCCGGCATGCCGAAGCGGGGACCGACATCGTGCTCAAAGCCGAGATTTACTCCTATTCGAGGAGCCGCGGGGTATTCGGCGGGATCGCGCTTGAAGGGGCAGTCCTCGAGATCAACTACGACGCCAACGAGGCTTTTTACGGCCGAAAGGGATTGCACCCTGACGACATTGTTTACGGCAAGGTAAAGGCACCTGCCGCCGCCGGTAAGTTCAGGCAGACCCTGCAGAGATATCTCGGGGGCAGAAGGTAAAACTTAAAGATTGTAAGTTTCCCGGCTGATAAATAGTTTCTCAAAATTTTCCCGAAACAACTCCACAAAGTACAGAGGCAGGCAGAACCGCCTGCTTTTTTTTATGTTATTTTCGGGGGACAGGTCTTTACCGCAGATGATTTTTCGACTTTAGCCACCCCGCTTCTCGACCCAGTATTTTATCTCCCAAAATTGAATTTATCCATCCGCATACTTAAATGAAGAATAAGTATCAGACGCATACAATTATTTGCTTCCTGCTATACACCTGAGTCTGCGTCACTTTACTGAGGAGAAGGAGATATCATGAATTTGAAAAAGGTTACGGCCATTCTGAGTTTTGCGGTCATTCCGGTTCTTGCCGGCTTACTCCTGGTTGCAGAAGCAGATCAGG
Organism: Desulfarculales bacterium UBA702; assembly: GCA_002298165.1. GTDB lineage: Bacteria > Desulfobacterota > Syntrophobacteria > Syntrophobacterales > Syntrophobacteraceae > SbD1. The sequence continues at coordinate 17,352 of DBMI01000023.1, forward strand.
ATCATAGTGGGACTTTAATGCCCAAAGCACCCGGGATAATTCTGCCCGGCGACCATGGATCGGGAGCGCTGTCGATCCTTCCAACCGACGATTCCAAATTGAGAATCGAGTACAGACGAATCCTTTTCGGCAGGCATAAAGATAAAGACAAATCCATGGATCAGAATAAGACCGCGGATAAGGACAAAGCCGCTGATATGGATAAAGGACCATCGGACACATGGACCCAGAGGACTGAGGAGATGAGCCCCCCTGCAGCTCCAACTCCCTCAGGACGTTCAACACAGCCGAAGGATCTCGATAAGAATTTCAACTCCTCCGACCAGGGCAGCTCAGTGGACAGGGACACCGGGAGTTCGGGGACATTTCATTACATTTGGTGGTGGTCCTCCAAGTCCAAGGACCAGGACAAGAATAAGAGTGCGGTTAATGATCGGGACGCTGGCAGCGACCGGGACGCAGCAAAACGGAACGTGCCGGATACCGGCAGTTTGGACCAGGGCTCACAGCAGAGCTATGATAAGAGCAACGGGACTGACAAAAATAGCAGCGGGATGCAGTACATCCTGGACGACTCTTCTTCCAGCGACAATGACAAATCCGAGGATACCGAGGAATCGGCTGATACCGCCCAGCAGAGCATAATAATCCTGGCAGCGTCCGGCATAGGCGGCAGCAGCACCGGCGGCGGCGTGGGCGGAAGCGCTGGATCGTCGATGGGGATGGGCACCGGCACCGTCGAGCCAGGCACTTCATCGGGAACCAACGACTACCTGGGCGCCAGGAATCCCGGCAGTTCGAATCTGGACCCCTCCAGCAGGGACCAGTCAGGCTCAAACGGGCCTTCCGACTTTGACAGGGACACCAGCGGCTGGGGATCCCCCGGGGGCACCATGGACCACAATAGCCTGGATAACTATTGAGCTGATCACCCTGCGAGTTCGGCACCCCTCCCGTGTAACGCCGGGAGGGGCTGAAGCATCTCGGGTCTTTGGAACCCGGGGCGCGGGCGCTGATGCTTGATCTGGAACCAGGGCATTGTATTTTTCCAGAGCAGCCCTGGAGTAATTGAAGTCAAGGAGTAGAAGATGGAAAAAGTTGAAAATGGCACTTTCGTAAGGCTTTGCTTCACTGGAAAACTTGATGATGGCCTTATTTTCGACAAAACCGAGAAATGCAAACCTCTCGAGGTAAAGGTCGGTAACGGGGGTCTCATCGAGGGGTTCGAAAATGCACTAATAGGCATGACTCCAAATGAGAGAAAATCATTTAGCCTGGAACCGAATGAGGCTTATGGAGAAAGGGACGAAAGGCTCGAACGGACTTTTCCGCGCTCTTCAATTCCCCTCGATTTCGAGCCTTCAATCGGGCAGGTACTTGTTTTCATGGCCGAGGACGGACGCGAAATCCCTGCCATTGTCAAATTTATCGATGACGAAGTCTTGATTGCCGATTTCAATCATCCCCTTGCAGGTAGAAATTTATCATTTGATGTCGAAATAGCTGAAATCACTAACGCTCCCGGCTCGATGGAAAAATGCGATGCCGAGTGCTGCTGTTCGTAATTCTTCCTGAGGCCGGCCCCCAACCGGCCTCCTAATCATTAGTTCAGAAATTTGTTAATCATGATCACCATCTAAATTTTCCTGCATTCCCCTGAATTCCTAAATTCCGGATATAGCCTCTTGACTTCCCTTCCAGGTATTAATAGAACGGTTCCGAGCTGACCGTTTTTTCAAGGAAAATCGGCTCATGTTGCACAGAACTCGGCGATCCGCGCTGTTTTGAACCTAATTTTTTTGCATTGCACAATGAGGAACTGGAATGAATAACAACTGGGTTTTCCTTTTTCCGGGACAGGGCTCCCAATACGTCGGCATGGGACGTGACTTCCACGAAACATATAGCGAAGTGCGCGAGCTTTTTGAAAATTCGTCCGACATCCTGAAAATGGATGTATCGCGGCTCTGTTTCGAAGGTCCCGAAGATGTGCTGGTCCAGACCGAGAACGTTCAGCCTGCCGTCACGGTTGTTAACCTGGCCTGCCTGACTGTTCTCCGCCTGCATGAAATCTATCCCGTAGCCGCTGCAGGCCACAGCCTCGGTGAGTACAGCGCTCTATATGCCGCCGGCGTCCTTTCCCTCAAGGACGTTTTGGAGCTTGTTCGCCTAAGGGGCCGACTCATGCAGGAAGCGGCCGATATGGAACCCGGTTCGATGGCGGCCATAATGGACCTCCCGGAGGAGAAGATCCGCGAGATATGCTCCATTTCGGGAGCCGAGGTTGCAAACATCAATTGCGCCGATCAGATCATCATAACCGGACCTTCTGTCCAGGTTAACAGGGCACTCGAAATGTGCGAATTGGCGGGAGCCAAGAAATGTCTCAAGCTGAATGTTAGCGGCCCATGGCACAGCAGATGTATGAAGCATGCACGAGACAAATTTGAGAGCGCGACTCGTGAACATTCATTCCGAAATCCTCAAATTCCAATCGTCAACAATATCGACGCTCAACAGCTTCGCAGCGGTGCCGATGCTCCTGAAAAACTGGTAAACCAGATTTGCGGATCCGTATTATGGCGGCAGTCGATGGAGCACTTTGTGGGCGCTGGATACACCAACTTCGTGGAAGTTGGACCGAAAAAAGTTCTCCGCGCATTGATGAGAAGAATCGACCGAAACGTCAGATCTCAAAACGTAGAGGACGGCGCCAGCCTGACTTCTTTCCTCCAGGCAAATTGAGGAGGGGCGGCGCAGGGAAAGGCAATGTTCCCGGCGCCGGATCATTTTCTTCAGCCGGCTTGCTTCCGGAAAGGCACTATATTCTTCGAGGTTCGCATATCAAATCTTCACGCATTGATTAAACCTGATAAAATACTCTCACGGCGAAGAATCGCCGCGGATGCGCGGGTCTCTTATTAAGACGACACGAAATCGGACTTCTTAAGGAAGCTTCACTGTGCCGGAAAACCAGATCTCGGAACAATTCTCGGGAGCAATCGACCGCATGCAGTTAGTTGAGGTAGTGCAGTCGGCCTGCCTTAGCGAAACCAGCAGGGACATCTCCGTGGAATCTCATTTCGGGCTTGCGACCATACGGGTCAGGGCCGGTCAGGCTGTATACTGCAAAGCGGATGACGCAACCGGCGAAAATGCACTCAAAAGGGTCCTACTTTGGCCTGCCGGCTACTTCTACTCCGATCCGGCAACCGGCGATTCTCAGCAAAATGTCTGGAAAGCCTGGGAGCAGATTCTGATTGATTCGGTTCAGTTCCGGCAAGATCTTGGCATCACCCCCGAGTCGGATTCGCTTTTCTCGGGTAAGATAACCGGGATCAGCCTAGTTGACCTGGTGCAACTCGCCTGTATGGCAGGAATCGAGAGAAAACTCGGGATCGATGCGGGACAGATACAAGGCAGCATTTTTTTTCGCAACGGACAGGTATTCCATTCGGAGTGCCGGGGCATACTGGGAGAAGATGCTTTCCGTGAGTTGATGCTTGCCGGTTCAGGCAGGTTCGAATCAAGGCTCCTCGACGGCTCCGAAATAGATACTATTGAAAAGCCCATCGAAAAGCTATTTGCTCCATCCAGCGCTGAGGCCGACGGGGAGCAAGGTACTCAGACCGACGAGGAATTGAACCTGGCCCAGAAGATCCAGCGGATGAGAATCGTGGAGAAAATCAAGGCGGCAATGACCGGTAATCATGAAACAAGGTCTTTGCTGATCCGGGAAACCAGCCGGATGGTGCAGCTTGCGGTCATTGCCAATCCACGGTTAACGGAATCCGAAGTGACGATGATCGCCGGATTGAAGCAAGTAGATGACGAGGTGCTGCGCAGGATATCAAACAGCCGCGAGTGGATGAGACTGTATCAGGTAAGGGCTGCCATGGCTAAAAATCCTAAATGCCCCGTGACGATTTCCACCAAGCTCGTCCAGTCCCTGAACGTGATGGACCTTAGGGCCCTGGCAGCAAGCAAATCTGTCCCGCGGGCTGTTGCGGACGCGGCCAGAAAGCTCTCAAAGAATAGAGTCTGAAATGGCCGGCGTTAGCGCAGCCAGAGGCGAATGTTATGGAACAGGGGTTTTCGAGAAAAACGGCGATAGTGACGGTAAGCGATCGGGGGTCGCGCGGAGAGCGTGATGACAAGTCAGGGCAGGTCCTTTTCGAGCGCCTGATGCAGGAAGGCTTCGATGTCTGCTTTCGGATCGTTGTACCCGATGAATATGATCAGATCAGGTCAGCTCTGATCGATTTGGCGGATAACAGAAAAGTGCCGCTTATTCTGACCACCGGCGGTACCGGGGTTGCGCCGCGTGATGTCACTCCAGAGGCCACTCTTTCGGTTCTGGAAAAACAGGTGCCCGGGATGGCGGAAGCCATGCGCGCCGCAAGCCTTCAAAAGACTCCCCACGCAATGATTTCGCGGGCCGTCGCGGGTATCCGCCGCGCAAGCCTCATAGTGAATCTGCCGGGAAGCCCTCGCGGGGCATTGGAAAACCTGGAAGTTGTTCTTCCGGCTCTACCTCATGCCCTGGACAAAATACAAGGCGACCCCTCGGATTGCGCAACGGCGTGAAAGACCGCATGACTTGCAGTCATTGCGAATCCGGTGCGCCATTCGTGCAAAAGGGGAGCCCGAATCTATGTTCCATGGCCCTCAACCTAACGGAGCATTGTAGGGCACGGCGATCTAAAGACGCTGGATTCCCGCCAGAAGCACGCGGGAATGACGCTTGGTATATTCCGGCTTTGCTGGGGTTCCATCAAATCTCATTCTTGTGGCGTGGTCTCCTGGGGCTGTTGCCCAAGAGAGTTCCGATGCTACCTATCCCGGCCTGCCATCCGCATGTGTTCGTTGTGATCAACAGTCTCTAAAAACATTTCCATCCACACCAACCCCGACGAATCAGCGGAACTACTCCTGATCGGCTTCGCTTTTACCGGATTCGGCGATCTGCTGCTTCTTTCTGCGATAATCGTTTTCTATCTCTTCGATCCTGTCATATACTTCAAAAAGACGGGTTTCCGCCTCCTCAACCATCTTCAACTGCCGCTGCACGTCGGATGACCCCATAAAATCAGTCTCATCCCGCTTGTACATCGAGTAAATTTCAGAACCAAGCCGCTCCAGTCTCTCGTTCACCCGCTTCTGGGCCTTACAACGTCTGCAGCCGTGAAACCTGGTCCTGGTAAATTTCACTACCCAGGCCCAAACAAGGCGAAAGAGCCTGGATAGTGCGACAAGAATCCGCCTTCCGAAATTATTCTCCGCCATCTTGTCCCCCTGCGTCCTGTTTCCACTCGGTTATCGACTCAAGTCTTTCGAGCATTCGTTTCCTGTGGGTTCCAGCCCAATAAATCCTGGAGCATTCAGGGCATTTGCGGAAATCGGTTGCTGTCTCAAACACGAAATCAGGCACGCCGCCAAATGCATCCTCTTTCGATATATGACTTAATGGAGCGCTGCAGACCATGCAGCGAGAGAACATCTTCAGGCCGGATCTGTCGATGCTGAGCCTGGAGATTACCTCCTTCAACTGATCGAACGCGCGGTCGCTCTCGATAAAGACGACACCCACGGTTTCTTTTAGTTTCTCCCTGCGGGTCACCGGGATAAATCCTCTGGATAAAAGAAGCGGGACCTCACCGGGGTTGGAGAGATCTTTCATCCGGGCGTCAAACCCGAGCAGCCTCAGCCATTTTGCCAGTTTGCCAAGCATCAGGTCCAAGGCAAAAAGCTTTTCCGGGCCGGGCTTGCTGCTCATTTTACCTTGTCCAGGTCAACCATTTTCATTTGAGGCATGTTTGGAAGATAAAAAACGGAAGGCTGAAATTCGAGTGCCGGTTGGATTTCCTCGACATTTACCTCCATCTTCCACTCGGGAGAAGAGATGAGGATCTTGTCAGGCACCGACGGAGTGGTCAAAGAGACCGGAGGTTCGTAGACGATATCCGCTTCGAATTGATCGTCCCGCACGTGCATACCGGTGAGTCCGGTGCCGTTGGCAAGGAAGCGCCAGTCAAAAGAACGCGTTCCGGCGCTACGGAATGCATGCGGAACCCCGCCTTCGGCGCGCATCTCGACTCCTTCGAGCAGGTCCGCTGGAATGGAGGCCGAAAGGGCGCTTCGAAAGGCATCAAACTGGAGTGAGACACCGAGGAAATAACCTATGAGGGTTTCCGGGTTCGAGGCCTTGAATATTACCTTCTCTGAAGGGATAAAGAGCGAGGGACCGGTATTGTTAAGGACGAAGAGCGTAGCAGTTTGCCCGATCGGAGTGAACGTTTCGAACCGGGCAAAATTCCTGCCCTTCACGAGCACGACCGCGCGAACGCCAAATTTTGCCTTTTTGGATTCGACCCTTAGACGAATCTTGGCGCGGTAGTCTCTCCAGTGATCGGACCTTTGCTTGAGAGCCGCAAAATCCAGGGGAACAGGCGCGGGACGCTCGACAGGCGGTGCCGGAGGCGGGACGCAGGCTGTCATAAGGAAAAGAAGCGATAGAATCGCACAGGCGCTAAGGCGTGGTTTCATTAGTATTCTATGCCGGCACTCTCCGATATCGGCCGCTATTTGGCCTTGTCGAGCTTGCCCTTTATTTTTTCGGGTTCGGTATGATTATACTGGATAGCTTTTTCGTAAGCTTCCGCGGCTTTGGCTTTTTTGCCCATCTGGAGATAAATGTCCCCGAGATGTTCAAAGATGACAGGGTCCTCCGGTATGCGCTTTAGGGCCTCCAGGATTGTATCCAGTGCCTTCTTGTGCTGGCCCATCTTGAAGTAGACCCAACCCAGGCTATCCATTATATATCCATCATCGGGGGCCGATTCCAGTGCCCGGATTATCATCTCTTTAGCGGTCGGCAAGTTAGTGCCGGTCTCGGCATAACTGTAGCCGACATAATTAAGGGCATTAGCATTCTTGGGGTCTGAGGCCAGAATTTTATTCATGATTTCAACTGCTTCGTTCTTCTTCCCCAGCTTATCGAGGACTACGCCCTTGCGGAAAAGCAGCTCATTATCCGTGGCCAATTTTTCCAGGCCGCGTTCAATTGTTTTAAGAGACTCGTCAAAATTTTGCACCTCTTCGTATAGCAGGGCGAGGTACAGATACAGGTCTGCCGACTCAGGCTGTTTAACAATGGCCTCGTCGAGGACCTTTATACCGTTTTGATAGTCCTTTTGTTTTGCAAAGATCAGCGCAAGTCTGGATTGCGCGGAGACCCACAACGAACTTTTCTGGGCAATGAGGCGGAAATTCCTTATTGCCTGATCCATTTCCCGCTTTTCTTCGTAGGCCGATCCAAGATAATAGAGTGCCTGGTCGTAATGAGGCTCTTCCTTAAGCAGAGTAGTGAATTCTTTTATTGCATCATCAAAGTTTTTCTGCTGGAGGTAGATAATTCCAATTTTCAGCCGTGTTTCAAGGTCTTTGCGATTACGCTTCAGCAGCGGCGTAAAGACCTGAATCGCTTCCGCGGATCTGTTTTCCCGCATGTAGAGATTACCAAGACGGGCTCTTGCCTGGTGTTGGTCGGGATTGGATGCAAGAAGCCTCTGGTAGGTCTTCTCTGCATCCCGCGCACGCTCTGTGACTTCGTAAATGTAGGCCATGTCGAGCAATGCATTCTCAAAGCCGGGATCGGCGGCAAGCAGTTCCCTGTAAAGCCGCTCGGCCTGGCTGTAATATTTCATATCCAGGAATATCCGCGCCTTGTAGTAAACCGGAAGTGGGCTGTCGGGCACGATCTCCTTTAGCTGATCGAATACCTGCATTGCCTGCTCAAAGTGCTTTTCCTGGGCGTACAGAGCGCCGAGAAGCAGGTATGCGTCTTCGTCGGAAGGGTCCATCTCGATGACCCGCTTGTAGGTGTCGATCGCCTTCGGGATCTCCCCCATGCCGGCGTATAGCTGACCAATCAGCATGTATGCCGGAACATAATTTGCGTTCCATTGGATCGATTCTTCCGCCAGCTTGAGAGCTGTTTCAATTTTTCCCTGCCGAAGGTATAAGGAAGCAACCTCTGTTAGAAGCAGCGGGGATCGCGGATCGCACTTCAACGCCTTCGAGTATGCCTCGATGGCTCCGTCGTAATTTCGCGCGGCAATACACTGCTGTGCGATCAGGTAATCATAACAGGCATCTGCGCTGACTCCGGGCTTTATAGGCTGCCTGGTGGGCGAAGCAATATTGAGGTTGACGGGCCGGGTTGTTGATTGTGTGCAGCCTGTGACCAAAATCAAAAGGAAGAAAAAAAAGTGCCTTCGGATCATGATAGGAGTTATATCCTTGTTCTAACAGGACGAAATCTAAACGCAAATGGTATAGCTTATCAGACTTAACATACCTGATGTTTTTCATCAATGTCAAACAGATGACGGGGAACAGGGGACGGAAAACGGATGTCTGAAAGTGAAAATCCGAAGCTGCGGGATGGGCTTGAAGCTATAGAAGTCGAGCATGCTGGAAACAGATCCTACCTCCTCCGGGACCGGCAGGGCTTCAGCCCGGCACAATTGGTCATTCCACCCCAGGTGGTGGCTATTCTAATCGAGATGGACGGCAGCAACTCCCTAAGAGACATTCAGACAGGCTATATGCGGAAAACCGGCCAATTGATCTACACCGAGCAATTGGAGGAGCTTGTCCGCACACTTGACGAAAGTCTTTTCCTGGACAGCCCAAGGTTCAGGAATTTCGCGGCGGAAGAAATCTCCGCCTTTATGGACAACCCGGTCAGGAAGATGTTTCATGCGGGTCGAAGTTATCCGGAAGCTGCCGCTGAACTCAAGGCGGAGCTTACCTCATTTTTCAGCCCGGAAAAAGGCGGTCCCGGCATTCCGGAAAGATCAGGGGCATCGACAAGGAAGATCGTCGGCCTGGTGGCTCCGCATATCGATCTAAAGGCCGGTGGAAGCTGTTTCGCTCATGCCTATAAGGCCGCCGCGGAATCTGCCGCCCCCCGCACCTGGATCGTACTCGGGACGGGTCACGACCTGGTTCAAAACTGCTATGCCCTGACCCGCAAGGACTTCGAAACCCCACTTGGGATTGTGCGCTGCGACACGGCCATCTGTGATGAGCTTTCGATTTCGGCCGGCCGCTACCTGTTTGCCAGCGAGTATAACCATCGTAGTGAGCACACCATAGAGTTTCAGTCAGTTTTTCTCTCGTTCATGCAACCCGAGGCGCGTATCGTTCCGGTACTTTGCTCTTTCGGCTCCGAGGATTGGAGCCAATGCCGCGATTTCGCCGATGCATTTGCGGCGAAGATTTCCGAAATCATTTTCGACGAAGGCCGCTCGGTTGGAGTTATTGCAAGTGTGGATCTCGCCCATGTGGGACGTCGATACGACGACCCGCACCGGCCTGCCAAAGAGATTCTCCCCTGGCATATGGAACAGGACGCATCCCTTCTCGCCATGCTGGAAAAATGCAAAGCGGCCGATTTTATAGATCTCATAAACAGCGACGGCAACAGCCGTAAAATTTGCGGGACAGCACCCCTCTACACGCTGGCAAAGGCGCTCGAAGGCCGCGCACGCGGGGAAACACTGAAACACGATTATTCAATTGTCGATAATGAGGACTCTTTCGTGACATTTGCCAGCATGGCCTTTTATGAAGACGAGCAAGTTTTATGAAATTATGGCAAAGAGCGGCAGAATGCATGCCGCAATCATTGTTAAGGCTATGGCGGCGCACGTCATAAAGGAGATTCCTTACCCAGTGGATGAAATTGCTGAAATTTCCCGGCCCGCGCCGGCCACCTTCGCAATCGAGACGCTCGGCTGCAAGGTGAACCAGTACGAGACATCCTACCTGATCGAGACTTTGATCAGGGCGGGTCTCAAACAGGTGCCCTTTCGGGAGCAGGCGGACGTCTATATTGTCCATAGCTGCGCGGTGACAGCGAAAGCCGGCTTTCAGTCCAGGCAGTTGCTGAGGCGCGCCCGCCGCGCAAATCCGGGCGCGTTGATCGTTGCCGCCGGATGCTACGCCCAACTCGATTCTGAACGAATTGCCCGAGAGCAATTGGCGACCCACATTCTCGGCAACTCCGAAAAATTCGATTTAGCCTCTCTCCTGTCGAACGGAAACCGAAGTGCGCCGTGCGATGTAGCGAAAATAGCCTGCACGGGGTCATGCCCCGAGTTTACAAACCTCCCTGTTTCCAAAATGCATACTGGCCGGACTCGCGCGATGCTCAAAATACAAGACGGATGCGATTCATTCTGCTCCTATTGCGTTGTGCCGCTGGTGAGGGGGAGGTGCCGCAGTCTTGGGCGCGCGGAAACGCTGGACCAAATGGAACGGCTGGTCGAGGCAGGATACGAAGAGATTGTTTTAACCGGAATTCACCTGGGGCAATGGGGCCGGGACCTCGACCCACCGCAAAGCCTTTCGAAGCTGCTCCGTGCAATCGATTCCCGACCTCACCCACCGCGCCTGCGTTTAAGCTCCCTTGAGCCAATGGAAATAGACGACGAGCTTATTGGCCTGATCTCAAGTCTTTCCTGGATCTGCCCGCATTTTCATATTCCGCTTCAAAGCGGCGATTCGGAAATTCTAAACCGCATGCGGCGCCCCTACGACCCTTCCCATTACTCCGGTTTGGTCACCAGGATACACGGCGCAGTGCCGGATGCCGCAATCGGTGCCGATGTGATGGTGGGATTTCCGGGCGAGACAGAGCGCCAATTTGAAAACACCTGCGAGCTTATTGAAAGCCTGCCGATTAGCTATCTCCACGTGTTCCCCTATTCTCCGCGCCCCGGAACTCCAGCGGCCGGGTTTTCCGAACAGGTTCGGAGCGACGTCCTCAAGCGCCGCGCCGCGGCACTCAAAGAACTCGGTGCGCGCAAAAAGCGCGAATTCCGGCAACAATTTGTCGGTAAAATCCTTGAAGTACTTATCGAGAAGAAACTGGGCCTCGAATTGTGGGAGGGACTTTCGGGCAATTATATAAACACCGCTGTCCGGACCGACAACGGAGATCATTCCAGTGATTCGCTCGCTGGTTCGATAATATTCGTCAGGATAACCGGTTTCAGGGGGGAGGATCTGCAAGGCGAACCGCACCGCCCGCGCCCATGAAGGGCAGGCGGGAACGCCGGCATTGAATAGTGGAGGTTGCAACAGAAACATGGACGAAAAATTAAAGCAGGCATTCCATTCGCGCGTTAAGAAGGAGCCCTTTGCCAGGAAATTCGATCTCGAACTTCTGGAAATCGGCGCGGGTTACTCGAAGGTTCGGATGACTTTCACGCCGGACATGGAAAACATGTTCGGAATGGCCCACGGCGGGGCGCTTTTCGCTCTGATAGACGAGGCATTCGAGACGGCCGGGAACTCGCACGGCACGCTCGCAGTCGCTTTGAACATGAATGTGACCTTCGTTGCCCCGGCATCCCCTGGAAGTGTGCTGACCGCCGAAGCCATCGAAATCAGCCTCACGAGAAAAACGGCCACATACGAAATAAAGGTGCGCGACGAGCATGACACGCTTATTGCCGCCTGCCAGGCCCTGGTTTACCGCAAGGGAAACCCGCTGCCGTTTGCCTAAGGGCGGTGGCACGACTACAGACCCGTTCTTGTTACGACGTGGTCTCCTGGGGCTGTTGCCCAAATAGTTTTCGAAAAATGTAAGCAAAATTGGATGGCACGAAACTGATGAACGTCATTCCCGCGACGCTCCTGGGCGGGAATCCAGTGCCTTTGCTTCGTGAGACCAATGATTTCGGGATTTAAAGCCGCTGGATTCCCGCCCAGAA
>DBMI01000036.1 GCA_002298165.1 Desulfarculales bacterium UBA702
AAAGTCGCTGCGGTTTTCGAGGACAAGCAGGTAACCTACGACCAACTCAACAGGAGGGCCAATCAACTCTCCCACGCGGTGTTGGGAAGAGGATTCAAGCGGCAGGATAAGATCTCGATAATAATGTACAACAACATTGAGTTCCTGGAGATATATCACGGCCTGGCGCGGGCTGCCCTTATTTCGGTTCCGGTAAATTTTCGCCTGGTACCCTCCGAACTCGAATATGTCATCAATAACTCCGACTCCGCTGGCCTCTTCGTGGGAGTCGAGCTGTTCCATCAGCTTAATCTCGAAAAAATTCCCCGGGTAAACCGCGAGAATATCATCATTATCGGACCCAAAGACAAGACGCCGGAAGGGTTCATGAATTATGAGGATTTTCTTGCCGGTCAGCCCGAAACTGAGCCAACCAGCGTGGATCAGTGCGAAGAAGACATATTTTACTTTGGCTACACTTCCGGAACGACTGGCTTCCCCAAGGGGGCCATGAACACGGCGCGCGGGACCTTGGACATCATCAAGAACGTTTTCGTGCGCACGACCGGCAAAGAATATATCAGACTCGATGACCGGGTATTCCTGGCAATAATCCCGATATGCCATTCCAACAGCGTCTGGGCAACCCTCATCACATTATGGGTGGGGGGAACCAACGTGATCCTGCCATCCGGAAAGTTCGATCCGGAAAATGTTCTGCAATTGATAGATAAATGGAAAGTTACGACCAGTTCTATGGTCCCGACAATGATCACTCGCATACTGGAGCTTCCCGAAGAGGTCAAAAGCAAATACTGCCTGGATTCGCTGACCTCGCTGGGATCTTCGTCGGCGCCCCTGCTTACCACAACCAAAAACGAAGCCCTCAAGTTTTTCAAAAACGTGCGCTTCAGCGAAGGGTACGGGTCCACTGAAACCGGCGCGCTTACTACCCTGCGCCACAGGGACATGGAGCGCAAAATCCGAAGCATCGGCAAACCCAATCCGGGCATCGAAATCAAGCTGGTGGACGAGGAAGGCCGGATAATCACCGAGCCGCATAAGCAGGGCACGCTTTGGGCCAAGGCGCGAAGCGCATTTATCGGATACTACAAAGACCCCGAAAAAACCAGGCAGTCAATTGATGGTGAATGGGCAACCGCGGGTGACGTGGCCTACTTCGACGACGAAGGCTACTACTTCCTGAGCGATCGCAAGCACGACATGATCATCAGCGGCGGCGAAAATGTCTATCCCGCTGAAATCGAGGAAGTGATCGCCAAGCTGCCCCAAGTCTCCGAGGTTGCGGTTATCGGCATTCCGCATCCATCCTGGGGAGAAGAGGTAAAGGCCATCATAAAGCCCAAAGACGGCGCAGTACTCACTGAACAGGACATCCTCGATTACTGCAAGGTAAATCTCGCGGGCTACAAACGTCCGCGCTCGGTCGATTTTGTCGAGGAATTCCCGCGCACCGCCACGGGCAAGATTTTGAAGCGGATTTTGAAAAAACCCTATTGGGAAGGCCAGGAAAGAAGCATCTAGACCATTCCCAGGGCGCTTCGAACCATGCGGTGCATGGTGGCCCGCATGACGTCCGAGGAAACCATGCTGTAGAGTTCAAGGGACTGATACTTTCCGGCAAGTTCATCCACCAGCCGGTCGAGATCTTTCAGCTCGTCGTATCGGTCCCTGATTCGCCGGCGCTGTTGCAGGGTGGCTGCAAGGCTCTTTGGAATCATCATTGCCGCATCTTCGCCGGTGATCATGCCGCCGTGTTCGTATCCGATCAATTCGATCGGAAGCAGCAGGAGTTTTTCAAGGCTGCGGACGTAATCGTCGTAGTCATGGCTGGCGGTGACGGTGAGTTTATCGCTTCCGGGTTCTGGAAACGGCAGTGCATCGGCGGGAAAAAGCGCCCGTAGTTCCGGTATGTAGGTAGACAACGAACAGCGGGAGTGACCGGGAGTCGAATAGAACCGCAGGGTAATGCCGCCACCGAGATCGAGAGAATCGCCATCACCTGCTCGAAGAGATACCGGTATGGGTTCAAAATCAAGCGACATTCCCTTGTATTCGCCAGGCAGGTTCATGGCTTCCAGTGTTTTTCGGTTGAGGGACCCGATTAGCTCGACCGGACCGCTTTTGCTCAGAAGATGGGCACCGTAATCCGAGGCGATGACTTCAAGATGCGGGTAGCGCCTCAACAGATAGGGGACGGCGCCGCAATGATCGTGATGAACGTGGGATATGACGAGGCAGCGGATCCGGCTGCGGTCGATGCCATGTTCATCGAGCTGGGTTTCCAGCCGCTGTACCATCCAGGGAACGCCCCCGCCCAGCAGGGCGAATGATTCGCCCCGGACCAGGTACATGCGGATGTTGCGCGAACCCAGAGGCAAAATATGGTCGCTGATACAATCCAGATCTTGAGTGATAAACGCCAAGCACATCTCCTGTTCGTGGGTCTTCAGGACAAGGTTATCGCTGGTACTGCCAAGTATAGCATAAGGATGTTTTAAAAACCTGGGGGGCGCGGGGGAATTGTTCCCCCGCTCTTTTGACTTACCAAAGGAGATCCAACCATGAAAAACAGGAGAAAACTTGGAAGGGGCGTTGCCGTGGTCGGGGCCGGCATGTCGAAGTTCGGCATGTACAAAGACAAGGATTCAAAGGATCTGTTTTTCGAAGCCTTTCAGGAGCTGGTTGCCTCGGTTGACAAGGGGCTGGACCCAAATGACATCGACGCCCTTTACGTGGGGAATTTTTCCAATGACTTCTTCATGCATCAATCCCATTGGGGTCCTATACTATCCGATCTGATTGGCGTGACTCCCATACCGGCAACCCGGACCGAAGGCGCTTGCGCTTCGAGCGCCCTGGCTTTCCGCGAGGGTGTATTCGCAATCGCTTCGGGTTTCTACGATATGGTGCTTGTGGGGGGCGTGGAGGAAATGTCCAAGTGCAGCACCGAACAGGTCGCCGAAGGGCTCGCACTTGCTGCTGTTCCTTATGAAAACCAGGTTGGGTTTACCTTCCCGGGGGTGTTTGGCACAATTGCCACGGCTTACTTCGCCAAGTACGGCGCCAGCCATGAAAACCTCATGGATATAACCATAAAGAGTCACAACAACGCACCCCTGAATCCAAAAGCCCAGTTCCCCTACACTATCCGGGACATGATGAACGCCAAGATCGAAAAAGCAAAGGCGAAAGGGGAACCCATACCTCAGTGGCAAACAGAGAAAGACTTCCTGCGTGACCCGCGGGCAAATCCGCCCGTAGCATGGCCGATGCATCTCTATGACTGCTGCCCGATCAGCGACGGGGCAAGCTGCATGCTGCTGGTTGCCGAAGAAATAGCGAAAAACTTTACCGACGATCCACTTTATGTCGCGGGTATCGGTCAGGGAAGCGGCAGAGGATTGCACTCCGCTCCAACCCTGACCTCATTCGAGGCCACCAAAAGGGCTGCGGAAGAAGCCTACGGCATGTCGGGGCTGACCCCAAAGGACATCCAGTTTGCCGAGGTCCACGATTGTTTTTCAATGGCTGAACTCCTTCACATCGAAGACCTTGGATTTTTCAAAGCGGGTGAGGGCTACAAAGCTGTTTCCGAAGGACTGACCCGGCTCGACGGTCCCAAACCGATCAACACCTCGGGAGGGCTCAAGTGCAAGGGGCACCCGGTGGGCGCAACGGGCGTATCGCAGTTGATAGAAGTCTGGAACCAGTTGAGAAACAAAGCCGGAAAAAGGCAGGTCCCGATCAAAAATTTACGCATTGGGGCCGCGCATAATCTTGGCGGCACGGGTGGAACCAGCACCTTCACCATTCTCGAAAGGAGATAGGCCATGGGAAACAGGGCCTTTAGCGATATTTCATACCAGCAGTTCCTCGCGGAGGAAAAACTGATGGGATCGAAGTGCAATAAGTGCGGTGCCGTGTACGTGCCTCCCCGGCCGATATGCACGGAGTGCCGCAAATCCGACCTGCAGTGGGCCGAGGTGAGCGGGAAAGGCAAACTGGCTGCGTTTACATGCATCTCGATTGGTCCCTCTTTCATGATTGCAGAAGGATATGACCGCAAAAATCCCTACTACGTCGGGGTGGTTGAACTCGATGAAGGACCCCGAGTCGATGTGCGCCTCGAAGGCCTGCAATCGAAGCCCGAGAGCATCAAAGTAGGTACGCCAATGACGGTAAAGTTTCTTCATCGCGGGGAAGGAGATTCCAGGAAGACCTACCTGGCTTTTGAACCGGTCCAGACTCAGCCGAGCGTGGCCCGTTAGCGAAAAAAATTGATCTGTTTTCAAGAGAAGATTGAGAGGAAACATGGAAATCAAAGGCTCAACGGCAGTGGTTACAGGCGGTGCATCGGGTCTGGGTGAGGCCGGTGTTCGGCAATTAGTTCAGGACGGCGCCAAGGTGGCCATTCTTGATATGGATGAAGAAAAAGGCAGGCGTCTTGCCGCCGAACTTGGAAGCTCGGCCATATTCTGCAAAACGGATGTAACCGATGACAAAAGCGTCCAGGCAGCCATAAACAGTGCGGTGGACGCCTTCGGCTCGATCCAGATCGCTCTGAATTGCGCCGGGATTGCGACTCCGGCCAAAATCATCTCCAAAAAAGGGCTAATCCCAATCGAGCTGTTCAACAAGGTCCTTCAGGTCAACCTTGTGGGTACGCTTAGCGTAATCAAAAATGCCGCCGAAAAGATGCTCGGCAACACTCCCAATGCTGACGGGGAAAAGGGCGTAGTAATAAACACGGCATCGGTTGCCGCTTTTGAGGGTCAGATCGGCCAGGCCGCCTACAGTGCCTCCAAGGGCGGTATAGTCGGGATGACTCTGCCCATAGCCAGGGAGTTTGCCGATTACGGTATCCGGGTCGTCAGCATCGCTCCCGGTCTAATGGATACGCCTATGATGGCCGGTTTTTCGGAAGAGGCCAAGCAGGCCCTGGCCCAGATGATTCCTTTTCCAAAACGGCTCGGGCGTCCTGCTGAATATGCCGCGGCGGTCAAACACCTTATCGAAAACCCGCTCTTTAACGGCGCCACCATCCGGCTCGATCAGGCCATCCGAATGGGTGCGAAGTAGATAACAGAAAAAGCGGGCGCAAATGCAACTCAGCGGGATCGAAACGGGTCCTGTTCGACAGGCAATGAGAGGTTTCCATGGAAAAAGATAATTCGGTCAAGACGATGAAATCCGCAAAAACCCTAAAGACCGCCCGGGAGGCCGGTTATTTCGGTAAGAAGATGCTTACCGATGCCATCAAGGCCCAGGAAGAAGGGCATCCCATAGGGTGGTCAATGGTGAGCTGGTGGCAGGGCGATTTCATTGCCAAGGCAATGGGGATGCACCTGGTTTACCCTGAGAACTACGGTGCCTTTTGCGCTGCCGTCCGCCAAGCCGAACCCTACCTCGAAATTGCCGATTCCGAAGGCTTTCCCAATAACCTTTGCGGCTATGCGAGAAACTGCCTGGGTTTTGCCAAATGCCTGCGAGACAACAATTATGTAATACCGGAAGGCGCACCCGGAGGAGGCCTGGCAAGACCGGTATTGATGCTCGCTTCGGGCTGCGCCTGCGATGCCCGATACAAATGGTTCCAGTCCCTTGGGCGCTATCTGAATGATGTCCCGGTATGGAATCTGGAAATGCCGCAAACCGGGGTAAAAGAGTATTACCTGCCCGGAAACAAAGAAAAGAACCTGCGGTTCATAGTCGCTGAACTCCGTGAATTTGTAAAATTTATGGAAAACCTGCTCAAAAAGAAACTGGACTATGACAAACTGCATGCCATGCTGGACCAGGCATTGAAGACACTGAACCTGGCCTGGCAGGTCGATCTGCTAAGGCGGGCCGTACCGTCTCCCATGGTTTCCCAGGATTTCTGGTCCGTCATGATCCCGCATTTCTATCTGCCCGACGATCCCGAGGCATACTCGTTCTATGAAAGAGTGTACGCGGAGGTAAAGGAAAAGGTAGACAACGGGATCGGGGCCATCCCGAACGAAAAATACCGGATGATGTTCTCGGAGCTTCCGCCATGGCACTCCATCGGATTCTTCGATGAGCTGGCAAAAAGATACGGTATCGCGATGGTCATGGAGAGCTGGAACTATCACGCCCCCACACCCATGGCCGAAGAAGAACTCCACGGAATTAACGATCCCTTGGAGATCATTGCGCGCCTCACTTACCACAAGTGGATGGAGCACAATACAGTCGCCAGGGAATTCGATACGGCGCCGGGATTTTTCAACGCCGCCTACTTGCGTTGGGCACAGGAATATAAAGCGGATGGCTTTTTCGCCCACCCGCTGCTCTCATGCCGTCCGGCAACCTACACCCTGATGCATACCCGTAACTCACTCGAAGAGAAACTCAAGGTGCCCGGCGTTGTGGTGCCCGGAGATATTATAGACCTGCGCGTGTTCAATTCCGACGAAGGCTTTTCAAAAGTCGAGGCCTTTGTCGAAACAATGGATCACTACAGAGAGCTCAGAAAAGAAGCAGGAATGGCGTGGTAGACAGAAAGAGAGGAAATTAGCCCATGAGTGCCGACAATAAAAAGGGGCTGGCAAAAGCCCATGAAATCTATAGCAATCGCGGCAAATATGCTCGTGAACAAAAAAATCAGGGAAAGAAGATATTTGGCTATTTCTGCTGCTATCCGCCAATAGAGTTGCTTACTGCCCTGGATATTATTCCTGTCCGAATCCTTGGAGACATGGAACAACCTATTACATTGGCGGATAACTGCCTGCCGCCTGTAATGTGCATCTTCTGCCGAAGTGCTTTCGACATCGGCATGAAGGGCCAGTATGATTACTTCGACGGATTCGTTGGAGCACATGCCTGCGACGGCGCCGAAAGGACTTCGATTATATGGTCCAACTATATAAAGACGCCGTGCAACTTCCATCTCGATATTCCTCACACTACTCACGATGCGGCCGTTGAATTTTTCAAGGAGCAGTTGGAATACTTCCAGAAAGAACTGGAAAAATCCATCGGCCGGGAAATCACGCCCGATAAGTTGAGAAGCGCCATTGCCGCCCATAACCACCAAAGGGCGCTGGTACGTCAAATATATGAACTACGCAAACTCGATCCCCCCCTGATTACTGGAACCGAGATGCTGACGGTCCTTATAGCCACAATGGGCATGTCGGTCCAGGAAGGCAACCTGCTGATAGAAGAGGTGCTCCAGGAAATCAAGCAACGCGAAAACGTTCAGGAAAAGAAAAGCCGTCTGTTGATCTGGGGATCGCTCATCGACAACGCCGCATTCACTGAACTGATCGAAAGTTCCGGGCTTAACATAGTCATAGAAGATACTGCGATAGGCACGAGGCCCTACTGGCACGATATCCGGGATACGAAGGACCCGCTGCTGGGGATTGCCGAGCATTACCTCAAGGAAGTGCTGTGCCCCCGCACTTTTAGGGACAGCGGTAAAAACTATGAACAAGATTCCGAGCAGAGATTTAGCTACCTGAAGGATTTTGCGAAGTACTGGAAGGTGGACGGCGTATTCGCCAACATCATCAGGAACTGCGACATCCACGGCTACGAGGTCCCGGTCATCAAGGATTACCTGAACGGGCTCGGGATTCCCGTGCTGGTGATCGAGCAGGACTATTCGACCGCATCCCTGGAAAGTTTGAGAACCCGTTTCCAGGCCTTTGCCGAGACCATCGCGTCATAGTCTGAATGCGCGTTGGTTAAAACACCGTGGGGAATCAGTTCCCCACCCCCGCCGCAGGCGCGAGTCCTCGACCTCTCGCGCTTGCGCGTGTGGCGAAGATCCGGGCGCGGGGGAAATTGTTCCCCGCTCTTTTGCCTTACTCTCACACCGGAGGTTACAGCGATGAACATCGAAGAGAAAGTAGAAGAGATCAGGCAGAGGGCCAAAAAGAATTTTTCTCTCGGGTACAACTGTGCCGAGTGCGTCACCGAAGCAGTCCTGTCGCTTATAGATACAGGACTTCCACCGGAGGTGAAAAAGCTTGCGACCGGCTTCGGGGGCGGAATGGGGCTTTTTGGAGATACCTGCGGCGCGGTTGCCGGAGCGCTTATGGCGGTGGGCGCTGTCCACGGCAGAAGCTCTTTGCCGGAGGGCGAAGGCAAAGAGGCCCTGATGAAATCCAAGGAGCAGTTATACGGAAAACCTGGTCTCTACAGGCTTTTTAACCAGCTTCCCAACATGGTGAAGGCCAAGTATGGAAAAACCCTGTGTCGGGAATTTACTGCCAAATGGCAAAGCGAATGGCTTTGTCGAGATCATGCCCTTTTTTGCCGCGAACTGATAACGGATGCCGCCGGATTTGCCGCCGAGCTGATCCTGTCGGACCGAAATGAGCTGGGATCGAGACCTTTTGGCGAAAATGTTGAAAATCTGTCGGAGTAGCTGCAACTCCACGGGAGGCCGCGAATGTTTGTCGCCGGCATAGATATCGGTTCCACCATCACCAAGATCGTCATCAGTAACGGGATGGAAGTTCGGGCCGCCATGATAACCCCCACTGGCCCCGAACACCGCCGCCTTGCCTTTCGCGTCATGGACGACGCCCTGGCAAGCTGCTTTCTCTCTTTCAACGAGGTCGAGTACATAGTCGCGACAGGCTATGGAAGAATCAATGTCCCGTTTGCCGATCAGCAGGTCACAGAGATCACTTGCCACATGCGGGGCGTTCACTGCCTTTTTCCCGAGGTCAGGACCATCATCGATATAGGCGGGCAGGATTCAAAGGGAATCAAGATCAAAGACGGCAAGCAGGTGGACTTTATCATGAACGATAAATGTGCCGCCGGGACAGGCAGATTTTTCGAAGTCATGACCGACGTGCTCGGGGTAAAACTCGAGGAAATCGGTCCGATGTCACTGAAATCGGAAAAGCCTGCCTCAATAAGCAGCCTTTGCACTGTCTTCGCCGAACAGGAAGTCTATTTGCGCCTCTCCGAGGGAGCATCGGTCGAAGATATACTGGCCGGGCTCCATAAAGCCAATGCAAGCCGCATCCATTCGATGATCGGAAAGCTCAGGATCGAAAGGGAGGTGGCCATGACGGGCGGAGGGGCCAAAAACATCGGTCTGGTAAAAGCAATGGAGGACAGAATAGGGTTCCCGATCGTAGTGCCTCCCGAACCGCTGATTACGGGCGCTCTCGGGGCCGCCCTGATCGCCAGGGAAGTCGCGGCAAGGCTGACTCCCGATCAACTGCGGGAGAAAAAAGAGAAGAGGCGCCTGGAAGCCGTCACATTCTTCGACGATCCCAAACCCGGAAAAGAAAGATTGCTTTAGAAACCCTCGACATGGAAGTGATCGAATCATGGGATACACCGCGGGGTTAGATATAGGATCGGCCTACTCCAAGGCGGTAATACTCGAAGACGGGGAATTGGTGTCCTACTATGTAAAGCCCACCGGCGGCAAATTCGCCTTATCCGCCGATCTCGTCCTCGAAGAAGCCCTACAGAAGGTCGGACTTTCTCTTGCTAAATTGAGGTACATAGGTGCATGTGGCCTCGGAGTCACCTTTATCTCGGAGACCTTTAACAAGGTAACAGAACTTTCCTGCCACACCCGGGGAGTCCATTACCTGATGCCGACAGTGCGCACGGTAATCGAAATAGGCAACCAGTCGGCTCGCGTGATGAAAACGACGCCCAAAGGCAAGGTGGCCGACAGCATTATCAGCGACAAATGCGCAACCGGCAGCGGCCGCATCATGCATATTATGGCAAAGGTGCTAAGGACCGATCTCGAAGATTTCAGCAGATTATCGGATAAGGCTACCAAACCGGCAAAATTCACCACCAACTGCGCCGTATTCCTGGAAACCGAGGCCATCTCAAGAGTTGCCGAAGGAACCCCCAAGGAAGATATAATCGCCGGATTAAACCAGACCCTCGCTGGAAAAATCAGCGCGATGGTGCACCGCATGAAAATCGAAGCCGACTGCGTAATGACCGGCGGCGTAGCCCTAAACGCCGGCCTGGTATCAATCATGGAAAAGGAACTCGGCCACAAAATCCAGGTCCCCGATGAACCTATGATAACCGGGGCAATTGGCGCGGCACTTATTACTGCCGAGAAGGCGGAGAATTGATTAATTATTCGATCATCTGATTTGTCGTTATATTAAGTCTCACGCAAACCTTTTAAATTCCCTTCCGAAATGCCTCCTTCTGGAGGCATTTCCGTTATATATCTTAGCCACTTACGTTTTGATCCCCATGCATCCAAAAAACACACGTACTACTGTTGTAGTATTTGACAACATCCATATGTGTTGGTATATTCTCCAACATGGATGCTGAACTCATGCTCAATGAACGCCATGTTGTCTCCGAAAATGCTTTTGTGGAAATGGTAGTATGGCGCCTGCCATCACCTGTCACGGGCAGTCGGCATGGTTTTAAGTACCGGCTGGCCTTTGTTGTGAGTGGCCGTTGTGTTTTGCGCTACGATAACGAGCACGGCAAGGGCGATCATAAGCACGTGGGCGAGAAGGACATGCCTTATGTGTTCACCACGCCACAATCCCTGCTTCTCGATTTTTGGAATGATGTGGATAGTTGGAGGTCTTAACATGCGTATCGTCACATTGGTAATATCTTCCAGAGAATCAACCGGCCAACGCTTCTCGCGAGCTTTCGAGGGAGAAGCGCAAGGGAATGTGATTAGCTTCGAATCTCCCGCGCTTCTTTTCAAGGCACTGACAGGCAAGCGCTGGGAGTTACTCAACCTCATGACCGGGGCGGGTCCAATAACGATTCGCGAGGCGGCACGCAGGTCGGGACGAGACGTTAAAGCAGTTCACAGTGACGTGCACGCGCTTTTGAACATCGGTATATTGCAAAAGACCGAAAAGGGTCTAATCGAGTTCCCTTTCGATGCCGTGCATGTGGACTTTACTCTGAAAGCCGCATGATCCTGAAGGATTCTACTCTGAACGTGCATGAAATTGACAAGACTATATCCTGATTCCTGTGCAATGGAGAAAGCTGTTAAGAAACCTGAAGGCTTATAGGTTAGGCGGCCCGGATAACTTTTGTGACCGTGCCCGAAGAGCAGTATGCCCATTGTTGATGTATTACTCACCGGGAGTAATGCAGTTGGAAGGCTCCGAAGCCAGTCCAGTCCCAACGGAATTGGTGGCGGTTACAGTAAATGTATATTTTTTCCCATTGGTCAAACCGTTCACAACCACAGGGCTTTTCTTCCCATTGACCTTGATGCCGCCTGGACGCGATTTAACCGTGTAGTATAATACCGGATTCCCACCATCTGTTTTTGGGGGTGCGAATTCAATTGTCGCCATGCCGTTCCCGGCGGTTGCCTTTACATCTCGCGGTGGAGAGGGCATAAGAAGCTGTGATGGGACACTGATACCCAATCCTGCTCCGCCTCTAAATCCCCATGACGGAGAGGTCGTCAGGAAGATACCTAAAACTGCAATTGTAACGGCTTTTCCGATCATGAAATCACCTCCTGAATAACCTTTTGTCATACCTTATTAATATAGCAAATTGATGGCTTGGATAGCTTCTATAGTGCCCCGGAGTCGATTATGACCTCTTGCGGGCTTTATAATAATGCTAATCTTGCGATTGGGTAGTCTCCTGTGCCTGCTCAACGCGCATCGAAGCTTTCGCGGGTTGAGGACCTGCCCTGAGAAGAAGGAAATGAGATGCCGATTCAGGACCCGGATCTGCACGGAAGCGCACCAGATGAATTCCCGGTGGTGCTTCTAATCATCGATGCCATAAACGATCTCGAATATGAAGGGGGGCAGGACCTTCTAAAATATGCGCTTCCAATGGCGGAAAAGATCCGTGGCCTCAAAGAGCGCGCTCGGGCAATCGGGATTCCGGTGGTTTACGTAAACGACAACTTCGGTAAGTGGAGGTCGGACTTCAGCGCGCTGGTCAAGCACTGCCTGGAGGACAAGGCCCGCGGCGCCCCGATAGCTGCTCTGCTGAAGCCCGGAAAAGAAGATTACTTTGTTCTAAAACCTAAGAACTCGGGGTTCTTTTCCACAAATCTCGAATTATTGCTTAAGCATCTCAGGGCAAGAACGCTGATTTTGACTGGAATGGCCGCGGATAACTGCATCCTCTTTACGGCAGGCGATGCCTACCTTCGCGACTATGAATTGATAATACCTTCCGATTGCGTAGCTTCTTTCGATCCGCAAGATAAGGCCCAGGCTCTTTCCATAATGGAGAAGTCACTCAAGGCAGAAATAAGGCCCTCAGAAGAACTGGATTTAAGAAGTGTTGTCGGTAAGGCCGGTAAATGAATGCCTCGGCTCCAGTAGAGAAGCAAAGGTTGGGCACGGTTTTGGGTCTGTTGCCCAAATAGTTTTTCGAAAAAACGCTAAGGAAATTGGATGGCACGAACCTGATTAACGTCATTCCCGCAGCGCTTCTGGGCGGGAATCCAGTGTCTCTGCTTCGAGAGACCAATGATATCGGGATTTAAAGCCGCTGGATTCCCGCCCAGAAGCGCTGCTGGAATGACGATATTCGAAGCTCAGATCCCGATAGATCATGCAGCGGGTTTGGGCAACAAACCCTCTTTAAGTGCCCACCGAACCTTAGTCTCCTAAAAGAGGTGGGCAGATGAAGCCGTGGCATCCTTTGGGAATAGACGCAGTCGCAGTGGAAGTTGGGATGAAGGTGGATATCTCTTCTGGGCTGCCATATTTCGCGATGGTGGTATCGCCTGACAATATTGTGCGCGAAAACAAGGATCAGGGTCAAGATTCAGCGGTCCGCAATTCGTCATCCCTTTACCTTAGGGCAATAATGTCCCGGATCCCTGCAATAACATGGAAACTGGAACCGCTTTCTGCAATATGAAAATCATTAAAGGAGCAAAACGGGATGAGCGAGAGGCGAGTCGAAATAGATTGGCTGAGGGTATTCGCGATGCTTGCCGTTTTCGTCTTCCACTGCACGCGCTTTTTCGACCCGCTCGCTTGGCATCTGAAAAATGCCGATCAAAGCAGCAGTCTGCTCCGGGTGACGATCAGCCTGATTATCCCATGGATCATGGAACTCTTCTTCCTTGTTTCGGGAGTTGGCGCCTGGTATGCACTGAAATCGAGGACTGCCGGCAAGTTCATCCTGGAACGTATCAAGAGGCTCCTGATACCCCTCTATACCGTTGGCTTATTCATTTTGCTGCCGCCCCAATTCTACTTCGATCAACTTACAAGTGCTGGGTATAGCGGTACTTTCGCTCAGATTCTTCCGAACTATTTTGCCAGCTTCAGACCACCTGGCATATCGGAGTGGTATTATATGCTGCCGCTTCCTTTCGCCGGTCATTTGTGGTTTCTGAAAAGTCTTTTCCTGATTTCTCTT
This sequence comes from Desulfarculales bacterium UBA702, assembly GCA_002298165.1. Lineage (GTDB taxonomy): Bacteria > Desulfobacterota > Syntrophobacteria > Syntrophobacterales > Syntrophobacteraceae > SbD1. Next base: position 13,372 of record DBMI01000036.1, read on the forward strand.
ATCAGCCTCCCTTTGCTGCTGTGGCTGAAAAGCGACAACGGGCGGCGATGGATTTCGATGCTCGCCGACTGGTGCAACCGCCCGGGCGGGTTGTTCCTTTTCATTGTACCTTTGTTCCTGACGCGTGCCGTTTCGGGAGGGTTTCTGCAAGCCCAATCATGTTGGGCCGGCTTCGTGTGGTACCTGATCTACTTTGTAATAGGCTATGTCATTGCGTCCGAGAAGCGATTCACCGAAGCCTTCAGGAAAAATGCACCAATCTGCCTTGCCATTTGGGTTGCAACTTCCTTCCTGCACATGTACCAGGTCATGGATGTCCTCAATTATGCGCTATCACCCCACCAGCACACCTCCATCATGTACACTCTTTTTCAGTTCACATGGACCGTCAGCGGATGGAGCGCGGTCGTATTTATGATGGGCTTCGGGGCCATGTACCTGAAATCCGAAAACAGGGTGCTGGATTACGGTAACGAGGCTGTGCTTCCATTTTACCTCCTCCATCAAACGATAATTCTTATCGTCGGCTATTTTGTCATTCGGTGGGATATGGATATTTTGCTTAAATTCGTTATCGTCACTTCGGTTTCATTTCCTCTTGTTCTTGCTTTGTACGAACTTCTGGTAAGGCGCTTTGGACCGATGCGGTTTCTTTTCGGAATGAGCCCGAAGAGGCCGCAGAAACCATCCCACGTGGATTCAGTCGTCATTACCGCGCGGCAATGAAGAAGACGTCCACCCTACCAGCCCGTTGCACTGCGCGCCCGGAATGCCGCCTAAGGGCGGGACCGGGCTACCCGCTAACCGATATTCCTTCATCCAAATAATATCCATCCAAGCACCAAAACGGTCCTCCCGTTTATGGTAATATGCCGCCGGGAGCCATCGATGTTCAGTGTCCCAAAAGGAGCCAAGCAAATGCTTCTGATAAGAGCTTGCGGAAGAAGGGTGTGAAGGTATTTTGTTTCGTTTAGCAGTGAAAATGACGTTTACGCTTCCGCTATGTCCACCTACGAGCTAATGCTCATTTTTAATCTCTTAAGTTCTGTTGATATCTCTTCCCATCTATGCCAATAATGCCCGACGATTACGGGCCTTAGCAAGCAATTTCCTAAAAGAGGACCGCAACTGAATGATCGCCAAAACCTATACATGCAGTCTTCTGGGAATAGATGCAGTAGCCGTAGAGGTGGAAGTGGATATCTCTTCGGGGCTGCCCTATTTCGCGACGGTTGGATTGCCTGATAGTATCGTGCGTGAGAGCAAGGATCGGGTCAAGGCTGCGCTTCAGAATTCCGGGTATGCTTTTCCGATGGAGCGGATAACTGTAAACCTTGCACCTGCCAGCCTGAAAAAGGAGGGGGCGGGGTTTGATCTGCCGATAGCTGTCGGGATATTGGCTGCGACAGGGGCGGTTGATTACAAGAAAGCAGAGGCAGTGGTAATGGCGGGCGAACTGTCGCTTGACGGGCGGGTGAAGCCTGTTGCCGGATGCCTTCCAATGTCGATACTGGCACGAGATGCCGGTTATAGGGAACTTATCGTTCCTGCGGAAAACGCCCGCGAGGCCGCGGTAATCGATTCCGTTTCGGTACGGCCTGTGAAACACCTCTCGGAGGTTGTGGAGTTTCTGAACGGCCGAAGCGAAATAGTTCCATTCAAAGTGGATCACGACAGCATCTGGAACTGTGAAAGATCGGAAGAGTGCGATTTTGAGGATGTCAAAGGCCAGGAACTCGCAAAGCGCGGCCTGGAGGTTGCGGCGGCGGGCGCTCATAACCTGTTGATGATAGGTCCTCCAGGGGCCGGCAAGACGATGCTCGCGCAGCGCATCTCTTCCATACTGCCCCCGCTCAGCTTCGAGGAAGCGCTGGAGACGTCCAAAGTTTTCAGCGTGGCGGGCATGCTTCACGGTGCACCGTTGATTGTCAACCGGCAATTTCGCTCGCCCCACCACACGATATCGGATGCCGGCCTTGTCGGAGGAGGGCACATACCGCGTCCCGGAGAGGTGAGCCTCGCGCATAACGGGGTTCTTTTCCTCGATGAGTTCCCGGAATTTCGGCGAAACGTGCTCGATTTATTGCGGCAGCCCCTCGAAGACGGACAGGTAACCATTGCCCGAGCCGCCATGGCCCTCACATACCCAGCCAGGTTCATGCTGGTTGCCGCAATGAATCCCTGTCCATGCGGGTATTCGGGCCACGCCGCAAAGCCCTGCACCTGCTCTCCGGGCCTGACTCAAAAATACAGGGGCAGAATTTCCGGGCCGATACTCGATCGAATCGATCTCCACATAGATGTACCTTCCGTCGAGTACGAAAAGCTCCGCTCCGAGGGAGGCGCTGAAAAGTCATCATCGGTTCGCGAGCGTGTCGCCAGGGCCAGAAAAATTCAGCTCGAACGGCTCTCCGGCGAAGGGATTTATTCCAATGCGCAGATGAAGCCACGTCATATCAAAAAGTTCTGCAAACCGGACCCGGCCGGACAAAGCATCCTGGACCAGGCTGTTCGCCAGCTTGGACTTTCGGCGCGCGCCTACCACCGCATCCTCAAAGTAGCACGAACAATCGCCGACCTCGAAGGGGCCGGTAATATCGCCTCCAACGACCTGCTTGAGGCAATTCAGTACCGCACCCTGGACCGGAAGATGTTTTAATACCCATTTGCCGGATGATACCTTAAACGTGGGGAGCGCGCTCCCCACACCCCTCGCCGCTGTGCGGCTTATATTGCGCCGCGGCAACGCTCCGCGCCATGCGCGGGAGCAGTTGCCGCGAGCGCCGATCCCGGTCTTGCGGGCCTAAAGGAGCTTGCGCGATAGGCCGAGATAAGGGGGGGGGACTCGTTCGAGCAGGATGCTCTCACCCGTGTCACAATCAGGGAGCAGCGGCGGACCGGTACGGCAGGGTGCACTTCGGCAAGTGCGGTATGCAGAAGAATAGATGTAGTAATGTCCAGATATTATAAACGCTGCACTGGTTATATTTATCGACTTTCGAATAAAGCCGCTACATTCGTAATGAAAAAGGTATATAATTCACGCGCCTGAGTTTTGATTCACATCTTTCGGCCTAGGAGTATATCTGAGATGAAAATCGGCTGTCCCAAGGAGATCAAGAGCCAGGAATTTCGGGTTGGGCTTATTCCCGCTGCCGTTAAGGCATATGTCGAAAACGGTCATGAGGTTTGTGTGGAAAAAGGTGCGGGAATGGGGGCCGCGATACCCGACGCTCAATACCAGGCGGCAGGCGCCAGAATCTGTGCGACCGCGGAAGAGGTTTGGAAGTGGGCGGAAATGATCGTAAAGGTAAAAGAGCCTCTTCCCGCCGAATATGACTTCATGAGGGCCGGGCAGCTCATCTATACCTATTTTCATTTCGCTGCCGACGAGAAGCTCACGCGGGCTTGCCTTGATAAGGAAATTATCGCCCTTGCCTACGAAACGGTACAAAAGCCGGATGGGTCGCTGCCGCTGCTGAAACCGATGAGCGAAGTCGCGGGGCGAATGGCGCCTCTTATGGGTGCGTTTTATTTAGGAAAGCTTTACGGCGGGCGGGGACTTCTGGCAACCGGCGTGCCGGGAGTTTCTCCGGCCAACGTACTGATCATTGGCGGCGGGACCGTTGGGGGCAATGCCGCGAAAGTGGCCGCCGGACTTGGCGCCAGGGTAACGCTGCTCGATATTAATCTCGACACCCTCGAACACCTCGGCAACATCATGCCTGGAAACGTCTCCCCGATTTATGCGGACCCTTACACGCTTGACAAAAGCCTCAAGGAAGCTGACATAGTGATCGGGGCCGTCCTCATACCAGGCGCCAGGGCCCCTAAAATAATCAAGCGCGAGCACCTCAAAATAATGAAACCGGGTGCGGTTTTTGTCGATGTTGCAATCGACCAGGGCGGATGTTCCGAAACTTCCCACCCGACGACCCACGGTGATCCCATATACATAGAGGAAGGGATCATTCATTACTGTGTTGCCAATATGCCTGGAGCTTATGCGCGGACCTCGACGTTTGCCTTGAACAATCGCACGATCAAGTATGGGATGCGTCTTGCAAACCTGGGGGTCGAAGCTGCATGCGCCCAAGACACGGCTTTGATGAATGGGCTAAACATGTATCGCGGGTTCATCACCTTCAAACCTGTTGCCGAAGTCTTTGGTTTGAATGCTTCTTACAGGCCGGCTTCCGAGGTCATTGCCTCCGGGGGCGCCGTGCCCGAAAAGAGTTCACTTTAAGGGAGCCGAATCGCCGGATGGAGAAGAAGATCCGCGTACTTCATCTCTGGTATGATAAAGCCGAGGTCGAACGCTTCGTGCGGCAGATGGCGGAAACCGGTCTGGAATTCGAAGCTGCGCTGGTAAATTCCGAAACCGATTTCGCGTCTTCACTCATTAATAAGCAATTCGATATCGTCATTGCGGATGAGCGGGCGGATTTTACATTATCCGGTCCTGAGCACCTCTCGGCCCTTGACATCGCTTTGGAAATTGCTCCTGATGTGCCGTTCGTGGTTGTAGGCGAGCCGAAGTGCTTCTCTGATGCGGCTGAACCGTTCAAAGCGGGTCGCTTTAGAATCGAAAGGCAATCATTGGAGCTGCTGGGACCGCTTTTGCGGAAACTCTTCATCGAAGAATAGTGTGCCCGGCCTTCCATCGACCCATTTTTGTCAATGCGAAAGGCGCATGAGTCCGGCGAAGGGTTCGTGGCCGACAACTTAAGAGATTGGTGTAATTCCAGCAAAGCCCAACTGGTTGGTTGAGCACTGGTTGTAGCACGGTCTCCCGACCGTGCTACCGGCGCCGACCGAAGGTCTCCACTTTCTATCGGAAACAATTGGAGAACTACGGTCGAGGGCATGATGCGGTCAGGAGACATGAGCAAACAATTGTTCCGTTAAATTGCCGTCTATGTGCGAAAGACCGGATCGACACTGACAGCGGTTGCCCCCTTCAACAGGGGCGCAGCACCGAGTTCAAAATAACGGGGGCTGGAGGCATCGCTTCCCAACTCTTTTCAAATTTCCATTGGTATTTTTGAACCCGAATTCGTGTGAAACAAGGGTTTAGCGAAGATGGCCTCATCCGAACAGACTTTCCGGATAGAAGAAATAATCGACAACCACATCCATGTCTGGACGGGTACTACATCGTTTGCCCCCCTGGCCGAAGTTCTAACCAGCGACAGGGAAATTCTGGTCGAAAATTTCCACTGTCCGGCAGGTGCCGGAATCACTACGGGCGACGCAATTCGCTCCTACCTTCTGTGCTATGCTCTCGAACGGGTCCGCGTCTCCATCCGCCCGAATCATTTCATACTTTTCAAAGAAGCCGAAACCGTCCAGGCTGTCCTCGAGGATTCTTTCGGAGTGGATCCGGGCATCGACGAGGACAGAATCATCGTGCCCTATCAGCATGAAGCCCTTGTTATTATGGTGAAGAGCATCTTCGGCAGGAGGTCATGGCCGGCAGTCTCTAAAGATATTGCGCCTTTCATGCAGCTTTTTTCCCGTGACGGCACGAAAGCAAAACCGGATCAGGATAGAATCATGAGGTATAAGACACTTGTCTGGCTGGTCTATCTGGTCATAGATATGGTCCGCAACGACCTGGGGTTATGTGAAAGCGGCATTGAAGTTGCGGTCAAGAAATTTCGCTCTTTGTTCGATCACGTCATTAAGGGCGATATTATAGATGAGGATTCGAGAAGGCCCGGTTTTGAGGGCGGCAAATGGGAAAATACACTCTTCGGCTGGCTCCAGGGTGAAGACTCAAAATCATTTGTTCTAAAACTTAAGCGGCAATTTAATTTCGAAAACAAAATGGAGCATGCGAACAGGTACCTCCTGGCAGAACACAGAAAATGTGTTTTTGAGGAGGTTTTATCCCTCTTTCGTTGGCCATGATATGAAAGGGCCTTCCGGGAAACGCGTACCTGGATGTGTACCCAAAGGCGGAATGGACTCAATAACGTCATTCCCGCGAAGGCGGGAATCCAGGAAGGCTGGCCAGGTGTGGCGAAACGGTTCTTTGTCTACATTATGGCAAACAGACGTAACGGTACGTTATACGTCGGTGTAACATCCAATCTGGTGCAAAGGGCATGGCATCACAAAGAGGATGTGGTTGAAGGATTCACCAAGAAATACGGCGTTAAAATGCTCGTTTATTTCGAACCGCACGAAACTGCTGAATCTGCCATTACCCGTGAAAAGCAGCTCAAGAAATGGGAAAGAGCCTGGAA
>DBMI01000052.1 GCA_002298165.1 Desulfarculales bacterium UBA702
ACGACACGCCCGCCCCACATAAGAAGGGCGATTGCGGCCTTGAGCAGCCCTGGAAGGTCGTTGTGGAAAGCGGCCTCATCGATCACTACCTTGCCCTGCTTGCCTCGAAGGTTCGAGGGCCTGGAGGAAAGCGCGGTCACACGCTTGCCGCTTGAAAAAGTTATCCTGAAGGCGATGATGTCATGGTCCTCGTCCTCGACCAGGACTTCTTCCATCGCCGATGCCGCTTCGCCGTAGACGCCGACCCAGAAGGCGCAATCATTAATGAATTCGAGGGCCATCTCCTTGTTGTAGCCGATATACCAGACATCCATGCCGCCGGTGCTTGCCGCTTCGAGCACATCGTCCGCCGCTTCGCACCAGGAAAGCCCGACGCGGCGCGATTTCTCGCACAGTTTGACCGGGGCCTTATCGGCGATCCAGGCCTTCTGGTAGGGCATGAGGAGGTCGGGAATTTCGCTCATCTTATTCCAAGCACCTTTTTGCGGATCTCTTCGGCCGCCTGTTCGCTGAGTCCGGGTCCAGACTCGGGCGATTGCTTCTGTTCACCGGCCTGTGGCTCCGGCTGTACGGGAGCAGGCTGATCCTGCGGCAGCGCCTTGACCAGGGCCGCCAGGTCGATTTTCATTTTCGTCGAACCATCAACCAAACCGGTCGCCGCTGTTGCGATGGCCAGGTTGACCAGACTTTCCAGTGCCTCTTTGTGTGGCTTCTTGGCGTATTCGGCGATAATGCGCGACATCTCCTCGCGCACTCCCAGGAGCCGCCTCTCCGTTCGAAGCGCCCGGTAATAGCCCGCGATGCCTTCATGGCTCAGGCTATGACCGCGCTCTTTGACCAGCGCGGATGCTGATTGCAGGGTAAGGGTCTGCCCGTCCAGACCTGCGATTATTTCATCCTGGAGACCCTCGGGCAGGGACAGGAATGCGAACCTCGCCTTTTTTGAGGCACTGAGCAGCAACTCGCGGTGGTTCATAGGCCGTATTCCTTGCAAAGCTTCGCTATTTCAGCGAGCAGGGGCCTGAGTCCGAGGCGGCCATCCTCGGTCGATTCCAGTGCTAGGGCCAGTTCGCCCGCAAGGAACAGCACTCTGTCGGACTCTAGGTGCTGCGTATCAACTATGGGACTGGTCGCCTCGCGTATGGCTCGCCTGGCCTCTTCCACTGCAAGTTTTCGCTGCTCGACCTGGAGCTTTAGCTCCTGGAGCTTCCCCTGGGCCATCAGTCGTTCGCTCATCCTTCTTCCCTCCCGCTTGCCTGTTTTTTGAGCCTGACCATTGGACAGAATTGGTTGGTGGCGACCTGGTCGCACAGCTTCGCGTAGCCCTGAGCGTTCATGAGGAGGATGTCTTTCTGGTCACCAGCCAGTGCTGCAAACCGCCTGACCAGCTCGGCATTGTTTTCATACATGCGCCGGACCTCGCCCAAACCCTCCTCGAAGATCTTTTGCTGCCTCAACGTGTCATCGCGATAGATCGCCAAGGTCTTCTCGTGGCTTTTCTCGCTGTAGTACCAGACCACGAAAATGATGCCCGGAATGCCGAAGCCGGAAACGATCTTAACGGCCAGATCTAAAACAGCGCCATCCATGACTACCCCTATTTGCTTGTAGGAAGATTGCGTCTGATTCCCTGGCCGATGAGCGCTACTCCGAGGCCGCCCAGGATCGTGGCCGCGAAGGTCATCCAGGGCTGCCATTCGGCGACCGGACAAACCTGCACCGCGCCGAGAATCGCACCCGATAAAGCCGATAAAACGGCTCCTGTTTTTGTCATCCATCCTCGGGGCATGTTCAAAACCTCCGGTTAATGATGTTGATGTAGAAATCCGGGCCAGGCTCGCCCAGAGATCCAGTCCAAAGAGGGTTGCTCCATGTCTGACTCTGATCTTCCCAGCCCGGAAAGGTCATGCAATCCGGTCAGGGCGCTGCCGGAGTTGCCCCTCCCCCCAAAGTCTTTGCAGCCGTGTAGACCGGGGCCATAGCGGTATCGAGCGCCTTCTGGTTTTCGGCAGTGGGCTGCGCCTTGAAGTTGGTGAGCGCGCTCTGGGCCACTCCAACAAAGGCCGGAAGAAGAGACTGGCCAAGGGCCGCGTAGCCGCATTCCTCCGAGCTCATTGCGCCCGATGCGCAAAGAGTGCTGATCGCCGCCGGAGCATTCTGCGCGATTGAACTGGTAAGACCCGTCAGCCAATTCGATGCGAAGTTGGCAACATCCGAGGACTGAGGTTGGCCATCGCCCGACGGCAGGCTTCCCGCGCACCCGGCCATAACCAAAAGGAGACAAATCGCCAGAACCTGGACCTTCCTCGACTTACAAACAAAACGTTTCAACATCATTGTCTACTCCCTGTTTTTAGCTCTGCGCACTCTGTGCGCTCTGCGGTGAGTTGCTCTTCGCCAGTCCGATTTCTATGTGGCGTGCTTCTGCTTCCCTGCGATTCTGGAGGCCCTTGGTATCCGGCCATAGCCGCTTCATTTCGCGCAACTCGACTGGGATCTGCGACCATTGCCCGGCGGCAACCGCGATGCGGATAAAGCGCATTTCGATTCGCCGTGCTCCGGCCATCGAGGGGCCTCGGTTGAAAACGAGGGAGAGAAGTGCTTCCTGGACACATGGCGGGGCTTCTGTTACGCCGGGGAATGCCTGTTGAGTTGCCGCCCAGTAGCGAGGCACGCTATAGCGTTCGAACTGTTCGAGAGCGGCATCCCAGGGAATAGTGATATCCTTCAAAATGGGCAGCCATCGCTTCGCCTCGGCACCGCGCAGCCCGACTACCGTAAGAAGTCTTGCAAGATCGGCTTGCGAGAGGAAATCTTCCCATTCAGTAAGAAATGTGCCGGTTGATTGGGCCCCGCAGTCGTAGCCGATCCCGAGGGTAATGCCGGAGTTGGTATCTTTGCCGCCGGGCACCACCGGATGAAGGCAGAACTTCTCATAGTACTTCCAGCCGCCGCCGACTTCGCCGTCGAGGAGTAGTTGGAGTCCTTCGGGTGTAAGCTTCATGGGATTCCCCCTCCCGATGCGGAGGGGAAGATGGGTGGGCGGATGGTGGTTTGCCGCATCCGCCCTATCATCTAGAGGCTCGCTGCCTGTGATGTTCGAGGGGCTACGCCGAGAGTCAAGGGAACCGGAGCCCCCTCCAGAATTCCGGCCCCCTTGATCCCTCGGTTGGGAAACAGGCGAGACAACCCTTAGCACACGCTCGTGACCAGGGTTGTCAAAACGCCTTTAACTTTTTTTCCGGTTCTGAAAATAATTTTGCCTGGTGCAACCGCTGCAGGTCGAAATTGTCAGCGACGTAGACGACCCCGCCGTTTATCGTGATCGGGAATTGAAAGCTCAATGACTCGACCCACCTGTAAATGGTGCGCGAGCAAAGCCCGCTCTCATCGGCCAGTTCCTCAATTGAGACCATCCGCTTCTTGAGGATCTGGGCCAGAATAAAACAGGCGTTGTCGCGCATCCGGTCGACCCCTTTTCGCCGGGACGCCTCAAGCCCCTTCAGAACTTCCTCCTCCGCCATGCCTGTTTCCCTCCCCGGTGGGCAGAGGCTGCCCACCCTACGATTTCCCCAAAAATTGCTTCATCATGTCCTTAACTGCCTTACGCTCCTCTTCGGTTGCCGGAGGACTATCCACCGGGTCCTCCACCCGGTGTCTCCGCTCGATCTCGCGCCTGGATTCGGTTTTTCGCGCAAGCCCTTCCGCCTTTACCCAGGCGGTATGCCGCAGATAATTGAGGCCCTGCCGGTCCGTGAAGCCGCGCTTGCCGGACTCGATCATCGCGTCGATTGCTTCAATCCATAACTCGACGGGCGCGGGCCTGGTCTCGCAGCCTTCCCATTTGACCGATCCACTGGTGGCAAGCTCCTGGAGGCCTCGGAGGATCTTGAGGGCCGTCGACGGCCGAAGCGCGTTTTTGCCCCGGAAAAGGCCAAGAAAGGAGATCGAGCGGCGCTGAAGCTGCGCCGGGATGTTCGGAAAGAAATCGACCACGGCCCGCCAGTCGGCGTCGGTGAGGAAAGCCTCCAGGTCGGCTACCAGGCCGCAGCCCGGACAAACGCCGCGCATCAGTTTTTCACCGCAGCGGGCGTAGAGACCGCAGAGCGAAAACTACGACATGCATGCCGGCGGAACGGCCACTGCCCGCGGTGACCGTCCCACGGTCTTGACTGACAGATTCCCAGGGCGGCCACAGATCCGTGCCCCTGCCTGAAGTTATGGCATTCCCTGCATGCAATTTTGCCGGCTATGCCGGATACTTGTTCAGCCAAGGGCTACCCCTTTTTCTTTAGTTTCTGACAGCGCCGGCAAGTGCCCCCCCCCGCCTGTTTTCCCATCGTCTCGCCTTTCCTAATCTTCGTTAACCGCAGACTCCCCCGGCTCAAAAGCGCTGCCGGGGCAGGCTCCGAGCGCGGAGGCCCTTCCGGATGCCGTCATCTTATTGATGCGATCCTGCACCGACGCTCGGTACTGATCTTTCTGTTGCCCGAGCAGCTCGAACTTTTCCGCGAGGATGCGAAGTTTTTTCGCAGCGCTTCGGCATGCATCGCGAGGGGTTGCATAACCATCAATCAATGCAGTTGAGCCTTCGCGGCCTTCCACTCCAAGCAAAAGCTCCGCTAACGAGCCGCCCCGCCCCCTCCTTGCCAGTCCGATATTAATTTTTGGCAGGCCCATTCTTATCCTCCCGGAGTTCCCACGAGAACTTGTCCTCCTTGACGCGCTCTGTCCCGATTTCGAGCAGCCGCTCGTCTGTCCATGTTTCGAGCTTCTCCCAATCAACCGACTTGGTGATCGCGATCGCATCATCGGCATTGATCTTCTCAAGGCGCTCCAGGAGGTTTCGCGCGCGCTTGACCCTCTTGATAACGGCAAAGATGAGAGCCCCGTTTGCCAGGTCGACCCGGTCGGTACCGTCGAAAAGCTGATTCCGGTTGACCTTCATGTGCTTTTCGATCTGGACTTCAAGCTCGCCGAGCAGGGCCTTCTGCGGGGCCATTTTGGCCTTCCACCTGGTGGCCAGCTGATCGAGTTCGGCCTTCCATTCAACTTCCATTTTCTTAAGCGCCAGCGTGGTTGCCGCGATGTCTTCCAGGTATCCGTCCGCGATCTTGTGGGCAGCGGTCGGATAATCAAGTTTTCTTGCCGGTTCAGCCATGCCTGTTTCCCTTTCTATTTTTGATTCACCGCAGAGGACTCAGAGGGCGCGGAGTTATGTTTCCGCGCTCTCCGCGTCCCCCGCGGCTAATCTGAATCCTCGCAGAACTTCTCGACGTTGCCCGCCAGCCACCAGGCCATTGATATCGAGCAGTCATTGCGCCACCAAATGTAGAGAAAAAGCCTTATGCGCTGAAACATGCCTGTCTCCCTTTGCAGCTAGATCTTTTCGTCCCTGGCCAGGTTGATCGATATTTGCCCGATCAATTCCGGCAGTGCCCTGTTTTGCAGCTTGGCAACTATGGCGAGCTTTTTGAGACCCTGGATTTTGAGCTTGCGGCAGTATTCATCGAGGTCGGACCCGGCGCTGGCAAGGTAGTAGCCCCCGCCGTCCTGAGAGGCGGTAGAACAAATGGGGATCCCTTCCTTGCGCAACTTCGTCACCAGGTCGCGCAGGGCTCGGGTCCCATTGATCTTGTCACCCATCGGCTTGTCGTAGACGGCATGGAAAAGTGCGGGCATCGAGATCGCCCTGGCACGGCCGTGATGGTGGGACAAAGCTTTAAGCAGCCTGTTTTCGGGATCGTTGCTCACGCCGGATCCTTTCTAGTCGACGACTGACCTTCCGGGCACAATCACTTCGATGATTTCCGGATAGCCCTTCTGGTATCGGACCGCCTTGCCCTCCCTGAGGGCCTTTGCGATCCGCTCCCACGCCTCCGGGTGCAGGATGTAGAGTTCGAACGTGCATCCGGTAATTTCGCGAACCCTGCCATCCAGAAATCGATTGGCCAAAGAGTCGATCAGTTCGTCGGTTACGAGTATGTGGTCTTGGGTAATACCGCGCCCGGCCTTGCGAAAAGGGGGCCTGGTAATATCTTCGCCTCTACACATTTCGTTCATTGCCTGTTCCCTCCTTTGTTTTCTTGCGCTTTTGATAGATGGACAGCGCCGCGGCCACCCTCCAGAGCGAGTCTGGATGAAGCCATTCGAGCGCGGTCGCACAAAAACCCATCTTGGCGGCGATGCCCAGGGCGTACTCTTCAGTGAGGCCCGTATCGGCGAGGATCGCCCGGATCTTCCGAAGCAGGGGGCCTCTCCCGTCTGCAGGCTTAACCCGCTTGCGGGACTTCCCATCGGCCGAGCGGGGCGCCCGGCTCGATACAAATCCCCCCGCTTCCAGCCTGCCCAGCAGTTCTTCGAACTGGAGCACGTTCAGGTCCCTAGAAGAGGTCACGCCGACGCTTGCCAGCATCTCGCGGTAAGCGTCCTCGGAGAGGCCGAGCTTCGATTTAGCCACGTGAATCAGCGCCTTTTCCTTGTTTCCGATCTTAGGCAGAGGTCTTGGCATGGCCGTTCTCCGTGGACCGTTTTCGGGTGGGAAAATACCGGCTGAATTCCTTTCGCCGCCCAGCGGCGATTATCGTGACAGCCGTCCCGTTTGCTTCATCGATTCGCATGACCACGCCGGCTTCGTTGTTCCAGTGTTCGGCCAGGAGCATGTAGTCGCGGTAAGTGCCGTCGGGCATGCGCTTAAAGAGCAAGAGCTGAGGCCGTAGCTGCTGGCCTTCGGATATCAGGCGGTTTACTTCCTCGATGTCCGGGAAGCCCCCGCGCCACTGGCACCACATTTTTACAAAGTGCCGCGTGAAGGTCCTTACAAGCATGCTATCTCCTCGAGCTTGTCCCGGAGTTCCGAGCATGCCGCTTTTGCGGCTTCGTTCGCGTCGGCAAAGCGCTGAGCCATGCCGGTTGCAACCAGCTTGTTGATCTTGGCCGCAAGAAGGACGAGCGGGTCCGGCTCGAAAAATTCGACCTCGGGGCGCTCGATATGCTCATGGCCTTTGATGGTGAGCTTCCAGAGCCTCTCAAGCCCTCTCAAACCAGCTCGTGCTATGAATTCTTCCGCACGGTATTCACGTAAGCGTTTGTAGACATAGGAGACAGTCGTTCCGGCCTGGATGGCAATGTCCGAGCAGCTCCACTTTGGGTTGATCCTCATCGCGTGCCAGATGCGGTCCTCCAGGGGCGCTTCGCGCGCCGGCCGTCGCTCCGGCACATACTGGTAGGTCGCCCTCGATATTCGCATGACGCATTTTTGCCGTCGAAAGGTCTCGATTGCGATGTCGATCTTGGCCCTGGAAAACCCCATGTCACGGAGCTGCCGAGTTGTGGCGGTACCCATTGCGGCAAGCGCCTGCCTGATTTGCTCGGTCTCCGAATTGAGCTTTCTGCCGCATTTTCTGCGCTCAGTTTCCATTGCGGCCTCCACTTGCTCCAGGCCGACGCGAGGAAAGTGATTGCACCATTTTGATATCGACGGTCTTTGTCCCGGCAGCCCGCGCCATCTGTTCGCAGTCCCGGATGTCGGAGAAGACCAGGCGGAAATCTCCGCCGGAGCGCGATTCGATCCTTGCCGCCACCTCTGGATGGAGCTTCAGGTCGGCGGCCCTCATGGCATAAAGGATGATATCTTCGGTGGAGATGGCCTTGAACTCGACCACCTGAGTGACGCGGGACCAGAGGCGCTTTCTGGCGTTTAGAATGGGGAAAAGATGCTGCTCTCCAATTAGTATTACAGGGACCCCTGAGATATCGTGTATGTCCCGAAGATGCTCGATGAGATTAACCGAGAGGCGGTCAACCTCATCGACCAGGAGGGTGCGGCGCTGAGTTTCGAGCTGCTCGCAGGCCATGCGCTTGCACCGGTCAACCGAGTTGGGTTCGGACCCGTTGAGCTGCCTGCAAAGAGCTGCCAGCATGGCCCGAGGCGTCCAGTCTTCGAGCACTCGCAGGTAGACGGCCCCGGTCTGGACGGTGTAGTGGCGCGCAAAGATGGTCTTGCCCCGCCCGGCCTCGCCGTAAAAACAAGCCAGCCCCGGCTGCCCGCCTTCGATGTCTTCAAGCACGGAGAGCGCTTCCCTGGCGCGCACCGTGTTCCGCGTTTCGACAAATACCGCTTTCATGCCTGTTCCCCCCCTGTTTGAAAATTGCGAAATTTCGCAATTTTTGGCGTTACTTCCTCCTGTAGATCTCGATCTTCTCCCAGCCGAGCCCTTCGGCGAGCTTCATTCCCAATCCCCGTTTCCCGTGCAGCACATCATTCAGATAAACCACCGATACCCCGAGTTCCCTTGCAACAGCGGTCTGCGACCCAAGACGCTCGATCATGTCAGTGATTACGTCGCGCAAGTCATGCTCGGTTACCAGTTGATAGCCGCCCAGGACTTCTGCGGCACGCTCTGTGATCTCTCCAATAATTTCCATTTTTGTCCCTTTTTCAGTCATTCAGCTAAACGACTGAAAGGCGCGTTATTGGCAGTAAATCATCTCAAGGTCTTCAATCCGCTGCCGACAGACCGTCTGGAATTCTTCAGTAGTCTGGTACCAGGCCATAAACGCCTGCTCTTCGTGGGTCAGCTCGGCTTTGTGCTGGTGTTGAGCCCTCCAGCACCACTCGAACCTCTCTGCCGGGCTGCGGAATTGCTCGGGGCGCTCCAGTTCGGGCCTTGACTCTTCTTCCCTGCGGATCTCGGCCTCGGCCCGGCTGGCAACCAGCTCAAGACGTGCCTTCTCCTCTTCGGGCATGGGCGCTTCGAGCTTGGGTTGCGCTGATTCTGATTTCCCTCCTGGAAGCACCGCAGCTTTTTGCCGCCAGGGCAGGGCCGAAAGTCCTTCGGCTGTTTCATTCGAAGCCCCGAGTTCCAGCAGGCCGGCTTTTGTCTGCTTGGCCAGGCTGCGCTGGCGAGCAATAGCCGATTTGACCTGGTCGACTCCCACCTGGTCTCCGAGCTGGCGGGCGATTGGGTTTAGCGCCTGGACGGGGAGGCCCTCGCCGAGGTACTCGCGGTCAGCCGTGTAGAACCAGATTTTTGCGAGGTCGGAGCAGTCGTACTTGACCACAACCTTGTCCGCGTAGCCGTGCAGGCAGTCCGATTCGTAGTCGATTCCAAAGAGGGTCACCCGGCAGCGGTGCGGAACAGCAGTCTTTTCCCAAAGCATCCTGTAGTTGAGGTCGGCGACGTCCACTCCGGGACCCCTGCCGGCGGCGAGCAGGTCGGCCGGTTTTTGGAAGTTGATCCCGGAGTGTTCCTGCTGCGAGTACCACTGGATGTAGAGCGATACGAGCCAGGCGGCTTCCCGGATGTCGGGGACCCAGCCGCCCGTGCGTTTGGCGTGCATGGCCTTGTGGAATTTTTCGTTTCGGGAGGTCCAGGCCGGCTTATCGGCAATCGATGCCCCGGTGTAGCTAGACATCAGCCGCTCGAACTGCTCGTTTAGCGTCTGGAAAAACCGCTCGATAATCTTTGCGCGGGCGTTGTAGGGCTGCGCGAACTGCGTGGCGATCCCGAGGCGGGCGTAGATGCCGGTAAATTCGGTAAGATCCGGGCTCGAATCGGTAAAAACCTTGGCCTTGAATGCCTTGCCGTTATCGAGATAGACGACATCCGGCACCTTGCCCAGGGCTATGATCGCGTTGCGAAGGGCCGCGTGGATGACGACCGAGTTCTCGGTGGGCATGATCTGCCAGCCGACCGGCATGCGCGATGCCCAGTCGAAAAACATCACCAGCTTGAGGCGCGAGGGCTTCCCGGTTTGGGGGTGCAGGATCTGGAAGTTTAGATCGTGGCCGTCTGCAATGAGCACCTGGCCGGGCTCAAGCATCGAGTCGTCGCGTGTGATATAGGGGCCGACCTTGTCTCGGTAGGCTTTTTCGCCCTCGCGTGCGAGCACTATTATATGCTGAGATCTTTTGGACCAGTCTTCGAGCCATCTTCGCCAGGTGCGGTCGTCGGATGGTTCCGGCGTTCCGCGCTTCTCCAGCATCATCCTGGCGGCGCGGATCGCGAGCGCGACCGTGGGTTGTTCGGGCCGAAGCCAGCATGACAAGAAGACATCTTTGGCCTCATTCGAAAGCGATCTCTGCCTCCACAAGGTGGTCCCGTGCTTTCGCCACCCGCCGCGACCGTCGCATATCGCGTGGTAGTCCTCGACGCCGTTATTTTGATCGCGAGACGCCCGGAGTTTTTTGTCAAGATCGCGGAGTGTGCCCGATGCCATTGGCCCGACCAGGGCGAAGGGTCCGGGAAGCAGCCGCCCCGAGTTGTACGCAAGCAAAAACGCCTGGGTCGCCTCGATCTTTTTGCCGTGAGGCTGCGACTCAAGGAGGTTTCTCCAGGCGGTGACCAGGTTGAACTTTGCAAGCCCAACCTGGTCGGACCGAGCCGGAGGGGCGGCCTGTTTGTTTGAGTTTGTTAAACCTGTACCGGATGTCATCTGTCCGGGAACGGTGGGCGGATTTGACAAACCGGCATTTGGAATTGACAAACCGGCGTTTTTGCTTGCGGAGGACTGGGCATTTTTGTCGACCAGGTACATGGGATTTCGGAGCCGCTCCTCCAGGCGATGCTTAGCTACCTTTTCCTGGTCTTCCCTGGAAAGGATTGAAAGCGGGAAAGTTTTGATCGGCCGACCGCCCTTTGGATTTGTGGAATCCTGCGCCGGCCAGTTCTTCTCCTTCGCTTTTTTCTGCACCGCCCGTTCGGTTATCCCGAGCGACGCCGCTAGATCCTTTACTGTTACCCGGTCGTTCATCTGATTTCGGCCTCCGCCGCTAAAGATCAATCGAGCAAGTTCCTCGGGCACCCTTTAGATAAAAGGAAGTCAATCACTTGTTTATTCTTCCTTCGGCCTGAAATGGTGAGGCTAACCAGGGGGCGGCTCACACCTGCGGCCTTTGCGATCTGATCTTGCGTCATGTTCAAATCGATCAACCACTTTTTGATGCCTTTAAGCTGCCATTCGGGTCTCATCGGATTCCGGCCTCCTCGGCGAACCGCCTGGCTTGTCTTGCGGCCTTTCTCTTTTCCGATTCAGCCCTGGCCCATCTCAAAAGCTTCAGGTCATCTCCGGCGATGATTTCAACGCCGGAAGGCATAAGAGCCTGGAGAGGCAAGATCGACCCAACAACCTGGCAAAAAATAGGCAGGTCCCTGACAGGTATGATGTGGCCTTTGGAACCTCGCGCGATCCATTTATCGAGCATCGCCTCGCTCACCCGGACACCCAGCCCGGCAATTGCTGACAGCCTGTTCATTTCTTCAACTACCTGGGAGCGTGAAAGCCCTGAATTATTCACGGCTTCCCGCATCGCTGCCTTCAGGAGATCGGTCGGATCAAGGCTCATCTGGTCGCGGAGGGTCAATTGCCGCCCCGGCTGTCCGAAATTTGGTTTCGTATTCCCATTGATTGCCATGTCCGAATCCTGTAATTTGTGATTGAAACGTATGTTACAGCATTCTAATGATTTTCATTAGTGAGTCAATGAATATTTTGTTCGCAACGTGGATTTTTATCACTTTTGGGCGGTGTAACATTATGTCTAATATAAACAACGGCATAGATCACAAATCCACCAAGCCAACTAGTTCGCTTGGTGGTTCGGTTGATCCTGAAGAGCAAGCGAACCAGCCTGATCCGCTATTCGAGTCAAAACTGGAGAGGCTTATCAGTGCTCTCGGTGCTAAAAATCCAACAGAACTGATGAAAATTTTAAACCTGACCCTCGGATCGTTTGGATCTGCGAGAAAAAGACAACGTCTTCCTGCTCAATGGATTGTTGAAGCGTTCGAGAAGCATGGGATTTCTTCTGACTGGCTGCTTTCCGGCGAGGGGCCAATGCGGCGGGGCGAGGAGTTGAGCGAGCAGCAGGCGCCCTATAACTGCTTATCGCCTGAGGATTTTGAGCTTTTACCTCTACTCGAATCGAGAGTTGCCGCTGGACCTGAAGGAGAAATCATCTTTGATGAGGTCGCCGATCAATATCCGTTCAAGAAATGGTGGATCGAGCGGATGGTTGGGAAAGATGAGTTCAGGAAGAAATTTCTTGTCCTGATAAAGGTTCGGGGAGATTCGATGAGCCCCACGATCAATCCAGGTGAAGTTGTAATGGTGGACACTTACGAGGGGGAGCGGTTAGACGTTCGCACCGGCTCAATCTACATGATAATAATGCCGGACGGAAGCTCCGCGATTAAGCGCCTGGCGCTGAGCCGCAAGGAGGACGGCCGGATGACTCTTATCTGCATGAGTGACAATGTTGCCGTTTACAGACCCTTCGAATTTGACTTGGTGCCCGGCCGATCCCTTAAGCAATATATCCTCGGCCGAGTCCGCTGGGCAGGGAAGGAATTCGACTAGAAAAGGAAGGAATGACAATAAAAAAAATCAATCGAACTGTAAGCCATCCAAGCGGCTGGAGCGGATTACCCGATTACGAATTACGCGATGACGGCAAGATCTACCGCACCGTTTCGCATCCCGATGGATGGAATGGTCTTCCTGATTACGAATTGCGTCCAAACGGTAAAATCTATCGAACCGTCTCCCATCCGATGGGCTGGTGCGGGCTCCCAGATTACGAATTACGTGCAGATGGGAAGATCTACCGAACGGTATCCCATCCTGATGGATGGATCGGTCTTCCAGTTTACCAGACTTCTTGAGGAGAAAGATCTTGGGCGGCTTTTAATCATGGTTGGCAAGGACCCCTTCAGGAAGAGATTTCTTGTTCTGATAAAGGTTCGGGGAGATTAGATGAGCGAATCACTGACAGTCGGAAAATTGTGCAACTTCCTTAGCAAGGTCCCTCCAGATACGGAAATTACGTTCGGCTCATCCAAATACAGAATGCGCCCTCTGGTTTTTTATAGGTTCAAGATGAGAGGGGATGACTTGCTGCAGATTGAGCTTAATGAAATCGACGGCAATTTTTTCGGACCAATTTCAGAAATCGACAGCAGGCCAACCGCCGAACGCTTTCTTGAATTTCTCACGAAATTGCCCGCCGATGTAGAGATCACATTCGGAGCTTCACTCGATGCCGTTCCACTTGAATTTAGGGACCTCTCAATTGTCGTCGGAATCAACCTTGAGCAAACCGTAGAACCAAAATGGAAGGTCAGGGGAGATTAGCAGAGAGCAAACCAGGCCGAGATCAAACATCAACCCATCATCGGGGTCTGCACCGACATCCGCAATGCCGGCGAACTCCCCGGATCCCCTTGTAAATGTCATGGTCGAGCAATCATGCGACCAACTTGCCCGATCCGATCTTCTTTCCACTGTTAAGGAATTGATCATCCTGCAAAATAAGATTGGATGACCGAAACTTACGGCAGAAGTGATCCTTATAACTCGTCCAAAAAAGGAGAAAGTCATGTCCGACAAAAAGAAGGGTGGGACAATAAAAAGGGCTCGTGAAGCTGACACAGGACGCTACACTACTTTGGATGAAGCTAAAAAGCACCCCAAAACAACAGTTGTGGAAACAGACAAGAAGCCGACAAAGAAGAAGTGATTAATACATACGGGGACTTTGGAGCGCTTCCGTCAATTTCTCCGAGCATGGGCAGCATAAAATTATCTCATTCCCCCAGGGCTTACAAAGGATATTTCGAATTTGATCCAGGCCGGTCATTCGTTAATTGGATTAGATAGGGCCTAAAAGTAGGATGAAATACTGCATTTTACTACCTCACAAAGGCAACAAAACACTTTATTCTGCTTATGCTTCATGTTAAAGATGCCGATAATAATAGAGGTTATCGGCTATTATGTAACAAGTTAACGTCATTTTAACTTTTGGTTGTGCTGATAGGAGCCCAAGATGGAACAGAACAATGTCCGCGGGTATGATTTCGACCGCGAAAAACTCAAAGCATTGGTTCACTACATCTGCTACAAAGCGGATAGTAGCTTGGGAGCTACTAAATTGAACAAATCGCTTTGGTACGCGGATGTGTGGTCCTATGTTCTGGATGGGGAACCAATTACCGGAGAGTCTTACGTAAAACAACAGTACGGCCCTGTTCCACGGCATATCCTCGAAATCCTTCATGAACTTGCTGAGACGAAACAAATCGCAATCAGAGATACGGAATATTACGGATACCCCAAGAAGGATTTTGTTCCGCTCAAGAAACCCAATCTTTCTCTTTTCTCTCCCGCACAAATCAGCTTGATCGATGAAGTGGTTAACATCGTGTGCCATAACCACACTGCCAAATCCATTAGTGAACTAACTCATGATGAAACATGGTCACGAGCAAACCTTGACGAAGAAATTCCACTTCATACTGTCTTTGTAAAGTCCGCCGGCAAGGCTTCTCCTGCGGCTATTAATTGGGCGACGGTGTCTATGCAGGGTTGCATGGAGAATCGGGCCAATGCTGCTTAGGGAATGGGAACTGACCTCAGTTGCAACTGAGAAAATTAACAAATTTAAGGTGGCTCATCCTCGCTTGGATGAAGTCTTGATGTCGCTTCGATGGTATCTCTGCCGGGACGGTCAGGACGGTCATATTATTTTTGAAGCAGATCCGCCTTGGCGCGTCTACGAGATGGAGCTTCAATTTTTTTCAGCAACAGCTATTTATGCCCTCTACACCATAGAGGATGGGAATAGAACCATTAAAGTACATGATATCGAAGTAGTCGTCTGATAGAATACAGGCGATCTCCTTCTGTCGAAAAAGGCCGGGCTCTTGCCTGGCCTTTTTCGTGTTGACTAGGCAAAATAAACAGCTCTGTTGCGAACCGACTTTTCCGACATTGCCTGTCAAACCCCTATTTTCCTTTTGACTTTTCCGAGATTCCAATAACTCTTTACTTCTACGTATCTACTTAATTTTTCACAACGTCACCCTTTTTCACCCCAATTCACCCTTTTTCAAGATAACTTGTCAAACCACATCCTTACTGCGGACCGGACTGATACAACCTGTCGTAGATGGCACCATCCTCCATCCCCCGGCTATTCTCGACATACTTCGTATAGGTCTTGATCACCATCTCGGTGTCCCGGTGCCCCATCACCTTGGCAATCCACAACGGATTGACGCCGTGGCTCAGGGCGTTCGTGGCAAAGCTATGGCGAGTCTGCTTGAGAGCTCTTACGGGTATCCCCACCACCTCCTCAAGCGTGGGTATCCAGACTTTCCTGCGCAAATTGCTCAGATGCACGGGGTGACCGCCCGGCGTGCAAAAGAAGTAGGCACTCCCCAACCTTTCATAAATGACTTTCTGGGCCAGCAGTGGCGCCAGCATTGTCTGTGTGAGTTTGATCGTCCGCCGACTGAATCTGTTCTTGGTCTTCCCTTCCGTTCTCTGTCCTTCCACATCGAGCGTGATGGCCCGCCGAACGTGAAGCAACCCCTTTTCCCAATCGATGTCTTCCGGCTTTAATCCAATCTGCTCCCCCGGTCTTAAACCGGACCGGAAAGCAAACTGGAAATAGGGTCGCCAATGCTCAGGGAGGGCCTCGCAGATCATCACCTGTTCCTCAAGCTTAAACGGGAAGATTTCATCCCGAGCATCGTTTTCGGGCAGTCGGCTAAATCCAAAGAACGGGTCAAAGCCACGTCCCCACTTATGTTCAATCGCGGCCGCTTCACAGATCATCCGCAGAGGCACCAAATACTTATTGATCGATTTATTGGAGACGGGATGGCCCTTAAGTTTCTGCTGCCGTGCCCAGGCCACAAAATCTTCCAACACCTCTGCATTGAGCTGCCCAAATGACCGCGTGCCAAAGAACGGATCGAGATAGCGTTTCAGATAACTCTTGTACTCCCGAAGGGTTCTACCCGTTATCCGGCCCGAGAGGCTCCGTCGTTGATACCACTGCCAGGCATACTCCCCGCACCGCACCTGCTCGGGAGTTAGCGGGAGCCCGTAATGCTCACGCTCCTTGTTGGCGAAGTATTCCGCCTTCTTACTGAACGAGAAGGCCTCTGAAAACCGAAACGTACCTTCATCGATCTTGATCTTGATCCGATCCATCTGTTCTCGAACAGTCTTGGTGTTTTTCTCATTCCAGCGGTATTCCGTCACTTCCCTAACCCGCTCATCAAGATAGATGAAATCCACCCCGACCTTGCCCTCATAGTTTCGGACCGAACCCCACTTATTGTGGTTCAGCCCGGATTTCCGGGTCTTTGCGATCTGCTTCTTTGATTTCGTAATGAGTGGAAAATCCACCACATTGGCTTTCGCCGCATTACCAGTGCTCATCCTAAATGCTCCTCATAGGCAACCTCCTTCCGCTGATTTTCACCAGCCTGCATTCTACCAGAATCAGCGGCTGCCAAGAAGAGTTCACTGCTCACGGACTTCAGATGTTGATCACTCGTGATCCCTTTTCTCGATGAGATCCCGATCCTTTTGATCGAACGATGGATTCGGGGAACGCTTCCGGTCGAGTTTGATCTTGAGCATTTATGTGGGCTGGGAGGCTCGGCGTCTCGCCCAACCAGTCCCGCATCGCGCTCCATCGAAACAACAGCTTCTTCGGGGTCGGTTTAATATAGTGCTCTCCCAGAATCAGCGTCCCTTTGTGAATCATGTTGTAAATGGTTTGCTCGCTGTATCTGATTCTGGCGGCTAATTCCTTGGTGGTCAGATATTCTTCCACGGCAGTATTTCCTTTACAGGTAAAATGATTGGGGACAGCGCAGATGCTGTCCCCATGATTCAAACGGATGACTCAGTCTGTTCCAACGGAAACCAGCCCTTCCACTCAGGTCTTGGCTCAGCAACCGGCATGACCGGTCCGTGAGGCGGCCGTTTCCCGAGCTGCAACGGTTTCACGAACGGTGGGCGGGGCGCTTTCACAATCCCCACCCGATCAACCGTTTTGTACGCCAAGTAATATTTCGGTAGGAACTGCAATGTTTCGGGCGTTAGGCCCATTTCCCTGGCTAGGAGACTGGCTTCTTTATACCCCACCCGGAAGGCCACCAAGTTGCCGACGTTAAGCATGACTCTGGCGAGTTTTTCACCGACCAGGGCGAAATCCTGAGTGGCAAGAAGACACGCCAGTTTGTATTTCCGACCTTCCTTCAAAATGTCGAACAGATTTGGATTCACGAAGTTATGCGCCTCATCAATATAGAGAGCCAGCGGTGAGTAGGTTTTGGGCCGCTGATAGAGGAAATAGTTTTTGACGGTTTGACTAAGTAGATTCCCCACAAAGAGCATGCGCTCGCGGCTCATGCCAAAACAATCTAGAATAAATGCTTTGCCGCTTTTACTGAAACTGCCCACTTCCAAAGGATTATTTCCACAGATAATCCTGTTCACCTGCGCGTCCCCCAGAAGGTAATTCAGGCGGGCCAATATCCCCTCGGTCGTTACATCCTGTTTCCCTTGAGCGATGTGGTCACGTACATTGATCAGCGACTTACGGTTACGTTTGAGATTGTAAAGTATCGATTCCTGAAGGATGGCGCGCATCCGTGCAGTGAGACTTTGATTGCTGGTGGTCAGCGCAATCACTTGGTTAATGGCCTCGCAGACTGTGTCCACGATCTGGTTTTCGTGATAGGGCTGGGCCATTATGTTGAGACTTAACGGCGTTTCTTGAGAACAATAAAGCGCCTGGCCATGGGAGATTGCCAGAGCATCCATGGCCAAAAAGCGTGCGGGATCGATCAGCATCCGCGACGTCCCATAGAGTTCATCTTGCTGCCAGCACGAGCGGATAAATGAAGTCTTGCCCGTGCCGGGGCCACCCACCATGGTTGTCCCCAGATACCGATTCGGACCCGCAATGTATTCCATCACCCAATTCGGACTTAGTCCGAGTTTTAACCGGGAAAGAAGATTCATCGGTTCACCTCCATTCCATTTCACTGGAGAATTACCCTCAAGGTAGTTTTTCCAGTGAAGAGGAATGAAAATGTCAATTCGGCTTCTGCCGTCTATTTTTTAAGGGCGGGCAGAGCTTACCCAAGCCCTGCCCTTTCCCTTACTGCGCTACGCAGCCTTTTTCCGGCACAAGACCCAGATTATTCTCGCGGCGCGTTCTATTTGCTCTTCGTCTTCAGTGTCGAGAGTATTCTTCCCGCATCGACACTTCACATCACTCTCGCGCTCCTTCTCGACAGCGCGATCATTCATCCGCCTTATTACATCAAGTCCGTGCATCTATATCTCACCCCCTTCCCTCAATATTTCTGACGGGAGTTGTCAAAGACGCTCCCGCCATCCCTTCACCGGAAATTTGATCCCCGGTGAAGGGTGGTTGATTTTATCTTCTTACTCGCTGCTTTCTTTATCCGAGCCGATGCCCAATTCTTTCTTCATTTGCTGCAATTCGAGCTGGGCCTTTTCGGCTTCGATCTGGGTGAGATAGTTTTTCAACTGTTGCTCAGCCAGAGAGGCTTCCGCCGACCGTTTTTCAATCGCCAACATTTCCTGCTCGTGGTTAATTCTCACCATGTCCAAGTTGTATTTATGCCCAAATAACAGAAGCTCCTTAATCTGTTCGAACTGGGCCTTGGTTTGTCGCAATTTATTTTCGGCGATGTTGGCTTCGCTTTCCGCCGCAGTGTTGAGCTGCTTGAGCGCTACGTTATGGAAAAACCCTTCGATGATGCCGGCGATTCCTGGTTTGTATGGTAACTGAGGCACCGGCATAGGCAGCATCGGCTCGAACATCGCGGGCAACGCGTGTAGCGGCGGCAACTTTAATTTCAGTTTGTCATTCGTGGGAATCGGAAGGTTCATTACGCACTCCTTGTGCAATACTCTGTAGGTACTGCGCAAAGGCTTGAGCGCTCTGTTCCCGATTCCGTTCCTGGATCGCCCGTTCATAGCCTCTTCGCAGCGCCGATTGATAACTAAGTAGCCAGCCTAAGAGGATACCAAGTCCGAATGCCATCAGCAGCGGCATTACGGACGAACTCGCAATTACAATTTGTTCCATAGCTGTTTCCTTTCTGGCCGCTCATCGTAGCCAGTAGATTATCGATACGCATGCCAACGATAGGGTGATTCCCAATAGCCGGTTGTCCCATAGGATGGATACCCCGGTTGGCAACCGCACCGTTCTCCTGGTTGGTACCGCACGGCATAGCCGTTTCGCACCAGTGGACGCGAGATGGGTTTGTGTTTTATTTTCGACCGGCCATGCGGGGCAGTGACAGATTCCTTGTCGTGGGTTCCCGCCATCTTTTCCACGATGACCGGCTTTTCAACAATTTCCACTTCTTTCACGATTACGGGCTTCTCAATTACCTCCCGTTTTATTTCAGGAGGCGGTTTGTAATACGCCACCAGCCCCAGCATCAGAGAAAAGGTGAGGCATATGGCGATTTGGTTGGTCATAGATTACCTCCTTGAGGTAGCGACTGAGTTCATCGCTCCTGACAAAATCGAAATGCGGAATCGTGACCCTGAACAATTGGCCGAGGTACTTTTTGGCATCGGCCCACTGGTTCCACACATTCCGCTTAGTTTCCAAAGAGCGGTCTGATTCCTGATTGACCGCTTCGAGTACCAGACACAACGCCCGGTTGTGATCGGTGATCAAGATGAGCGCGTCTGGTCGCAAGCCAACAGCTTGTATGGTGTGCTCGCGAAAAATAGAAACGGCAAAGGGCAGTTTGAGAATTTCGGCAAGTATCCTGGTCAGAAGCCTTGCATGTTCGCCATAATCGGATTTACATCCCGGCAGCCGGAAGAATCCGTTGCCCTTTTCCAGGCGGTTAAGGCTGACGAGTTCGACAAGGATTTTGTAAGCGTTATTGCTGGCCGAAACTCCCGCCGTCCAGTACCCCTTCGCTGACATAACTTTGCCGATGGGGTGCTTGTCCGAGACTTGCAGCATCTCCATGAGCCTCATGACTTCATCTACTTTGTCCATTGCTTCTGCTCCATCGGTTAATCAGTTAACGTTGTACGCCTTATATTTCATTGTATTTTCAGGCAGATGGAAAGACGACTCCAGGAGCTTCCACCGCTTCCTTGTATTTCCATAAAAAGCAAAGGACCGAGAGATTTCTCTCTCAGTCCAGTTAATCAGAAACCAGAAAGCTTATTTGCGTAAAAGACCGTGGGTGCTGAAAAGCTCGTGGACTATCTGGTATCGCAACTCGCGGGAAAGATGGGACGTTTTCCAATAGAGGAAGGTCGCCATGGAGAGGATCTCAACGTGGTATCCCTGCTTATCATGGTACCCAGTGAGACGGCCCTCGTTTACAAAATTACGGATACTCTTTTCGTGGTAGCCGAGCACTTCGGCGGCTTTATTCTTCATCACCCAGGTCCGATTGATTCGATTGCCGAAATCTTCTCGGGCTTCCCGTGCTATGGCTTCCTCCGTCTTAACCGTCATCACCTTCCCTCCTCCTAGCGGTCCGGAGCCGAGTTGAAACAATGAGAAGCGCTGTGTGAGGAATTATATTGATGCTCCACTTTTGGATTGCTCTGCGGAGCCACCTGTGATACGTACTCAATGAGTGTGGATTCTAGTCGCAGTTGTTCGGTATGTCAAGCATTACTGCAAGTACTATTTACAGTGAGGAACGCTATGTCACAGTCGGCAGACAGAAAATTCGCTCCCGAGCCCAGCTATGATCTGGGGGGGAAGTTAATACAATCCGGTCTGAGCAAAAATGAAATAGCCACTATCACTGGCATTTCAAATAGTTACCTAAAACTCATCGAAAAGGGAAAAGTGGGCAAGATTGGCCGAGATAAAATTCTTGCCGTCGCAATGGTGGCGCTCAATCTCCCCTTAAGCGAAACCAATGAGATACTCAAGTTTTATGGGTGGAGCGAGGTTGATGAGCTCGATGCGAACCTGCTGATGCAGGCTGCGGAGCGACGGAGTATCAAGGGGCTTCAAAACATCCACTCCCTGATCACCTTTGACCTGTTGATCTTATCCATGGAACGGTTGCCGGGAGATACATACTTAATTTACAAGACGCCTCATGTCGCCATGATGTCCCATGAATATGTATTCCACATTAAGAGAAAATATGAAAAGCTTTATACCAGCCAGGATGACTCATTGTATCGCATTTACAGCACCTTGTCCGATCATTTCCATCATAGGAGATGGCACTTATTTAATTACTCTTTGAAAAATGGCTATCATATCAACACGTTGGTTTGTCATAAATGTATGGAGGATTATATAGCACTAGGTAGTAAGGCTGAGGTCAAAAAGCATATATTGAAACACATTAGAGAAACAATTCAATTCGTTACTCGCTATCCAGGATTGTTCAATATTAAGTTAATTGGGATGTGCCCACGCCTATTTGTCCAAATGAAGGAGCTACCCAGCAATAGCAATGAAAACAGCAAGGTGCTTTTTATGGGTCAGGATCAACCGCACATTGATTATTTTGATGAGAGGGTAAGGACCTTAACTAACCTGGGTCATCTCCAAAACAATACCGTTGGATTTGCGACTGACCATAAGCAAGTCTTCCAAAAATATTTGGATGAATACCATCGATTAACCGAAACTGAAATCCCTATTCAGGATATGCCGGATTATTTACAGTCCATGGTTAAAACGCTCATTGGAGTAGACAAGCAAGAGTTAATGGCTGAATAATCGGCGACGGAGGTAACTCCCTGGTTATTTTATAAACGGCATAATCCTGATGAAAAACCGTGGAATGCGAATAACTTCAATCGGTTAAGGGCTGGTTAATCCCTTCTTTAAAGGGGCGGTCCTTGGTTACACTGGTTTTTTCTCTCCCCTCCTCGTCTCTCTCTTCTTCTTTCTTCTCTCTATCATTCCCGTGCAACCGTTAGGGTCATGGGGCAGCAACCGGCTTACGCAGTAGCCTTCAGTGTTGCTTGTAACGGCAACAATACCCGTCTTTTATCTCTCGGGATGTTCGCCTAAGCTGAATGTGTGATACCGGAAACAGGCAAACATTCCTTGCATTACGGACACTTGTAAGCTCTTACCCTTAACGCTAGAGTGGATATAGACAAGTGTGGCCAAATTCGCCATACCCCTATATCGCTCTTTAACAATTCAATGAACATCGGTTTCGATGCCCCTCACCCACTTAAAAAAGTGTACACCACCGAAGAAGTTGCGGAGGTCCTGGCCATTTCCAAAACCACTGTGTATCGGTTGGTAGATAAACGGGAGCTCCCGGCTCACAAGGTGGGCGGCTCACTCAGGTTTCCTATTACGGAGATTAACCAGTACCTGGAAGCAAAGGGCATTTGACCGATGCCTCTATAAGCGTATGGGTGTAAGAAAACGCTATCGAAAATGGTTCGTGGATTTCCAATTCCACCGGAAACGCATTCGTCGGGCGAGCCCGGACAATTCCCGAAAAGGAGCCCTCAACTATGAAGTCCAGTTACGAAAACGCCTGGCATCAGGCGAACCGCTCGATCCCGAGCGGACCAAAGATCAGCCGAAAGAACTCTTGTTTCGAGAGTTTGCCAGTGAATGGTTAGAAACGTATGTCAAAAGCAATAACAAGCCTTCTGAGTTTGGGAGCAAACAATCAATTCTCAAGGCCCATCTCGTGCCGTTTTTTGGTCGCAAGAAACTCGGAGCCATTGGGAGCCGAGACATCGAACGCTACAAAGCCGAGAAAATCGCTCAGCAGCTCAAAGCCAAGACGATCAATAATCAGCTAACGGTGCTTCGCCGAGCGCTGCAGACCGCCAAGGAATGGGGGCTCATCGCGGCGTGCCCGGAGATGAAGCAGCTCAAGAAGCAACCGAGTAAATATGATTTTCTGACCCGGGAGGAAAGTCAGCAACTGCTTGATGCTGTCAGTGGGTTCTGGCATGACATGATTCTCATGGCGCTGGAAACGGGTTTGCGTTTCGGAGAGCTGACGGCCTTAACCTGGGAGGACGTAGACTTTGCTACTGGTGAACTCACCATTCGGCAGGCCTATGCCCGAGGGGTGCTGGGCAGCACGAAGAGCAACCGTATCCGGCAAGTTCCGATGTCTGATTCGGTTCTTCAACTCCTCTCCCGCAGAGTCAAGCAGCGCGGCTTAATATTCCCCGGCATGAACGGCGAGTACTTGAGGCAAAACCGCAGCATGCGCACGCTCAAAAAGATTTGTGAAAAGGCCGGTATACGTGCCGTTGGCTGGCACACGCTCCGGCATACCTTTGCGTCGCACCTCGTCCAGCAGGGAGCAAATCTCTTAGCGGTGCAGGCGCTCCTGGGACACACTGACATTCAGACAACGATGCGGTATGCGCACTTAAATCGCACGGCCCTGCACGAAGCCATGCGGGCGCTGAACCCTCAAACCAGCAGTGGAGAAAAAAATGTCACTATCGTGTCACAGGTCAGGGAAAAAGACCAAAAAACGATGTCCTGGCCGAGCGAGAGCAATGCGGAATTTATGCTTAAATAAAAGAAAAAAGCGCCTAAGCGCTCTTTCCTCTAACGAGGCGGGAGTGACGGGACTCGAAACCGAACGTCAAAAACACAATTTGGGGCTTAAATAAAGCAAACGCGGCTTAAGCCCGATCAAGCCTAATGTGACGGCGGTTGACCTGAAAGGACAGCATGCGCCACTTCTTTGTCACTATGGTGTCACCGGTTTTTCCGGGAGCCTGGCGATATGGGGAGAAGTGGCACGATGCTCCGCTCAGGGTAACCCTTCACAATAATTGTTAGAACCAATCCAATGACGACCAATTCAAAACGCATGTTGACCCTTCCGGAGGTGGCGGAGCTGTTGTCGATATCCAAGACTACCCTCTACCGGCTGATCTATGGAAGAAAGATCAAATGCTACAAGATTAGTGGCCTGCTTAGGTTTAAGCAGGAAGATGTTGAGGACTACATCAACCGTTCTAGTATTGAACCGTTCATCTGGCCCGAATAGAGCTGGTTGCCGCTTCAGGCAACTTTACCCTGCTTACGAGAAACAACATCATCCTATAAATTGGATATAGGCATTTTATTGCTGTCTAATTACATAACGTGGCATGTTGGATCAGTAATGTAATCCGGCCTGCCCGTAAAGAAACTTATGTACGAGAATAGACGAAGAATGTGGAAACCCGTTGAAGTGGCGGAGCACTTCCATGTATCAAAAAGAACTATCTATCGGATGATAGAAAGAAGACAAATTCCCTTCCACAAAATTGGCGGTCTGATCAGGTTCAAACCAGAGGATGTTGAAAAATATATGGAGAATGGTTGTTTTGGGTCATTAAAATAATAGAATGAAGAGGCACAAGCTCAAGTAACGTAATTTTTAAACAAACCAGCCATGGACAATATATACGCTATCCTTTGATAATTTCTTTTTTAATTAAATGATTTATCCATTCTTCTGTATAGACATAATCATTATGTACAACATCATACTGACAATATTTCGTGATACATTTTTCTTTTTTCAACATAGTTGAATCTGGCCTCACTTTATATTTTTTCCACATGTCTGTATGCCAACTGACATTAAACTCCACTCCTGTTCTATTTGTGATCTCTGCAACGACACTCGTCGGTTTATATTTACCTTGATTAGCTACTGGGACTTGCCTGTCCTTTATTAATGTTTGAATTTTCTCTAAATTATCCTGCTGATCCTTACTGGCCAAATCGAAATCAACAAACTCCATCGCAATATCAGATGTATTTCTGTGGTTTCCAATTTTAGGAATTAAAAACACCTTGAAGGAAAATTTTTGTGAGTCTCTCACTTTTTTTGACACTGAGCTTCTGTAGTTTCTTACAAAATCAAGAACCTCTTGAGCCTCAGAACTTAAAGGCATTCTTCTTCTCCCTCGACTGATCTGCAGGGGGATGTTAAGAAGATCCGAAATGGAGTGCTTTGGCCCGAAATGAGATTCCAACATATTCTCAAAGTTTATAAGCATAGCCTGACATTCTCCAAGAATATGACTATCAATTTCTGGAATAAACCTATGTTCAATTTTATTTCTAAGCTTGAAAACAAGCTCTAGATTTCTGAAAATTGGATTATCTTTTGAGTCCAAATATTCTTCAGCGCATTTTGTCAATTCCCATGCTTTATAATCCCCTTCTATAGTTTCAAATCTACGTGAATTCTTTTTCCTATAAAAATATTTGACTCCTTCTTTCTCGAAATGAGCATGGAACAAGGCTGTATAAGCAATAGACATTAAGACTATAAAACCAGACGACTTAAAAGCTGTTCTTGGTTTATTATATATCTCAACAGCAAGCAAGGCAGAATCCTTTGCCTTGTTTAGTAAAGCTAACACTTTTCTAGGAAGTCTGGTAGACATATAAATAATTTAAATATTCTGTACAAACATCCATAATCTTTCCAATTGCTATATGAAAGGATATAGCGTTTTCTTTAATATACAATATTGTAATTATTGAGTATTAATATGTGACCCATTACAGAATTCATATCCAAATAATAACTATCTGCGTATTGTTGTTTTGGTAACAAATTTTTACAATTATAAACTCCAATTAAATAAGTAATTGCTATTGCCGATATTGATCCTTCAACACAACAGCCATTATAATCCAAATTCTCTAATTATAATGATCAGCCAATTAGAAATTTGGCGGTTTATTTAATTAATTTATCAATGGTATCCCCCAAGTCATTTTTTATTTTTGCCTCCTCAGACTTTTTTTCCTTATAAATTTTGTTGGTGTCATCTTCTAATGCTTTATAACACTTTGTAAGAGCAACAATTTGATATACCGAGGTGGAAGCGTTGTCACATTTTTTCATTTTTTTCTCATTTTCATTGTTGTATGTTTTAGCTTCTTGCTCTAATCCATCAATCCTTCCTTGAGCTCGTGCATCCAAAACTTCAATTTGATTGCATTGTTCCTTTGTCGCTTTAACACTATAAAGTTTAGCCTTACAATTGATTATCTCTTCTTGGTGGTTATTTTCTTGTGCCGGATCAACAGGGTTGGCAACAGTTTCTTGTACCGCTGGCGTATCTTGTGGGATGATGGCTTCTTTTTTAATGTTATCCGTGTGTATATCCGATGGTTGCGATATTCTGTGGTTAATATACCAATCAGAAAAGACAAAAGACAAAAAAACAGTCAAAAAGACTGCTGGTAACAAAACAAAATACTTCTTTTGAAGCTTATACATAAGCTATAAGATCAATATTAACTTTATTTAATAATATAACCGATCATCTATAAAGGCAAGGTTACTTAAATATTTGAATAAAAAACAGAGAGACCAATGAAGGGGTCATGCATTACCTATGATCGTAAAAATTTTTAGACGAAAGTACTTGACCCATTTTGTTGTCCTACTGTTGCGGCAGAAAACCGACAGGCACAATGTTTTTACCAAGTTCTAGAATACTAAAAAACAATACAACATACATAATCATGACGATTATCAAAACGATGTATTTAAGTGCGATGGAATTCTTCCAATTAGAGCGGTTTACAAAAATAAGTACCGGGATGGCAAGTACTCCCAATACAAACGCCACCCATTGCCCATAGTCATGCTCAAAACAATGACACAGAGTATTTCTAGAGACTCTCCCTGCCTGAATCGTAAGTGCTCCTATTCCGATGCACGAAAGTATAATATGGAGCCAATCAAACAATATATGTTTGCTAAGCTTATTCATAATACTCATATTTTTTATTTTTAAATTATTTGTATATTAATACGAATACCACTAAAAATGTCAGGCACCTACAATAGTCATGTTCATCATTTTGCGAATGTATTTGGTCTCTTAATCTTTTATATATTTCAATGATTTAATGACTCTCTCTAACTCTGGAGAACTTGGATTCTTTTGGACGTCAATTGGCGAAGTTGAGAATTTGTAATTAGCCGTTTTTCCCACTACTTCGTAAATTCTTGAATCACCCATTCCATAGCTTTCATAAACAACTACGGTGTATGGACCAATTTTTTCCAACCTCGGGTTGGGATTTGGTTCCCCACCAACCCCTTTTTGCTCATTGATTATGTCATTCGCCGTCCTTTTCGGCCGAATTCTAAAATGATAAGCAGGTCCAATAAATGCATGTGCTGAACCGAAGTCGACCAGCAAATTACTTATTGTTTGATCTCCTATCTGCACATACGGCAATACCTGACAATCCTTATTCCCCCAGTTCTTATTATATGGAACATCAAACGCTATACCTGCCTCTTTGTTTTCATAGTGAACAGAGGTGTTTGCTGGATCATTGTTGAAATCTATCCTAAAATGGTATTCATCAAATTGCCCATCTTTCATCGTTCGGTTATAACAGCCGTCTCCAATAAGTCTCCCACCCATAGATCCAGGCTTCGGTTTCTGCTGCTCTTGTTTCTCTTTTTCGCTCTTCTCTTGCAAGTATTTATCGAACGCTTCATCTTCGCCACCCAGTATCAGTCCTGTAGGATGTTGCGGTCTTGGGCGAAGATAAATGAAAAGGACGCCAAGGAAGTAGACACCGATGATACATAGAATGATCACCTTTAATTTAGATGACTTTATTACTTCAACAATTTTGTTTTTATTTTTGTCCACTGTTTTTTATTAAAATGTACCAAATTATTTAAAGAAATTCTTTTGCTGCATATCAATATTATTGTTTGCCCCTCCTAAAGGGAGTTTGGTTTTTGAGTTAAAGTTCCAGAATGATCCCCCATCAGTATAACCTGTTTTACCAGGAAACAGTTCCCCATACAGTGTGCACAGGGTCACAATCAACACTATGGCTACGACAATTGCGAGACTCCACCATCTGAGAGACTTTTTATTGAATTTTCTTTTCAATTTACTTTGAGCACTTTCCACTCATTTATTTTAGTTATTATCTCATTTTATTATAGTATGATTTCGATACTTAATCAAAAGCAGGCGTCGGGTACAAGACCCGTCACCACCCTATCAGTAAAAGCCTATACTAAAGCCATTGCTAATCAACCAAACAGCATAAATTTCAGAATTACCACTCTCAGTGACACGATAGTGACACCATTGTGACATAAAATTGACTACATCTG
The DNA here is from genome assembly GCA_002298165.1 of Desulfarculales bacterium UBA702. Taxonomy (GTDB): domain Bacteria; phylum Desulfobacterota; class Syntrophobacteria; order Syntrophobacterales; family Syntrophobacteraceae; genus SbD1. The sequence continues at coordinate 27,966 of DBMI01000052.1, forward strand.
ACACAAACCCTTGAGCAGTTAAACAATAGGTCGTCCAATTTTTACCTTAGATAAAACAAAAAAACGCTTTCGCGTTTTTTTGATAACTGCGGGAGTGACGGGACTCGAACCTGAATGAGCAGCGTGCAGCTTTTGGCTTAACCAAGGGAAATTCCGCTAAGACAAGCCAAAAGGTCGAGTTGTAAATGTTGTCAGGTTTAATCAGCAATAGCCTACTTTTATCACTTCTTTGTCACTATGGTGTCACCGGTTTCCGGTGAGCCTGGCGGTACAGGGGGGAGTGATTAAAGGAGGGTGGGAATAGCCATGAAGATTTTAAGTTGCTGTTTTCCTAAGCATTGGCAGCAGACAGACAATCCGCTTCTGCAAAGAGAATAACATCGATGAGATTGCCTAGAAAGACGGGCTGAAATGACTTAGAAGCCTTGTCAGCCAACGGTCATCACGAAGACAGTATTTCATCTAGCTTGGATTCGAAATACTCCGGATACACGTCGACGATCTCACGAACTTCGCGATTGCTTCGTCTAAAGGATCTGACAATATTCCGTCGCGAAGGGATGCGAGGCACAAACCTACTCAGTTCCATTGCAAGTGCTCTTTCCGCTAACCCCATCTCATAAACGGCAATCGCCTTCCCAGTGGGCAAACCGTATTTGAGCGCCTTTTGAAATTGACGCACTCGTTCTTCAATGGTGGGATCGTCCAAACCATTAGCTCCCATAAGATCGATACAAGCACCGATAATCATCGACCCCTGAAAGCCGAACCCATTTTCACAAACCTCCACCGCATGATCAATGGTCGGTTTCCTTCTCCCGAATCTACTACGACTGAACAACGAAAATACCTCTGCAAAGGAGCGCCCTTGCAGCCAGGCGGTCCCCGCCTCCTTTAAAGCTTCTTCGCTAGTGCAGGTCCTGATCGACGAATTGGTGTTAAACCGGTAAAGAGCCGGCCAAAACAGCCGGAGCAACTCCTCAAGCTCCATATCAGACCGAAGTTGAGGCAGAATATCCACCGCCAACTTCAGCAATGCCTGGCCCTCAGGGATGTCAAACACTGTCTTGGCAAATACTTTTCTCTTTTCGTGCGATGGCTCGAGACTCAGTATTCTTTCCTGAAGATAAGAAAAAAGCTCTAACAAAATTCCTTGCTGAGTTTCAGTTGCCTGATAAAAAGCTAGTGATTCACGTAGTAATTCTTCAGCAGCCTCGCGTGGAGATGCATCATTTTCTTCTGCTTCGCACATGTACTGAACCAAAAATGCACTGATAGATTGATAGGTATTGGCTCTATCTTTCAACTGCTGCGCTATGCTGGCGCGGTTGTCTGCCCTAAGTTTTGCATTTCCCCCTACTCTTTCAACCATTTGGTCCGGTAAGCCGTCAAAAGTCTCCCTGCCCTCATAAAATAACTTGGCTAATCTGAGTGGACCGACTTTAAACCGAACTTCTTCGTATCTCGAATCACGACCGCGTACTGGACTGAGCAAAGCCAAGATAAAACTTTTGCAGGGTTCGGATCTTTCAGGGTTTAATAGATTTTTAGCATCGGTCCATCGCCATTTTTCACTACGGTTCATCTTTTTATCGAAAATAGCCGGATTGGAAAATACTATAGTCCCTTCTGTGTACATCCCGGCTCGGCCAGCACGCCCCATCAGGTTGTGAAAATCACGGATCTTAATCTTTTCTCTGCCTTGGCGATCTGTAGTCACAATGAGATACCGGAGCGGTAGGTTTACTCCTTGAGCAAGCGTGGAAGTGCAGATCACAAATTTCACTTTGCCATTTTGAAGAGCATGCTCCAGCGCAAGACGAATTCCATGAGGAGTATTGGAATGGTGGAGGAAAATTCCACACTGAGCAGATTTGGTCGGGATGCAATCTGTTCCTAAATTTTGTCCATAAAGGAAAACTAACTTTTTCAATTCTTCAGGGTCGCAATAACGAGCAGGACTAGGCAGCTGCAGATTTCTTGAAAAGGCATCAACAATATCGCTGGCCATTTTTGCCGCAGAATCTTTCCTTCCAGCGAAAATGGCCACTGATCCATTCCGCACCATTTTACACCCAAGATAGAGCGCAATATGGCCAGGCTCATCTTGCTTCGGGAATGGACGCGGATTTTCCCGTGGTCTCACTTCAAGTTCTTGTGTCTCAAGAATGCGGGGAACGAAGAAGGCAAATTGATCAGGGTCCTCCGGTTCTACAAACCGTAGTTGACCCAGTCTGTCTTGCCAGCTGGCGAAAGCAACTGTTCTATAGGTAGGATGCAGATCTCGCCCACGTATGCAATTCTCGTCATCGCCGGTTAACCATTGACTGATCTCGCTTGCATTGCCGATTACCGCTGAAATCAAAACCACCTGCACCTCAGAGGAGAATCTTCTCTTCAATGAAGCCAAGAGAAGTTCGTATTTGACTCCTCTACTAGAATCATCAAACAGATGGCCCTCATCATAGACGATCAGCCCAGTGACGCTGGTCAGCTCTGGTTGTTGCCGCAATAGATAATCGAGCTTCTCGGGAGTGAGAATTAGAATACAAGGAAGTGGATCAGCCATGTCGCTCAGATCATCCTGCAACACATCAGAAGCCAGTTGAAGACTGATATCTTCGCCTTGAAACTGTTTTGCCAGTCCGTCATAGATTTCGTGGCACAATGCGCGAAACGGAGCTACGATAATAGCAAGTTTGGTCCGATCGCTCAGAAAGGCACTTCGAATAATCAATTCAGTGGCTTTCGTTTTGCCCGCGCTGGTCGGCATTTGTACCACTGCCGAACGACCGGCAAAAACTCCTTTTTTACCCAAGAGCATCTGAGCAGGCCACAGCTCATAAATTGAGCCGGTTTTTTGGACGAAGGGCTTCCAGAGTTCCTGGGCAATTCCGGTAAACTGAGGCAGCGTATTCCAAGCGGATATCTCCAGCTTCTTCTTGCATAGGGTGGTGGCAACATCAGCGAAAAGGAGTTCCCGGTCCGCGCCGTCCCGGTACGCTCGTTGCCTCAATCTTTTGAGAAGTTGATTTATTCCTTCTTCATCCTCGCCCTCACGGAAAAAAATCCCCAATTCTGAATGCAACCGTTTCAATATTCTTTCGTACTTTCCGGAGAAATGTTCAGCTATTTCGTCCGAAAAGTCGTGGGCGAGCAACGACCAAGTGAACCAATCAAGGCCGTCAGCTTCCAGATCGGGCGATTCAATCTTATCAACCAAAACCCGAGCACTACCGGGAAAGTCGCATAAATAGTAGGTTCCGGCTCCAAGGAGTTTTAAGTACTCAGAAAAACTGTCATTGGCTTTCGAGTTGAGCAGGGCGTCAAAGTAGTAGGATGAAAAAAGGAGGCGCTGACGCTGGAGATCCAGGTTTTGGCTTACCTGATCTAGGTTATTTGCGGCTGCACAGGTATCTCCTAAAATGCCGATAGTTAAATCGAGCAGGACGGTGGGGTCTCGTTTAATATCAATTTGGCGGTGTTCTTCGGGGACATCATACTCCAGCATCTTCGCCATCGCCCGAGTGGCACCCAGCAATAATCTAGCATTTTTATCAGGCTTCATTGGCAGCTGTCCGGTAAAGCTCATGCACGAGAGCCATGAGCTCATTGCCTCGGATTAATACTAAAAAGAGATTTTCTTGGTTCGGATGAGATCCAGCGTCCGCACTGGTGACAACCTCGTCGCTATAGGTATGCTCGGAATGGACCGCTGCAGCCCCAGAAATCTCGTTATAGGGTCGATCTGTTTTGTTCTGGAAACGCTCAACCACAGCGATCATACCTGCGTTTTCCTCTGACTGCATCATCAGTCGCTGTTTAATTGCATTAAGGGACTCTGCTTTACGGAGATTGAAATCCTTGCACGAATCATTAACTGCTCGCTGGAGAGTGGTGGTACTCGCACTGGCTAAGGCGCACTTGACTTCGAAAGTAATAAGCTCGTCTTGCGGGGACGGTTTAGGATCAGCCTGCAGGAAGCCAATCACATCGATGCCCTCGGGGCTCTGATTCCGGCGAATCTTATCAAGATAGCGTGTCCTGGGGACCGTATAGTTGAGCATGTATTGGACAAAATCGGCAACGAGTATTTCGCCAAAATCGCCTGCCCGGACACTGGGCCCCGGACGTTCTCTGACGTGCGGAAACTTTAAGTTAGTCAGATAGTCGCAACGGGAAAGTCCTGTGCCACGTCGAAGATCGTCAATCTTATTATCAAAGCAGTAGTGATTCCGAAAATGTTTCGCCCATTTCGAGAGGATTCTTGGATCAGGGCTATGTGCAAACTCGAAGATCGAAACGTCCTTTCCGTCCGCTGTGTGCAAGACCCTGCCCGTATCTTTTAACCATGAAAGATGTTGTGATGACCAGGGCATAAGCTATCACTCAATAGAAGTCCGATGCATTATCGATGATGGACCACCAGAGTCGAATTACTATTTCTTACCAGCTTGTTGCAATTTATTATTTCTCACTTCATGGGTTTCCACAAGAAAGACCGCCAATGTGGATGCAGCCCCCACGGCAAGTTTCGCGTGTCTGGGAGTAAGCCCTTTGCTGTGAGCATGCTTCCCATGGCCTGTTCCATATTGATTTCGAAGTTCTGCGACTCCTTGTGTGATTGATGCAAGGTTACTGAGAAGCCGTTTAATAACTTCGGAAGCCTTCACCTGATCAGGAATATCGTCCGGCGTCAGTTGCAGCTCCCTGCTCGTCAATTTTACAAGCTGTGACAGATCGGCTGTTTTCGGAATTTCCACTTCCCTTCCATGAAGAATTGTTCGACAGCAGGTTTCTACCAGCTCTTTCGCTGTACCAATGGCCAATCCAGGATCATTCAAGACAGAAGCTTCCATCCTCGTAATTTGTTGAGTGACATATGAAGCATCTATCCCGCTCATTGTTTGCTTTATAATTTGCACTCCAGGTGATGGTAATGAGCCGACGTAACGACCGATATAGATTGGTTTTCCAGATAGTCTTGTTCTTTCTACCAATTCAAAGCCGTCGTTTTTGAGAAAACTATTATAAAGCTGGCAAATCCGTTCAGCCTCGGTGACATCAGGTCTGATAACTGGATGGATTGTCTCGCAAAGAAACCTGAGGAACAAGTCATCCTCACAACCCATAAGATTGAAACGATCATCAGAAAAAATCCAATTGTCATCCCAATCGTGTAGGTTGTTTACCCTATGTTGCCATATGTCGCCCGATGCATTGTGAAACCTACCATCGTATGATGGTAATTTCGTCAAATCAAAAAGACGACTGAGAAATTCGGTCTCTTCGAATCTACCGTTCCATTGAAAGCCTTCAGCCATGATGGCGTCGGTAATGTCACGTCTTGTTAGTTCACTTATTTTCATACATTCCATAGGCGGTCAGCCCTTATAATAAACTGCTTTGTCTAATTGACGGAACAGAAAAGAAATAAAACTCAGCATGTCGAGACAATCTTGTTTTCCAATCGGCCAGTGCAGTGCTGGCTCGTGGGCTGTCGGGTTCCGCATTGCCCGCATCAGACCGGCAGAAAGAAATTTGACACCGTCCTGTACGTTCCTGTCAGTCTCTGATTGGCACGGAGTAATCTTCAGTGTTCCTTTTTCGCACCCCCATACCTCAAGCATAAGATTCGCACCGTCAGCCGAACTTTGGGCTTTCTGCTGAACTTGTTTATTATAGACCTTGCAAGCCTCGAACACAGCATGAAAGTAGTTGCCCTGAGAGAAGAGCTTTCTACAGTGATCCATGATCTCAGGATGAAAACCCCGGGCAATGAACTCGCCATGCGTTAGTTTTTCGGCACTGGAGGTGATGCCAAGGCCATCCTCTATAATCAACTGAACCTTGTCCCAATGACCATCCGGCGTTATCTGGCGGCAGAACTTTTTCAATAATTCGTTCCGCTCGTCGTTATTCATTTCCTGTTTTGCCAAAGAGAGAATGGCGTTATAGACCTCCTGGGCTCGAGCAGAGGTAATATTGTCATTCGGGAATACCTCAACGCGAAAGCGGAATAATGCCGCAGCCGCTCTTCGGATTTCATTGACTGTGGTATCATACTTGAGAAGGTCGCCGACTTCCGTGGCAATGAGTCTAAAGTTCATAGTTATTATGCGATCTTAAATAGTTGCCTAAATACCCTTGTACCGAATCGGATTCTGTCCCCCCTTGCCGACAGAGAAGCCAACATATTCTTTCCGAATCGCTTCCTCAGCCACTTCCCCCTCGAACTCCCAACGGCCCTGATTCGGAGTATTGCGAAACTCCGACGGGTCCCGGGTTGTGTATTTCAAAGTCCCCGCTGGATACCACTGCCGAATCCGGTAAACCTCCCGGACAATCCCCTGATACACAGCCATGGCATATTCCGCTTTATTTCTTCGCTCTCCGAGAACCCAAATCCCCCTGGTAGCTTCGTACAGCTCTTCTGGTGCCATGTTACTTCGATACAGTTGATTTATCGTTATTAGGATAGCTTTATGACGCACTTCCACTGGTTTGGCAGTAAACATAGCGATGACCTCTTGTGAAGTGATGCGGCCGAAACTTCCCTTGTGATATCCAGCTATGCGATTGGTAAGATAAGTTCTCCCGATCAAGTCAATGGCGGCTGCCTCCACCAAAGCGGCTTCCTGATCTGTCAAACCGTACCGCAAAAGATCTACCTCGGGTTCCATACCGGACGCACGAATTTGAGCAATGCGGTCCACCTTTTCGCAGTCAGAGTTATCTTCGAGGTGTGAGAAGAGACGGTTGCCACAACCTTTTCCAATATAAAACGGCTCACCGTTCCGAGGATCGATGAAAACATACACGTATGATTGCAACAATTCGGAGATTTCGTTAGTTATCTTCATATACTTCATTAACTCGCGTCTACCCTCTACCGAAACTATAGGCACAAGGCAGAAGTCAATCAGTAGATCAAGGCACTACATCAACTAGCGTCAAAATACGAGCCTTCCACGATTCTAATCTCTTCTTTGGTGAGACCATAGAGCTGGTAGACTAGTTGATTAATCTTATTTTCCAAGATATCTATAACTCCGTTCTTATTCTTTTCTTTAGTAGCGAGAATTTGTTCAACCAACAGCTGTAATTCATATTCAACTTTGGTAGATGCTTTTGGAATTGGAATTTCTTTTATATATTGCCTTTTCAAGCGAAGTCTCCCTCCATTATTTGCATCCCCCAAAACAGCAGCTGTTTTTTGCAGAAAGTACCATATCAACCTGGAGTTCAATAATGCTACTAAAAACTTACTTTCTGAAGCAATAGCAAAAGCAGTCATGTCAAGGTATCGCCCATCATAATCGATTGTGAATCTTGGAGACTTTGCTATGTCTGGATAAACAATCTTTGGAGACTCAAAAAGCTGGCAGTAGCGAAATTGCGCTTGCTGAAGCTCCCACCATTGCTGACTTAGTGCCCTACCTTGTAACTTAAGCTTCCACTTCTCAAGATGTATAAGGATTGAGCCAAGCTCCTTTGGATTAGTGCCTATGGGCGTGTATATAATCCATCTATTGCGGTTCCCTATTTCCCATTGTCTTATATCGTCACCAATGATGAGCGGTTTCAAAAATTTGGAACAACTCGGGCTTAAAGTTATCAACTGCTCACGACAAAATGCATCAATCCAAAAAGCTGTATTAAAGCCCGTTTTTATCCCTGCCATTATCATCGAGTCATCGAGCCTACCGGGAAATGTTCTAAGTTTAGCGAGAAGCCCTTCTTCGGAGCTATTCCCAAAGGACCAAGTGAGATGTGACAACTTACCAGATGATATCTTCATACCTTCTGTGGAAACAATAAGAGGAAGATTTGGATACGGTGGAGTAAGTGAGCGAATTTGCACAAAGGTCAAATCCGATGAATTGCCGCGAGCGCCAATAAATATCAATGGGAAAGTGGCTGCTTCTTCAAACACAGGCAGTTCGCCAAAATCTATTAGGGTATTGGGACGACAAGCGCTTGATAAAATTCGCCTTAATCCCTCTCCGTATTGAGCGCGTAGCCACTTGTTGGACGATATGAAGCAGAGTGTTCCTCTTTTTGAAAGAAGCGAACATGTAGCCATCTCATAGAAATATACATACAAGTCAGCCCTGCCGGAATATGAACTATAAATTCTTTTGAGCGAAGGCTTTATGTCACCGATTTGTTCTTGTCTAACATACGGTGGATTAGCAATAACGATATCAAAACCACCTTTTTCCTGAAACACTTCTGTAAAGTTTAGCTTCCAAAGAAAAAATGGTTTAATGTTTGATTTCTTAAATTCTTCGATTTTCTTAAGTTCAGAACTCTTGCCCTCTTCTTTAAGCGTTACCTCGATAAGTTCCCATTCCAACCTGCCAATTGTCTTTTTTATATCATCTTTTTTCTTCTTATCAGTAGTTTCAAATAGTTCCTTGTGAAGCAACTTCAATTGGCTCGCTTTATGTTGCGCCTCACTTACAGCGTCAAATAAACCTGGATTAGCAAATACCGGTTTCGTTGTAGCGGCAATTTTCTTTAACGTTAAACTTATTTTCTTTAGCTCCTGCTCTAATACAGACTGCTTGCTACCACTAAGCATATTTTGTGAATGAAGTTCAAAGTACTCCTTTTGTAGTGAGGACTGTCTTTCCTTTAAAGATTTGATTCGTTTTTCTTTATCAAAACCGATAGAGGCAATAAGTTTTTCATCAAAGAGCTTTACGCCTTCAAACTCTTCTAGCAGACTATTGCCCTGCATGATCTTGTAGTCCAGATTGGGTAAGGGTTTAATTTGTCTTATGTCATCCTCATCAACCACTAATGAAAGCCATAAGCGAAGCTTAGCGATTTCTACAGCCCCAGGATCTATATCCACACCGTACAGGGAATGCTGAATGCAGCGACGTTTAAAATCGTAAACAGTTCGTTCCTCATCTTGAATAAATATCGAGAGCGCATTCCTCGCTTTTACGATCTCACTCATCATACCAACTGGAAAGGCACCGGACCCCACGGCCGGGTCACAAACTGTAATGCCGGCCAGTTTTCGATCGATTAGTTCGGCATTTTCGCGGATGCTCTCAGGTAGTTTGTAAGAATAGGCGCTGGTCTCTGTACCATGGCTTTCGACCCGCGCTTCATTCTCACCGACCTGCTCACCCAAATGAATCAAGGTTTCAATATCTGATTTACTGATAAATTTATTGCCCTCCGACCCTGCCATTTCAGTTGTGAGATAATTTATTAGACCTTGTTGGCACATGTAATGAACTATTTCACGCGGGGTATAATAGACGCCGAATTGCTTGTTAAACTTGCTTTCATCGCCTTTTTTCCCGCTAGTTAGTGCCTTCTTGTACTCCTCAAAGTTGTCCGGTCGAATGGCATTAAATTTCTCATATGCTTTACCCAGCAATTCCGGGTCGATAGCCACTTCCTTTTCCATCGGCTCGTCTTCTTTGACGGTAAAGTTATAGAGGTCGAAGATATCGAGAATACCGTTACCTTCACCCATCTGCGCTTTTCGATTAGAAAACAGTTCGTTGGGTAGCAAAATGTCTGCATTATGCCAGCTATAATTACCAATAGGATCGAAGAGCCCACCATTTAAAAAGGGAATTTTGCATTTGAAATGGTCGTTCCAGTGGTCGATATCCGAGCGATCTCTCGACAATGCATCATAAAAGAGGGGTTCCAGAATGTCGTTAAAGAAATTCTTATATGTCCCGTGCTTTCCTTCAAACAGTTCCCTCAAAAATTGCTTTGAGCCGTCCCCCCACTTGTCATTCCCCTTAACTCCAAACCAACCCTTTTTCTGTAAAAAGTAGAGAAAAATGATCTGTCCCAACAATTTCTTGGCAAAGTCAACAGTGTTCACTCCGATAGCTTCGAAATCGGCTTTGATGCGGGAATCGTTTTGAACCACTTTATCTAATGCTTCTTTCGCGCGAACAAAAAGATCCCGGTATTTCAAAAAGAACTCATTCGTAACAGTTTCTATGTTGAAAGATTCTTCCAATTCGGTGAGACTCGGTGACTGTTCGTCATTTGCTAGAATGTTGATCAGTCGACTCTGGGCTGTGTGGCTTTTTTCGCTGATACCCACTAAAAAAGACCAACGCCGAGCAGGGGTAAATTCTTCTTTCACTTTCATTTTGCCGGTCGTGGTCTGCTCAAATTTATAGTCCATCTTAACCAGCGAAAACCGCCAATCAGTTTCATCGGGGGATACGAACGCTACCAGAGCGGCATCCTTCAGTTCTCCACCCCGGCTGCCATTGAGATACCAGGCGACAAAGTTCCGCTGCATAGTGCGAGCACGCTCCAGCGAGCTTTCTTTCCTGAGCCTGATAATCAATACATCAACCTTCTGTTCGCCATCGGTGAATTTGGCGATGCGCTCCAACGTGCTTATGGAGGGCTTATAAGCGTCAGGGATGTATTGCCCCTTGTAAGTAAATGGCGCGTCCTCACTGCGATTTAAAAGGTTCTTAATAAACGTAGAAAATCGCGCCTTTTCAAACGGCTTTTCAAATGTTTCTTTGATTAGATTGCGTGCCTGTTGTCTGTCCATAATTATTCACCACTCAAATACATGGATAAAATGACTTCCCGTTTGCCAAATACCGCCGGATTCTGTTCGGCATAATGCTGTTCGAGCAGCTTAGCCGGGATGTGAGTTTGCAGCACCCCCAGTACCTTAAAGGGGTTGATCAAATCATTTTTTAAATCATTTAGAGCCTGCAACGTTTGTTTTGCTGTCTGCTTTGGCAAGCCGCCTTCCGCAAGCTGGGTGAATACTTTCTTGAGGTAGAGTTCCTGATCATCCGTCAGCTTTTGAGTGTTCTTCATCGTAACTTTTAAAATCTTAAGGATGTTGGCCGCGCTGTCGCGCCCGCCGCCTCTTTGCTTTAGTTGGGACTGCTCCTCGGTGGTCGAGAAAACAAAGGCCTCTTTGTTCTTATCCATCAGATCGTAAAACTGTCCCGGCAATTTTTTCTTTGGTTCATCAACGCCACTCTCCAGCAGTTTGGCTGCTGAGATAAAGTCCAGCTCGTGCGCTTCCGGCTGAGCCGCGGCCATGTAGAATTTCTGGAGTTTACCCCTTCGAAAATAGGTGATCAGTGAATCAGCCTGCTCAGCGAAGTATTTAGCCGTGCGTCCTTTTTTGGGTAGCCGTTTGATCTTTTCGAACAAGTCAGGGTCTTTATCGCGAATCTCTTTTATTGCATGCAGATATTTCAATTCGGTCTCCCCCGCTTCATCCTCGCCTTCTAAAGCCTGTTTTGAGATCAATCGGTTAAAGAGTTCATGCGAGCCGATGGGTTCCCCTTCGGTCAACAATTCGGCATCGCCACCCAGCAGGGTTAAAAAGGCATTGATTTTGGCTTCCGCCGCTTCCCTGAGTTTGATCTGGTCGTTGGATTGAGTAGTGGGAAAAAAGTTAAACGTATGAATCTTATCAGCCGGGGTATCGACCCGGTTTATGCGGCCAACTCGCTGCATCATGCGGGTAGGATTCCAGGGAATGTCGTAGTTGATCACCGTGTTGGAGCGATGCAAGTTCACGCCTTCAGCCAAAACCTCTGTGGCCACCAGTATCCGGTACTCGCTCTTTGGATGACGAGCGCGCGCGTCAAAATTTTCGATGACTTTATCGCGTGTCGCTTCGCTGGAAGAGCCAGTATAGCATAACACCTGGTCAGGGTACTTCTGGTGCAAATTTGTAAAGAGATAGTTAGCAGTCTCCTTGGATTCGGTGAAGATGATCAAATGATTCTTTTTCAATCCAGGATCAGTGGAGAGCCCGTCGATAAATTTTAACAGCTTCGGATCGCGATGAATGTTCGTCCAGAATTTTTTAATCTCCAGAAGCACATCACGGTCGTGCTGCAAATCATTCCGGAATTCTTCTCCAAAATCGCCACTGCTAAGGCGCTCAGCTTTGCTTTCGTCGATCAGGCGCTGCACGGCCTCATCATCATCGTCTTCCAATAATTCAAATATCTTGCTGGTGTGCTTCTTACTCACATAGACATTGCCCTTGTCAAACTCTTTAATGAACATTTCATAGGAGTGCAAAAAGCGGTCAATCGAATTCCGAAAGGCAAAAAAACTGCTTTCCAGGCGTTTAACCAGCAAGATCTTCATGAACCGGCCCATATTTTTCTGTGATTGCCGCTCAAGCGGGTCCACCTTGCCTTGATAATAAAGAAGGGGCATATACCGTGCGTATTTGAAGTCTTTAACGATGAGCTCAATGGTTTTAGTAAAGACCTGATCTTCTTTCTCGTTTAGTTCATAAAAAAGCGGGACAGGCTTCTCCACACTGGGGAATTTGAGTCCTTGCTTATTAATATCATCGGAAAAATACTTTACGATCTCTGTCCGAGTGCGGCGTACCATTAAATATTTCAGTACCTTTTCCCGTATTTCACGCGCGTTCTCTTTCACGATAGAAATGTATTTGTCATAATCTTTCTGGCGGTCGAGTTTTTTCAATTTTTGCTCAAGTCGGCTGAAAAAGCTTTCCAGGTCGGGCAGATTGGGAATGGTACTCTTCTTCGCTTTCTGAAAGAGCTTAAGTAAGCTGAGGATATCTTTGGGCGCATTATTGTAGGGAGTGGCGGTCACCAGGATCACCCGTTTGCCGCGACAGATTTCCGCCAGCTTCTCGTAGGTCGCGGTCGTTTCCGTTCGGAAACGATGGGCTTCATCGATAATAATGTTGGCGTACTTATCAGTTCCCCTGCTCAGGAGGTCGTCCAGTTTCCCGAGGGATTGAAAATCAGCAGGCACGTGAAAGTCCGAAAACACGTTAGTCCAAGAGCCGGGATTGGATTTTTCCAAAAGTACAGGCGGGGCAATGATAAGCGTTCTCCCCTCCAATTGTCCCGCCAGCATGGCGGAAATATAGGTTTTGCCCAGTCCTACGACATCGGAGATGAAAACGCCGCCATACTCCAACAGTATCTTTCTGGCATTGAGGACTGCCTGCTCTTGGTATTCGAGTTTCTTAAACTCCTCGGGGAGGTACCTTACAAAAACCTCATCGGTTTGGCTGAGTTCATCTTTGAAATATTCGTAAAGGAATTTTAGATAGAGTTGATAGGGCGTGATACTTTGGCTGAGCCAGGTCTTGTCCTGGATCGTCTGAACATACCGCTCACTGACATCCACTGCTGACTGCCACAGTTCCTCGAACTTTTGGCGTGAAAACTCATAATCACTGCGGTTTTTTAACTCGACATTAAATTCCAGATTATCAATGAGTCCGGCCTGGGTAAAGTTGCTGGAACCGGTAATTACCCTCCCTATATCGCGGTCTCCTTCACAAAAGGTCATAATGTATAGTTTGGCATGTATATTCTGGGATGGGTAGGCCCGAATTTCTAGTTTTTTATCCCTGACCCATTCAACAAACTTATGCACCCCTTCTTCGACGTTTCTATTATCGTCTGAGTCTGCCAATTCCTGCTCAACGAGTCTCTCAACCTCTTCCTTCGTTTCTGCATGAGAAAATTCAATGACTTGTTGCCGAGGATCACTAGCTTTAGCAATCAGGTCAAAAGTCTGCTTGTTGGTGCTGATGCCAATGAGAATTCGAACCTTTTCTGTCTTTTCCAGAGACTTATACAGCGCATGGAACCCGCTGGTATAGAAATAACCTACCAGGCAATCGAAGAATGCCGTATCCCGAATAAGAACCTCAAATCGGTCTTTGAGGCTTTGATTTTTTTCATTTGTTATAAATGATAGATCAGTATTCATATGTTCGACTGCTTTTAACTCTTTATTTTCGGAATTATGTTTTGGGCACTCCGGTTGGGCCATGATTTTCCTCTTTTTTACCCGTACTGGCTTCTGTACACTATCCATGGCGGTATGTTCCGCCGGTGAGAATTCTGCTAGCTCGCTTTCTTTCAGGATACTCCACTCTGCTACATACTGTCAAAACAAGGAAGTAGCGTTTTCTACTTCCTTGGAGTTGAAAGAACTGAGCGATTATGATCCTTCCCACGCCCGGCATTGCTCGGTGTACTCACAGCCTAAGCACATAAAACTTTGCCCGGGAAAAAAGATCTGCTCCCGGATCAAGGTACAAACCTGAAGATTAAAACCTCTATGAGCTTATTTTGTCGTTAAGGCGCTTCCTGATCACATCGCCCGAGACGCCAAGCTGTTTCCCGATTGCCGCAAAGCTCAAGCCTTGCTTTCTCAGTGCTTTGGCGCGTTCCAACACCAGGGGTGCCACTGGCGGGCGACCCAAGCGCTTGCCTTTGCGTTTGGCGCTTTCGAGGCCCGCAATTACCCGCTCCCGAATAATCTCTCGCTCGAACTCGGCCACCGCCGCGATCATGTGAAACATAAGCTTGCCGGCGGGGGTGGTGGTATCGAGCTGTCGGTCATCATAGGAGACGAAATCAATGCCCAAGTGCCGTAATTCATCGAGTGTATTAATCAGATCTTTCATAGACCGGCTCAGTCGATCCAGCTTCCAGACCAGGAGCACATCAAACTTGCGGTGCCGGGCCTCTTTCATCATGGCATTGTAAGCTGGCCGCACGGTGTGCTTTCCTGTAAAGCCTTCGTCCGTAAATTCTTTAAAGATGATCCAGCCAGAACGTTGAGCGAAGGCTCTCAGCTCTTCGAGTTGCATGGCCACCTTTTGACGGTCCGTGGACACGCGGGCATAAATGGCAGCGATTTTTTGTTTCATATGGATGCGGATAAAACCCCTTCTATTATTAGTATGCTAACTCCCTATTAATTCAGCATTTTCAGTCTACGTCAAAGTTAAGGATAAAACAAGTGTTTTATCCGAATTGTACTAAGAGGTGAAAGAAGGTGGAATGCCAAGGCTGGTGAAATAATCCTTAATGTTCAAAACCATGAAACTGCTAACGAAAGACCTCAAAATACGATTCGCCCGGGTTGGATGCCAGGAAGAGCAAGTTGATCCCTTGGTGATCGCGAAATTCTTTGACCCGACCGGAGGCGCCACCTGGTATGCTACCGAGTATTACCCGGCTGAGCGCCTCTTCTTTGGTTATATAAGTTTGTTCGGGGATTGGAATGATGAGTGGGGCTATTTCAGCCTGGACGAACTCGAACGCTACCAGGGACCCCTCGGTATTGGCATTGAGCGCGATCTCTACTTCGAGGAACGCCCCATAAGCAAAATCGATCCCCGCGCGATTGAACATCGATTGAACGCAGAGGGCTGAGGGCTTCCTCTCGTTGCCATTTGTTTCCTGTCATGCTATGTACACTTTCTTTTTTCGGATCAGATAACAATTCAATACGGGCAAACTATGTCAAAGAATAATGATTTGGATCTTAAACGATGGGAACTGGAATCAGAGTTACGAAAATTATGCGTTCCCTTCACAACCGAAGAGAATGATTGTGTCCTCATACAGCGGTACAAGACCGCGTTGAATGCTCAGTGGTTAGCCAAGGCTTCTCGGGGGAAGGTTATCCGCCGTCGGAAAAAGGACGTTCAAGTTTCCCCTGCTGGGAAGCTATCGGGTGGGTCGATATGATCCCAATCCAGATACGCATTTAAAAAGGAAGTAGAGGTTCCTACTTCCTTTGATTTTTCTGAAAGAACTTTAATCTAATTCCCTTCCCACCCCTGACATGGCTCCGCGAACTCACACCCGGCGCACATGAAGCTGTGCTTCGGGAAAAAGATCTGCGCACGGATACCTTCGAACACCTTCTTGGCTAGGTTGAAAAACCGCCGGTGATCGCATTGGTGCGTCTCCAGCACGAGTATCCGAGGCCGTTTGGATTTGATGAAATTCACGACCTTAAAGAGCCTGGGCAGCCGCTGGTGGAGGAATTCGTAGGCGTAGCTGTAGGCACTGAGCTGCACGTTCACGTCCTTGATGTCCATCGCTTTCAGCGACGTCTTGAATTCAACGATGGTGTCGGGTTGTTCAAGGAGGTCGATAAAGCCTTCCAGATTGATCCCCAACCGCTCGCCGGTGACCGGATCTTCCAAGGGCACTGTGAATGGAATTTCAGTGCCCTGCACCCCGTCATGCGGTTCCCGGTAATACAATCCGAGAATACTTCGTCCGAGCATGATGAGGCCCGCTGGCGTTTCCCACTCTTTGTAGCGGACGTGACTTTCGATGGTTTGGCCGTACCAGTCCGCCTCAAAGACCTTATGCAGCTTATCCAGGGTGGGATTTCTTCCCGCCAGGCGCTCCGTATGGAACCAGGACAGGGCAGCATGAACTGCGCTGCCGAAAACCAGCCCGGACGCTTTGAAGGGTTTGGGGAGCAAATCCACATACTGGAACTTGTATTTGAGGCTGCACTGCGAGTAGAGATTGATCTGGCTGCTAGAAAGGTGGTCCATCGCTGTTGCCTCCCCCGTTTTTCCCCAAAAGATGCTCTATCATCCGGCTGGCTTCCGACTTGGACACGTCTTTGAGGATCTCGACCCCGAAATTCTCCTTTAAGAATTGGTAGGCGCCTTCCTTTTCAATGCCCTGGTCGGCCAAGATCCGGAACATGAATCGTTTCTGGGCGTCGGTGATGGTGCCTTCGCCGCTGGATGAACCGTTTGATTGCCTCCTTTCCTGTTTGGTTTCTGTTTTTTTGTAGGATGTGGTTTCCGTTCTCGACGTCGGCCCGATCTCCTTTTCCACGAAATGGAGACTGAGCACAAGGGTCCCGTCGCCGCTCCTTACTTCGATGCAGTGGGCGGTCTTTGCCATGTTTTCCTCCTGGGTAGAAAGATTTAAAAGAGCTGCCTTCAGCCTACCGCAGTGAGGAGAACCAACAAGCCGGGCGAAATTGCCGTTAAAGCCCACAATGCCTCTCTTTTTAGAGGCCTTTATCGCCGGTACCATAGAGGTATGAACAACCCTCCAAAACAAAACGCCATTACCCCTTTTGCCGCCACGAATTACCGGGACAACCAGAAGATCTTTGGCATTAAAGAGCAGGATCGGTGCGGCCACATGTACTTGATCGGTAAATCCGGGACCGGCAAATCCACCTTGCTTCGCAACCTGGTGATCTCGGATATCCGGAACGGCCACGGCTTGGCCTTGATTGATCCGCACGGGGACCTGGTGGAAGATATTCTCGATCATATCCCGCCGGAGCGGATCAAGGACGTCATCTACTTTAATCCCGCCGATCTTGCCTATCCGGTCGGCTTCAATCCCATTGCCGAAGTGTCGCAAGATTACCGTCCACTGGTCGCCTCCGGTCTTCTTGGCGTGTTCAAAAAGGTGTGGCTGGAATTCTGGGGGCCGCGTCTTGAACATATCTTGAGGTACACCCTGCTGACGCTTTTGGACTATCCGGGGACCACTCTGCTCGATGTTACGTGCCTGCTCACCCAACCGGCGTTTCGAAAGGAAGCCATGTTTTTCGTGAACAACCCGGACATTCGTGATTTCTGGCGCAGTGAGTTTGACCGCTATTCGGACCGGTTTCGGACTGAAGCGATTTCTCCCATCCTCAACAAGTTCGGCCAGTTCGCGGTGAGCGCACCGCTTCGCAACACGCTCGGCCAAGCGCAAAGCGCCTTCCGTTTCCGCCAGGTGATGGATGAGGGCCGGATCGTGCTCTGTAACTTGGCCAAAGGAAAGATCGGCGAGGATACCTCCACGCTCTTAGGCTCTATGTTGGTTTCCCAGATGCAACTGGCCGCTCAGAGCCGGGGCAATATCCCTGAGCAGCTCCGCCGGCCTTTTTACCTTTATGTCGATGAGGTTCACAATTTTTTGACCCTCTCGTTTGCCGACATTCTCTCTGAGGCAAGGAAATACGGCCTTCATCTCGTGTTGGCGCATCAATACATCAACCAGTTGGACCCTAAGATCCGGTCAGCGATCTTCGGAAACGCCGGTACGCTCTTGGCCTTCCGGGTCGGGGCCGAAGACGCCCAATACCTGGCCAAAGAATTTTTGCCGGTCTTTGACGATGAATCCCTGGTAAGTCTTCCCAACCACCATATTTATCTAAAACTTATGATCGACGGCCATGTCTCCAAGCCGTTCAGCGCGGTCACTTTGCCCCCCTTTACAACGGAAAATTCCTTTAAATCAGCGGTAATTGCCGCCTCACGTTCCGCTCACGGCACGCCGTGCGCCAAGGTCGAACAGTCCCTCAATACCAGACATTAGACACTCTTCCCCACTCTCATAGCCCTTTCAGCTGGTTGCTTTACCCAGCAATTTGTCCCCGCTTTTCAGCCTTTTTCACTCTGCTACGGTAGAACCAGAGCGTGCTCAACGTAGCTGGCTCAGGCGCACCCCCGTTTGTGTATGAAAACAAGCGGGCGACAATTCCGTAAAAATTCGGATGCTCCTGAGCCATCGCGCTCTCCATGTAAGCACCATCTATGACAGACGTTTTTCCCAAGCGAAAACTGATTGCCAATGGGTTACGGAGATACCGCCGTGTTCGAGGACTCACTCAACGGGAGGTGGCCCGGATCTTAGGACTCAAGAGCCCTAGCATGATTTCGCGCTGGGAAACAGGCGTGTGCGTACCCGACACCCTTAATCTCTTTCGCCTGGCAGTTCTTTATCGCACCATGGTGGAAGCCCTGTTCGGGGAGCACTTACAACAGGTGCGCACCGAACTTACCGAAAAGGAGCAGTGTTATTTTCCCAACTCTTCTGAGGAGGCCGTTTCCAATCAGGAACGGGACCGTACTTTTTCCACTCCTTCTTGGTGATCCATCCGGTGCTGTTTTAACAACTAATCAACCCAAGACTGACCGTTTCGCATCTGGCCGCCCCGCCGCGCCAGATGCGAACTCCCTTGGCCTATGGCAAAAAACAAACAGTGGTGGGCACCACTCTGGACCGGGCTCATCATGGATGAACGGGCGACCCATTATCGCAAAATGAAAAATGCTCTTTGGCTCTTTCTCTATTTGGTGCTCGGTGCCAATCGCCAGACCGGCATGTTGGTTCGGAAGATCCAGACGATCTGTACCGACATGGGCCTGGAAAGAGATACGGTCCTTCGCTGGCTCAAGATCCTTCGCGAGGGGGACTATATCGCCACGAAAAGTAACGGACGGTGTCTTTCCATCCAGGTGAAGAAATGGAAAGCCTCCGGTGGTAACGCCATACAGCCACCCCAGCCGGGGCAGGCCTCAGCTCTCAGCCGTGGCATGCGGCCCACCTCTCAAACGGTCTCCCAGACACAAAATATCCCTTCGCTTTCGCAAAAATTCGCCTCCCATGCAACGGCTAACGAAAGATCGATAAAAAGAGGATTATTAAAAATCGATATCGAAGGTAAAAAAGCGTTCCTTAATCGGGTCCGTGGCACGCCTGGTTACCAGGGACCATCCCGAGAAGATCTCTTGGCCCATGATCTGGCTGAGGGGCTCGATGATCTTAAGGGCCTTGCGCTCTACCGGTCCTACGCAAAAAAGTACCCCGAGCCCCTCTTACGGCAGGTCTTTGCCACTATCATGCTCATACCAGCCAAACACATCAAGAAAAGTCGCGGGGCGCTCTTTAACTATCTCATCAAACAACATGATGCCAACACCACGGACCGTTCTGGCCGTTAATCCCGGCTCGCGCTACCTTGGCATCGCCGTCCTGCAGGGGACTCAACTACGGGACTGGCGAGTCAAGGTGCTCAGGGGCCGTTCAACCAGGGAGAAGGCCGGTAAAGCCAAATACATTCTCCTGACATTATTGCAGCGGTATCAGCCAGCCGCCTTGGCGATAAAAAAGCTGGATCGCTGTCGCAGCTCCCGTGCGCTGAACCAGTTAACCCAGGAGATCTCCATTCTGGCTGAGTCAAACGGCGCTAAGGTGCGCGAGTATCCGCTCAGACGGTTAGAACGATTCTTTACGGGACAGCGAAAGAGTAACAAACGGGCCATGGCCGAGATCCTTGCCACGGAGTATCCGGACCTCATGTATGAGCTCGACCGAGAAAAGGCCGCTAAGAATCCCTATCACATCAGGCTCTTTGAAGCGGTGGCGCTCGCTGCTCTATGCGCCCACGAATTGGATAATAATTAAGCAAAGCGAAGATATTATGGGGGTCTCTTCGCTCATCCTCCCTCTTATGCCAAAAAGCAAAACCAATATTCTGGCCATTGACCCCGGCACCCGCTATATGGGCGTGGCCCTCCTCGATAAACAAAAGCTGCTCTACCACGGGGTGACGGTCTTTCGCAAAGGCCCCACCCCTCATTTCACCCTCAAAGAAGGTCGCCGGGTGATCCTGCGACTCCTGGCGGATCTGAAACCGGGAGTGCTGGTGGTGGAAAAAACGTTCTTTGCCAATAACCGCAATGCCGCGCTGCTCAATGTCTTTGCTGACGAGATCAAGGCCCTCGGCAAAAGGAAGCAGCTCAAAGTGATCTGCATTGCGCCCAGCACCGTGAAAAAACACATTTGCGGTAATGGCCGGGCCAGTAAAGCGGAGGTGGCCCGAGCCATTATCTTGCGATTCCCCGAACTCAAAGTGTACCTGACGCAGGACCGCGCCTGGAAAGAGGAGTTTCACCAGAACATGTTTGATGCGGTGGCCCTCGGGATAACCGCCACAGAAAAGCAACCCGAACCGAAGTCCAAGCATTAACCCTCCAGTTAACCAATCGTTTCCCGCCCCCGGATCTCTGGCAAAAATGTCCCGCTTCCCCACCCTTTCAGTTCTTTCCCATCGTAATTCCCGGTTAACCAAGAAACCCACCGGGAAGCATGGTTCTTTTCAATGATTTACGTCGCTTTGAGGAAAAACCAACCCACAGGAGGTCACTATGGAAGGCTTTATGATGCATGTTGATGGCAAAGAGGTAACCCGTGAGCAGTTAGATTTGATCCCGCTGCCTCAGGAGTCGGACACCTATAAACCAGTGAGCCATTATCATTTGGCGAACAAGCTCCTGACCATCTCCCAAGTCATTTTGAAAGATTACCTGCTCGTTGGCGAGCATTACGGACTGGCCCGGAACGGTAACCAGATGTTCGCCTTCTTCAAGTTTCAAAAGGATGTGGGCGATCTCGCGCTCTCGCTGGCCTTTCGCAATAGCTACGACCGCTCCATGTCCATTGGCCTGGCCATGGGGGCCAGCGTCTTTGTCTGCGACAATCTGGCCCTCCAAGGCGAGATCGTGGTGATGAAAAAACATACCAAAAATGTTTGGCTCGCACTGGAAACAACCTGCATTCAAACGCTTTACCGAAGCCAGGACTGCTTTGCAAAGATCACCGAGGATGCGGCAGCGATGAAAAGTTACCCCGTGAACGATCTGGAGGCCTTTAAACTTATGGGGCTGCTCTACGGGCGAGACATAATCAGTCCGCGTCAACTCACCGTCGTGAAAGAAGAATGGCTGCGCCCGACCTATGAAGAGTTTCGGCCAAGAACCATGTGGAGTCTCTATAACGCCTGTACCGAGGCGTTGAAATCCTCACCCCCGCTCACGGTGATGGAAAAGCATGTGCAACTGCACCACACCATCACCGCGCTGGGAGGGGGTGGACGGTGAAAAAGGAACTCACCACAGAAGATCTCAAGCTCTTGCTGGCCGGCACTCACATCAAGCTCGACTGCGGCCACCAGGCCACCCCCGGCCACAACTTCGCGAACACGATCATTATTGTGTCCCTGGGCGGCGGGAAGATCGAAACAAGTTGCGCGGAATGTGGATATTAGTTCTTTCAAAAAAGACCCCAACCCAAAACATGGGAAGGGGTCTTATGCATGAATGAACTGGGATTTATAATCTCATCTACTAAAAGCCCCTTTCTCCTTCATATCAAAACCAACAACATTCACCAAACACACTTAACGACTTGCTAGTTTTGACCATATTATAGCCGTCTGCTATCATAGTATATAGTGTCATAGATACTAAAACTAAAACGAAAGGAGGTATCTGAGTTCTTTTACAATTGAATACAATACCTTGTTAGGTAATGACTTGTATGCTGAACACTCACCAATAAGTTTCACACCAAAGGAGAACGTAATGTATTTATCGTCTAGAGGATGGTTAATATTACTCTTAGCTTCGCTGTTCATCGTTTGTGCGAGTACGGCAGCTATGGCTGTCCAGCCGCAAATCGCCGGTGGTAGATTTCATACCCTTGTTCTTGATGTTAATGGAACATTGTGGGCAAGCGGTCAAAATAATTATGGTCAAGTGGGTAATGGAACAACAATCAATGCCCTTTCCCCGGTGCAATTACCGAGCGTCTGGACGAAAATTACTGCCGGTGGTTATTTTAGTGTTGGGATAAAATCCGATGGCACGCTCTGGTCATGGGGCGCAAATACTTCGGGTTATGCCCTTGGTAGAAATATTGGTGCGCAATACTATAGTAATCAGCCAGGCCAAATAGGCAGTGACAATGATTGGGTAGATGTTTTTTCCGGAGCAATTCACACACTTGCCCTTAAATCTGATGGTTCCTTATGGGCTTGGGGATATAATTCCGCTGGACAATTAGGAAGGGGAACAATGGACAGTTCTCTTATACCAATTCAAGTGGGAACTGATACCGATTGGAAATCCATTAGCGCCGGAGAATATCATTCGTTGGCAATAAAAACCAATGGAACACTGTGGGTCTGGGGAAGTAATAGTTTCGGGGAAATGGGTAATAATTCCAGAGTGAATGTCCTCAGTCCATTACAAGTTGGTACGGCTACGGATTGGTTGCAAGCGGTAGGAGGAAGTAACTTTACCATAGCGTTGAAAACCGATCATACGCGGTGGGTTTGGGGCACCGAAAATAATGGAGCATCCGGAGATGGATGGAACAGCGGATATAGGCTGACCCCCTATAAAATTCCAGGAGAAAATGATTGGTCGGCTATTTCCGCTGGGTACTTGCACGGCATGGGATTGAAGTTGAACGGAAGCTTATGGACGTGGGGATACAATTATAAGGGCGAGATCGGAAATAATACCACCACCGACAAATTCACCCCATATAACGTCAATCCCGGACAAACTTATACAGTAATACCCAGAGCTATGATGGAAGCAGAGGCTAGCTTTGCGGGTAAGTCAGACGGAAGTGTTCAGGCATGGGGGTTTAACAACAATGGCCGGTTTGGTGATGGGACTAACGTTGACAAAAAAGTTCCTTCTCCGTCGCTGTTCAATCTTGGTCAGCTTACGTTAACCACGGTGGCTAATCCCTCCAACCAAGGATCGATTTCTGGGCCGGGGATCAATTGCGGCTCGCAAGGAAGCGATTGCAACGAGGCATACCCTCTCAACCAGCAGGTCACGCTTACGGCTCTCGAAGAACCAGGATACACCCTGCATTACTGGTACGATGGTCAGAATTATACGTATTACACGACTCAGCTGACCGTCACCATGAACGCGAGCAAGACCGTGACCGCATATTACGCCCCACTGCCGGGGATTAGTGTCAGCGTTAGTCCGGAATTCAGCGGAACGGTTGTAGAAAATATTCCACAAAATCCTCGGATCAGTTGCCCCGGCGACTGTGAAGAAGCATTGGATTACAATCAGCAAATCACCCTCACCGCTCAACCCCAACCTGGTTACACTTTTGTCCATTGGATGGTGGGAGGCAATGTAGTGTCAACTAGTTCAACTGACACTTTCACCATAACGGACCCGATGCATCTCTCCGCTGTCTTTCAACCGATCTACTCGCTCACCGTAGTTTCTAGCCCTGTGGAAGGTGGTTCCATAACAAGTGATATTGGTGGGATTTCTTGCAACGGATCACCACCAAACACTTGTCAGCAGGATTACCCTTCGGAGCAGAACGTACAAGTGTCGGCTCATCAAAATCTAGGATTCGTTTTTGATCATTGGGAACTGAACGGCTACAACAAACCATACACGCAGAATCCTCTTCAAGTTACCATGTATGCAGCCAATACCTTAAAAGCTGTTTTTCTCCCCGTTAATACACTCGCCGTAACGGTCGATCCAACTGATGCTGGAAGTGTGTCCAATGACGTGAATGGTCTCATCTGTTCTCAAAGTTGCCAAACTTCCGTAAGTCCCGGAACTGTTGCAACCCTTACTGCAGCGGCAAATCCAGGGTGGGTTTTTGACGTTTGGGTTGTGGAGAATGCACTCTATGCGCAGGACACTCTGCCCTTAACCCTTTTAAATTCAAGAGCGGTCAAAGCGGTATTCAGACCTCAAACGACTGGGAATGAACCTGATACTGAATTTTCCTTGTCGGTTCCTGCCATAAACCAAAAAGATTCAGCCTATCGGTTTTTTGATGGTACGGGTAGTGCTGGACCGGCGGGGTGTGTGCCGGTTTCATTTACGATGATGTTTCTCTACTATTTTAATAGTATGAATCCCTATGGCATTCAGCTTGACAACTCCGCTTACTCGGAAAACACTGAGAAGATACTCGAGTCGATGGCAATGTACCTCGATGCTTACATTCAAAAGGGCGGGACGTGGGTTGATGATCAGGTAACGCTGGAAAAAATGAGGGATTATTCCGTTAGCATTCAAACATCGGCAAGTCCCCAAAACGTTTATGTACAGTGGGACATCGACTACCTCAATCCATTGCTTCTGTCTTCACACCAGACGTTAGATGTATTGAAACAAAAGCTCATGAACGGAGAACCAGCTTATGTTTCCGGATGGGTAGTAGTCTCCCAAATAGGTATGCCGGATCTTAGTGGAGGACATGCTGTTTTGGCGACTGGTTATAAAAGGATAAACGGCGTCGAATACTTACTGATCAATGATACTTGGAATAATGATTCTCACTGGTGTACAGTCAACTTTATTGAAAGTGACAATGCCGATGGGACTCATACTAGTGTGCTTAATCTGTGCTGGGACACATGGGATACAGTGTTTTTAACAATAAATAGCGCTTCGTTATTGGTGAATACATTTGTGGCCGTCCCAAAACTCATAACATTTGTTCCTTTCTAAACGAATGCTCAGGCATAAATAACTAAAAAAAGGCAGACTCTCAACTGAGATTCTGCTTTTTTTTAATAGAACTTGTAACTTAGTATTAAGCACTCTAAACTGCTACTCTTTAATAGCTGGTTGGTTCACATCTAAAGGCTTACCGTGGTTCAATGGAAAAGATGATTCTCTCGTCGCTCTTTGGTAAAAATAGACGGCAGTATAAAATACAGCCACAATTGCCAGAATTCCCAGGATTATATACATCTTATTTTTGATGATTGATTTTGGTTTAGATTGTTCCACATCGTTATTTTAGTTATTATCTAATTTAAGTATAATATGCTATAGCTTTTAGGTCAAAGATGGGCTTCAGAATAGGGCCATGCGAGTATAGAGGAATCTCTCGCTGCGATTTCCTCCTATGAAGTAATGGGAAGATCTGCCACTTTTTCAAACCGCGTTTATCAGATTCATGAAGTGAATAGTAGGTGAAAGTAGTTGACGATCATGGGGGAAAATATGGCTAAGCCTTAAATAAGGACCAAAATCGGGTACCTTCGGCAAAGCAGCGTCATTTCGCTTACTTACCTTCACAAATTTTCTGCCATAATCCTGCCATAATCGCTTTAAAGGACAGGTAACGATGGGTAATACGGTGAAAATCAGCAAAAGGATTACCATCGTTAAATCGCGATGTTACATAGAAATAACTTACCGATACATCACCTTAGCTACTCACGCTTTTCGCTTTTTTCTGACTCTTAATCAGGAGGTTCG
>DBMI01000097.1 GCA_002298165.1 Desulfarculales bacterium UBA702
GGCACGCTTTCGCGAGGATAAGCGATGTCCAGAACACTTTTACCTTTCCACTCGGATGATATTTCCGCCCTGGCACGATCTCTCAAAGGCCAACTCGCCAAGTGTGATCCGCAGCCGAGCCACCTCGAAATTTTGAACATGCTGGTAAGGGCAAACGGCTACCGTAATTTTCAGCATTTCCGGGCACAACTTTCTGCACCGGAGTCGCAGGAGGTCCGCCCCACCATACCGGAACCAGAGCCCGTAGACCTCAGCCGCATAAAACGGCTCCTGCGGATGTTCGAGTCGGGAGGGCAACTCGCGCGCTGGCCCTCTAAGCGCAGCCAGCAGGAACTCTGCCTGTGGGTCATCTGGTCTAAAGTACCTCCTCGGCAGGTTCTTACCGAAAAAGAGATCAACCGACTGATAAACGATTATCACCTCTTCGGCGATCATCCCCTTCTGCGGAGGTGGCTATGCGATTACGGAATGTTGAGCAGGACCAGAGATGGCCGTGAATACAGGCGAGTCGAAAAACACCCGCCCGCCGAAGCGCTCGAACTTATCCGTCTGCTCCAGTCGGCTCCAGCCTGACAGGACCGGTAAAGAACTTGATGGCGAAAGGTGTGGTATGTAATCGCGGTATGTATAATCGCGGTAATAGTGGGTTTACGACAAACAGGGTTAGTCTTCTCCCTTTTCGGATCAGGGGAAGCAGTTTGCCTTGGCCCACTCTACGCGCCATTAAAAAGACCACTTGCCTGGGCAGCCCGTCAGCCCGATGTGCGATGCGAATTCTTTGAGCGACAAAACATGCCTGTGGAGGTTTGTATGCTCTCTTGGGTTTTGCCTGCCCGAGTAGGCGATTTTTAGCTTTCCCGCTCTAATTTTGGTATATAATGCTGCTCGCCAGGGTTGGCTGACCGGTTCTCCGGGCGGAAACCCTCCATTTGTCTAAAAGTTTCACACCAACCTTCCGAGACTGAGGTTACTATGACGGTGAGAAAAAACGGCTGGATACCATGGGTTTTGATCGTGACTGTGATGGCATCGAGTCTGGTGCTTGGGACGGTTTCCAAAGGTTTCGCCCAAAGAGGTTACGGACCTGATCCCGCCTACTGCGACTCCTACGCCAGAGACTATGCCAGTCGCTACACCAGCGGCGGACGCGATGTGGCGGGCGGGGCACTTGCAGGCGCAGCCGGAGGCGCGCTGCTGGGCGGGATTATCGACGGCGGAAGGGGCGCTGGAAAGGGAGCGGCGATCGGCGCCGGAGTCGGGGCGGTTGGCGGCGGGGTTCATGCCTCACAGGCTTGGAACGACAACTACCGCCGGGCTTATAACTCCTGCATGGGTGGACGACGATATTAGGCGGTGATAAACTACGGGAGCCTGCCTCGAAAAAGGCAGGCTCCCGCTTTATCCGACTGCAATCTTCTGTATTTCACGGGCGACTTGGACATGATGTTTTGTTGTTGTGCAGAGGCAAGGGACAGGTGATGTATGCCGGCCTCATGACTTTGGACGCAGACACAAACACCTTCGCGTATGTGATTCCGCCACTCTGGGGAAAACCGGAGCAAAAAAACACGGATAAATCCCTTCAATTTCCTCTGAGCTTATTTTCACCAGCCGAGCGTGAAACCTTTATTGATTCCGGTATCCTAAGAGCAAATTTCGCCCCTGATTATGTCGGAAGTGAATAAATCTGCAGCTTTGTCAGCAAAGTATGCACAGGGAATTGAAGGAGGATTGCACAAGTGATACATTCGGTTTTGCTCGACAAAAGATTTTTTTTTACTATGATGGAAAGCCCAAGCTCGTGATCAAACTTAAACCGCGCGCTTTTTCGAATGTCTGCTGCCAAAGGAGTAAAAAATGCCCAATTTCAATTATCAAGACCCCTTCCCGACGGGAAAGGACGATACCAAGTACAAACTTTTAGCCAAAGGTTACGTCTCTGTTGCCAAGTTTGAAGGACAAGATGTTTTAAAGGTAGACCCCGAAGGTCTTGCCTATCTTGCCAATCAGGCGATGCGCGACGTTTCCTTTCTGCTTCGCTCTAAGCAACTGGAAAAGTGGGGGGCGATTCTGGCCGATCCCGAATCCTCTCCCAACGATCGCGGTGTAGCCATTGCGCTTCTTCAAAATGCAGAGGTGGCCTCGAAGTTTGTGCTGCCCATCTGCCAGGATACCGGGACGGCAACGATAGTGGGCAAGAAGGGCCAGCAGGTCTGGACCGGCGCCAAGGATGAGGAATTTTTGTCAAAGGGTGTCTACAAGACCTACACCGAAGAGAATCTCCGATACTCCCAGACAATCCCTCTTACCATGTATGACGAGAAGAACTCGGGCTGCAACCTTCCCGCCCAGATTGACCTCTACGCGACAGAAGGCGCGGAGTACAAGTTCCTCTTTATCGCCAAGGGCGGCGGATCGGCCAACAAGAATGTTCTCTATCAGGAAACGAAGGCCCTTTTGAATCCCGCGAGCCTGGAGAAGTTCCTGGTCGATAAGATGCTGACCCTCGGCACGGCCGCATGTCCTCCATACCATGTAGCATTCGTAATTGGCGGCACCTCGGCCGAGGCATGCCTGAAGACGGTTAAACTCGCATCGACTGGATACCTTGACAACCTGCCTACGACTGGCAACGAAGGTGGCCAGGCTTTCCGTGATATAGAACTGGAACAAAAAGTCCAGAAAGCGGCTGAGAAATGCGGCCTGGGCGCACAGTACGGCGGAAAGCACTTCGCACTCGACGTCAAGATCGTGCGTCTTCCTCGCCACGGCGCCTCCTGCCCGGTTGCGATGGGTGTTTCCTGCTCGGCCGACCGCAACATCAAAGCCAAGATCAATAAGGAAGGCATCTGGCTCGAAGAACTGGAAGCCAACCCTGGAAAGTTCATTCCGGAAAAATTCCGCGGGAAAGCCGATCACGGTGTTGTGAAAATCAACCTCAACAGGCCGACCAAGGAAGTCCTTGCAGAGCTTTCAAAGTACCCGATCAAGACCCAGCTTGCACTTACCGGGACTATCATCGTCGGCCGCGATATCGCTCATGCAAAGCTCAAGGAGCGAATCGACAAGGGCGAAGGGCTTCCCGATTATCTCAAGAACCATCCAATCTATTACGCCGGTCCCGCAAAAACCCCCAAGGGTGCTGCCTCGGGTTCTTTCGGCCCGACAACTGCCGGCCGAATGGATTCATACGTCGATCTGTTCCAGTCTAACGGCGGGTCGATGATAATGATCGCCAAGGGTAATCGCTCGAAGCAGGTTACAGATGCCTGCAAGAAACACGGCGGTTTTTATCTTGGATCGATCGGCGGCGCGGCTGCCATTCTGGCTCAGGACAATATAAAGAAGGTTGAAGTGCTCGAATACCCGGAACTGGGCATGGAAGCCATATTTAAGATCGAAGTAGAAGATTTCCCTGCCTTCATCCTCGTGGATGATAAAGGCAATGATTTCTTCACTCAGCTGAGCTGCGGGAAATAAAAACCCCGGTAGGAATAAAAGAGCGCCGGGCCTTTAGGGGCCGGCGCTCATTTTTTTTATAGTACAACGCAGATGACTTAGTGGAAGAAAATCATAAAAGCCTTCCGCCCAGCTCAGCCACCCTCGATCTCTCTCCTTTGACCAGTGTCACGTGCCCGGTAATATCCTCTCCTTTTATTCTCTCGATGAGGTAAGTCAGCCCGTTGCTGCTGGAGTCGAGGTACGGGTGGTCTATTTGTTCAGGGTCGCCTGTCAGGACAATCTTAGTGTCCTCGCCAACTCTGGTGATCAGGGTCTTTATCATGTGGGGCGAGAGGTTTTGCGCCTCGTCGCAGATAATGAACTGTCTTGGAATGCTTCTCCCGCGGATGTAAGTAAGGGGTTCCAGGTCGAGCATCCCCCGGCGGGTCATGTCCTGGAGCACTTCGTATGGCTCGGAGGTATTTCGTAGCAGGAATTCGAGATTGTCATATATGGGCTGCATCCACGGGCGGAGTTTCTCTTCCTTGGTGCCGGGCAGGTAGCCCAGATCATCGCCCATCGGGACGACAGGCCTGGTAATGAGAAGCCTGGCGTAGGTGTTTTCCTCGAGAACTTTTTCAAGCCCGACCGCCAGTGCAAGCAAGGTTTTGCCTGTCCCGGCGCGCCCTATCAATGTGACTATCTTTATCTGGTCGTTAAGCAGAAGCTCAATCGCGAACTTTTGTTCCTTGTTAAGTCCTCTTATGCCCCAACTGGTGGATTCCGCATGGGCGAGGGGCAGAAGGGAACCTTTCGAATAGCGGGCCATGGCCGATTGCGACTGGTTTTCATGGCACCTTAAAATGAAGAACTGGTTGGGTGTTACGGAACCTGTATCTGCATAGTCCAGTTTACCGCCCTTATAAAAGCGGTCCAGTTCCGAAGCGGAAACATAGAGTTCCCCTACACCCGAATAGAGTTTATCGTAGTCCACCTTGTCATTATAGAAATCCTCCGCGCGGATGCCGAGAACGTCGGCTTTGATGCGAAGATTGAGGTCTTTGGTTACCAGTATTACGGTTTCCTGTCCTGAAATATTCAGATTATAAGCGACCGCCAGAATACGATTATCGTACTTTTCGGGATCCAGTCCTTTTGGGAAGCTGATTTTGTCGGCGTGATTGAGTTCGATGGTAAGCCGTCCTCCGGAAGGCAGAGGTACTCCTTCGGAAAGGCTGCCCGATGCGCGCATTGCATCAAGCTCCCTGGACACCACACGTGCGTTTCTGCCGATTTCATCCTGTCGTTTTTTCTGGTTATCTATCTCTTCTACTACCGCAAAAGGAATTACTACGTCGTTGTCTTCGAAGGCAAAGAGTGCGCCTGGATTGTGCAGCAAGACATTAGTATCGAGAACATACGTTTTGGGCATTAAAGGGCTCCCGTGTTGAGAAACGAAACCAACTAATTTCAGGTCGTATTTATGCAGGGTTTGATTGAGTTTAAAGCAGAAGCCAAAGGAAGGAAATGGAAAAAAATACTTCGTGGACAGGAGGGGCCAGGGAATTCGAACCGGGGGTGGCTGGACAGAGATAATCGCTTGAAAGTTGGCACAAATGGCCAGGAATTAGGAATTTGCCTACTGTAAAATCCGCCCGCAAAATACCTGCTACACCCCATTGTGCTTTATGGCTGAAATATGATCTAGAATGGCATCAGATGGAGGTGTGCTATGAGGGTCGCCAGCCTTAGAGATCCAGAAAAAAAGTCCTTGTGCCGTGAGATGATTGAGCGCTGTGATGAATACGAGGTGCTGAAAAACAGACCCGAGCGGGCGAAAGAGGCAGCCGAGATCAGGAAAGACATAATCAGGCTTTACTCGAAGATAGCTCCTCAGAAATAAAATGCAGTGAAATCAATTCTAAAAGACAGCAAGTTGAGCCAGACAAACGATGGTACAGCATCAACCAAATAGCCGGTGATGGAGATAATACAGAGACGGTCAGCGAATCCTGCGCATATGCAGTGCCGAGCAATGTGATTGTTCCGAGCTGTTGTGTGGGAATGCATGCCCGGAAGTCAATATGAAGCCCTCGATCTGATCCGAAACGAATGGTCTTCGTCTCCTGTCCAGTTCGCGAACAGATTACATCATTTGTCCCACTCAGCTTACCAGGGTGTGCATTCCTGCACAGGAACACGGAAAAGGCATCGACCTGCATCGGGCTGAACAGCCCGAGGTGTAGCCTTGAAAAGCAGCCTCTAAATTAATGATCTATTTCCCGGCCCGAGTAGCCGGTTTTTTTTGTTCCCGGCATGAATGGCATTGAATTTTTTGTGAGCGAGAATAGTGTAGGGCTGTATCCACCACGATAGCCATTAACATTAAAAATAATAGCTACTAAAACGGTAGAGGGGGAGAAGGTTGAGCAAGTATATTCAGATAGATATCAGGCTGGTTGCATCGTATGGTGGAGATGGTTTTCGGGGAGCCTTGCCGAACCTGTACAAACTTCTGAAAAACTATACTTACGATCATGTAATTTCAGATGAACCGTCGATCTACGATATGGTTGAGGTACTAGTTAGGATCCGCAACGACCCACACGTGCCGGAGAGGGCAAAGCGGCCGATCATTGATGGATTAAGTGGGTTCCTGAAGGTGCGTGATGAAGCACGCGAACTCCTGCTCGCCAGGAGGCTCAATGAGTTGGACCCCATACTCTACAGGCTCGAAGACCTCTTCGAGGACCTCGACGACAAATTGGCTTAGAACCTTAGCGCTAAAGCCTCTGACCTGTTTCCTGCTCGTCTTTCTTTTCGTCAATGTAGCTCGCGGCGGCCAGAGCCGCGACACAACCTTCAGCAGCCGCTACGACTATTTGCTTGGCATATTTTTGCTTCAGGTCACCGGCAATATAGATGCCAGGAATATTAGTCTCGCATTTTTCATTTGTGATTGCGTACCCGGAATGGTCCAGAGTGACTCCCGGCGGGATGATCTCGTTATTGGGAGTAAGCCCGATGAATATGAAAACGCCCTCTGTCTCTATATCCTTCTCCTCGCCGGTAAAGGTGTCTTTCAAGGAAATTGAATGGACACCATCCTCCTGGTCGCAAATTTTGGTAACCCTGGAATTAAGAATTACTTCGATCTCGGATTCCCGTAACCGTTTCTGGAGGAGCCTGCCCGCCCTGAACGAATCCCGGCGATGAATCAGGTAAACTTTCGAGGCGAGCTTTGTAAGATAAAGCGCCTCTTCCACCGCGGTGTCTCCACCTCCGATAACAGATACCACCTGGCCCCTGAAGAAGTATCCGTCGCATTTGGCACAGTAGGATACCCCTCTGCCCAGGTTCTCATCTTCTCCAGGAACTCCGAGCTTACGGGGTGCTCCGCCGGTAGCGATCAGGACTGCGTAAGCCTTGAGAACCTTGCCGCTGGCGAGTTTCACCGAATGGAGCTCCGGCCCTGGTTCGATCTTAACAGCCTCGTCCTGGATCACTTCCAGGCCGTAGGACTGGGCATGGCTTAGCATCTTATCGGAAAGTTCAAGGCCGCTTATGTCTTCGAACCCAGGGTAATTTTCCACTCCCTTGGTGATAGCAAGTTGGCCCCCGGGTGTTGCCTTCTCAATGAGTATTGTTTTTAAGACGGCGCGCATTCCATAGATGCCTGCGGCAAGACCCGCGGGGCCCCCGCCTAGTATAATGAAGTCGTAGATCCCGTCCTCAGCGTTCATTTGGTGTATTCTTCCCCCCGGAAAATTGGATTGTACCTATTGCTATAATAATTCTTGCCGAGATGAAATGATAATCATCCCGCTGAGGCAAACAAAAAGCGATTGTTTCTGAAGGTCGCGTGAAAAATTCCATCACGTGTGATAAAGACCTGTAGTCGAAAGGAAAAATATGAAAAAAATCTTGGCCATCTACGGCAGCCCACGCAAGAAGGGCACAACCTCACTCTTGCTCTCCTCGGCTGTGAGAGGAGCACGTGAGGCTGGAGCCGAAGTCGAGGAAGTTTTTCTTAGAGACCTGAAGATCTCTCCATGCCTAGAAATCTATGCATGTAAAAATACCGGCCGCTGCGTAATCGACGACGATTTCCAGGTACTCCAAGACAAGCTCGTGGCCTGTGACGCACTCATGCTTGCTTCACCCATATTCTTCTACACCGTAAGCTCCCATACGAAAATTTTCATGGACCGCTGCCAATCGCTTTGGGCCAGAAAATACCTCATCGATAAAGCTCCTTTCGGAATTCGACAGCCTGCGAGGAAAGCCCTTTTCCTTTGTGCCGGCGCAACCAGCGGAAATAAACTCTTCGACAGCGTTCTGCTCACGATGAAGTACTTCCTGGATACCCTGGACATGGAGCAGTGGGGAAATCTTCTTTTTCGCGGTCTTGAGTCACCCGAAGATCTGGAGAGAAAGCCGGAATTGCTCGATCAGGCTTACCGGAGCGGGGCGGAGCTTGTCCGGGCACTCTGATATCTTATGTGCAGCACTAGCCATGTACCGTTTGTCAGTGGACTGATGACTTTGGCCACAGCTTCTGTATGTCGGCCGGTAGTAAACTCCTGATATCCTTGATCTCACCTTCGGATATTTTTCGCGAAAGAACGTTTAATACGGCGCTCAATGCTTCCTCGGGATCAATTCCGGGTTGTGCACGATCAAAAGACATTTCGATATAGGCCAGGAACTCCTCCGCTTTTTTAATTCTCAATGGGGTAATGGAAGGATCCCAGCCTTCGTAATACATTCCTCTTACGAGCATGGGCAATTGAGAGCCCAGGTGAGCGGCCTCATCGACGGTAAGTCTGTCCCTGATGGCGTGGAGCACGGCCCGCAACGCCATGTAGGCCTTGTGGCGATCATCCCAACCCTCCTCGTTCATTATTTCCTTGAGCCAGATATTGGTTTTCTGGAGCGTTGTATCGAAGGTATCAAGTCCGGTCATTGCCATAATTTTTGCCCCTTTCTTTATCCCTGGATTTCACCCCAATTCCAACGTTTCATCGGATGGCGAAGAAATACCTATTATTTCAATATGTTAATCACTGGGATCGGAGCGTCTTTTTGGTTGGGAAAACATTTTAGATTTGCAGCGAAGAATGCTTGCGGGGTGGTCCCGGGTGGAAGCGCCATATGATGGGCACCCCCACCCGGTCGTTGCTTTGGAATTTCTAATTGAAGCTTACAGTCGCGATGACCTTGACCTCCTTGCCGTTCCTGCTTATGGGGAAACTCCATTTCTCAATTTTAGCGCCCAGGCACTTCAATGTCTCAGGATTTTCACCTCTGGCGGAGATATGGACGTTTTTCACCCTTCCGCCGGTATCAATAGTAAATTCCATGGACAGCGAATGGGGTGCTTTAACGCTGCTTTTGCGGATGCAGTCAACAAGTGATGAAAGCTCCTGTTCGATAAACATCCTTGCGATCTTTTCTGATAATGCGCCCTGGATCTTGAGGTTGATCAACTCAGGCCGGATTTGGTGAGGCTCATCCTCGCCAGGGACACGATTAACAGCTCCTCCAGTGATTTTCCCTTTATCCAGCGACGAAAGGGTCTTGCTTCTATACTCTACAGCCGCCTCGGGTTTGCCCCTGGGGGGAGCGATTCCGGGAGAAACGGGAACGGGAGGCGCCATGGCAGCTTGCGGGGCCCCTTCCCCGATCGCGTAATCCGAAACCCCCTGCGGAATAGGCAGCGGCTGTTTGACTGTATTAGAATCGCCACTCGTGTTGCGGACCTCGGAATCAATTGCCACAAAAGAGGTGTAGGCAGTAAGGAGATTATAGTTGAGACCAAGGTGCGTAATCATGCCCACTCGCTCGTCTGTTTGCTGCAGTTTATTATAGTCGCCAAGCTGAGTTATGCGCGAGCGCGCCCAGAGATAGCGTAGTGCCGAGTTCTCCGCTAAAGGCTTTACCTGGGAGACATCCAGCTTCTTCTCATATTTACGCTCACCGCTAATTCCGGAAAGTGTAATCTCACCTTGAGGTTTTCCCTTCCACTTGCCGTAGATGAGGACGGGGCGTTCAGCGAAAAGGTCGGGTACACCTGCAGGTTCGACGTCATAGGCTTCGAATTTTCCAAAATCGAGCCGGGCCTGTGTAAGCAGCGGAGACTTTATGTAGTCGCGGAATTTTTCGGCGGCTGCCGGGGCCTCATCAGCTTTTGTGATTACAAATGGCTCTCCCTGACCTATCCTTGCCATTCCTTCGATAAGGTGCCGATTGACGCTTGTCCCTATGCCAAAGGGGAAAAAATTGGCGGTCCCGATTAGTTCATGCATAAGATCGAACACCTGCGGTTCGACAGTAACGTAGCCATCGGTTGCGATAACGATGGTTCGAGATACACCATCCATCAGGGGAAGAGTGAGCGCGCGTTTCAATGCAGGCAGAAGTTCGGTGCCTCCTCCGCCATGCTGCTCTTCTATCAGCTTTAATGCACGCTGGATGTTTTGCTCGTTTGCAGGAAGAGATCGCTCGGAGAGCAGTTGCGATCCACCCGAAAAGAGCAGCACATTGAATGAGTCCGTCGGGCGAAGACCGGAGGCGAGTTCCTTGAAAAGCTTTTTCGAAATTTCCAGTGGAAAGCCGTACATCGATCCTGAAACATCCACGATGAAAATGTATTCACGCGGCGGAATATCGGAAGGTGAAATGCGCCTGGGAGGCTCCATCATGAGCAGGAAGAAATTTTCGTCACCGGCTTCGAAAAGTAGCAGCCCCGAGGATACCTTGTTGCCGGAAAGCCTGTATTTGAGGATATAATCACGGTTTCCGGCAAATTTTTCTGAGGGATCCAGTCCTATACTCGCCAGATTTTTACTCTTATAGCTGATCGCTACCTTGTGGGATGGGCAGGCCATTTCCTGGATGTCCATGCCCGCGGATAAATTGACCTTTATATCGAATGCGTAGGTAGGGGCCTCTCCCTGGTGTAGATAAGGATTTTGGGACCATCTCTCAGATAACGGAGCTTTGGATTCCGGAGTATTTGAATATCTCGGGCCGACCACGGCAGGATAGGCGAATTCGTATGTTCCCTCGGTCGGGACAAGGACTTCAGTGTAGCGCAGCTCTGTTTTAATCTCGTCTCCGGGCATGATGTTCGCCAGGTTCATCTGGAATACGTTCGGGCGCTCCTGTTCGAGAAGGGATGCGCTCTTTCCTTGCTGTTTGGCCTGCTCGTAAGCCTGGCGCGCTTGCTCTCGCTTCTGTATCTGCGCTGTTATGGTGCGCTCGCCGATCGTCATCTTCATGCCATAGACCGCGGCCCTGGTAGATGCCGGGAAAACATAAATAGCCTCTATAGGCTTTTTACCTTCGTTTTTGTAGCTCTGGGTTACAATGACGTCGGCAATCACCCCGGAGATGTTCGCGACGGCCGATGTGGACTTCAGAGGAAGCTGATCGATTGACGAGTCGTCGGATCTTACGAAGAAATAGGGAGAAAGTGTTTTGTCTAATTGGCCGATGGATTCTGATGTCGGCCTCTGAGCGATCGCTATATCCTGCAAGATATTGAATGGAAACACTGCAAGCGCGATTAGTGCGAAAATTGCCCTTTTTCCGAGTTGAATTGCTGAACTTTTCATCTTCTGTCCCCTTCCTTTTACGGGTTGATATTGCCTTCCAACCCTCTTTGACAAGGGGCGCTCAAAAAGGTTCCAAATTTTTTTTCGGTTCAACTGCCTGTGTCGAAAAGTATCAAAACTCTAATATGCATACCTGCCTGTGGCGCTGCTGCCCCGGTCGATTCGCCCGGTATTGTAACTTCTCCGAATCGGCGAAGTTGATCCAGGAAAGCCGCATAATTTTGTGCGGGTATTTCCACCGAAATTGAAGCCTTTTTTTCGGCATCTTCTACGGGCTGCTCGCTCGTGATCTTTCCTTTCGACAGCAGCACCAGGCTCTTAACCTCCGACATCGCTCGGTCCGCTGAATCTATTTCTACGCGGTCTTCCCGTTTAGCATATTCTTTGTCCAGACCAGGTCTGGCCAAGCTCTTCTCTGCTAGCGAGGTGCCTGCGACAGCAGATGGCTCTTTGGCCTTGTCCATCATGGCAGGTGCAGTGGACTTGCCCAATAATGAATATGAATCACGAGGAACTCTGAGATTAAGGCGTATTGTTTTCCGCTGCTCCTCCTCTTCACCAGAAGCCGGATATGCATTTGCCGGGGGCGAAGCGCGCCCCGGGGCGCTATTGTATTGGCTGATATTGCCTGCTCCCTGTTTTGCTCTTTGAGGGGCTGCCGAGGTCCTCAACTCTTTAGGTACCGAACCTGCCTTGGGAACGGAAGATTCCCCCTGCAGAGGAGGGGCCGGTTGGGGAGCATCGGAAGTAAGGTTTTGAAAGCTTTCGGTCGGAGCTGGTGGAGGTGACATGGCAGGGGAGGGCAGGGGTAGAGGCGCCGATACTTCTTTTTGAAGATGGGCTTCTTTTAAGGCGATCTGCGCGGTAACTACCACCAGGACAGCGGCAGCGGCCGTTGCGGCTAATCGGTAGAAAGAAATTTCTCCAAAAAACCGGAAGAAGCTATTGCGGGCTCTTGCGACTATCCCGGGATTTTCTATCCTTCTGCGGACATTTTCCAGAAAATTCGCCGGAGCATTGAGCCTGGGCAATTCGCGCAGATCTTCGAGCCTGGAGATAAGTGCATGATAATGCGCCGCGCAAGAGCTGCACACCGCGAGGTGTTTTTTGAATTCGTCGCGAAGTTGGATGGGGATGTCAGCTTCGGTGCCGGCAATTTCGTAAATTATTTTTCTGGCCTGAGAGCATTCCATTGGATTTCCTCTCATGCTCCCTGGAGCTTTTTTTGGAGCTGGACCCGCGCTCGGGAAAGCTTCGATTTAAGTGTACCGAGATTATATCCTGTTATCCTGGCTATCTCATCGTAAGAAAGTTCTTCGATGTGGCGCAAAACGATAACCGTCCTGAAGTCGAATGGCAGGGAGTCGATTGCCGACTGGATGAGCGACTCCCTTTCCTTTTCGCTGATGAGCACAAGAGCTGACGGCGCTTCGTCCTGGATTTCGAATTCCTCCGGGTCATCTTCGCACGATGAGGCATTACGGCCGAAACTCAGGACTTTTTTCCAGAAGCGGTACTCGGCCGAACTTCGCCTGTTCTTGCAGGTATTAATGGCGATTGTAAAAAGCCATGTTGAAAAGCTTGATTCACGCCTGAAACCGCCAATTGAGCGAAGGACTTTCACGAAAGTCTCCTGGGCGCATTCTTCAGCATCACCGCGATCCCCAAGCAATCGGCAGCAGAGGTTAAAAACTCTGTCCTTGTGGCGAACCACGAGCCTGTCCAACGCCATGCGATCCCCAGCGAGGTAAGCCGCTACATCCGCTTTGTCTTCGTATTGCTCCGCGCCCGGTTCAAAATCAGGCATTCCACTCACACTCTTTTTAGACACATCTTGGTCGGAAAAGTTCCCAACTGAATCTCGTCAATTCTCTAAGCAACCCCCGAAGTATGCCGGTAAGAAATTACCGGGTCAAGCTTTCAGAGCAGCTTTGGTTGGTGAAATCCTTTAGCTGACAATTTATTGGTCCGGTGCGTGAGGAGATTTCCGGGTGCGGCGCTCGATTAAAACTGATAGTATGGGAGCTTGTGAATGGTTGGGAATGAATCTTAAGAAGAAAAGGGTTGTCCCCTAAGAAGGGGTGATCCTTTAAGCTGGTTCATGCAGTAAGAACTCAATTTCGTTTGACACTCAAGGCAGGATTAAAAACGTAATTATGACATCCAACGTTCAAAACGCCATAGGCGTGTTCGATTCCGGGGTCGGGGGACTCACGGTTGTGCGCGCTCTTATGGAGAGACTCCCATTTGAAAACATAGTCTATTTTGGAGATACGGCGCGCGTGCCCTACGGGGTTAAGTCGGTCGAAACGATACGCGGATTTGCCCGGGAAATAACGGAGTTCCTGCTGAAAAAGCAGGTGAAGATGCTGATTATCGCGTGCAACACTATGGCTGCGGTTGCGCATGAGGAGATTGTGGGAATCTCATCGGTTCCGGTGCTGAATGTGATCGAAGCCGGCGCTTCGGCGGCGGCGGAAGCAACGCGGAAGGGTTT
Organism: Desulfarculales bacterium UBA702; assembly: GCA_002298165.1. Lineage (GTDB taxonomy): Bacteria > Desulfobacterota > Syntrophobacteria > Syntrophobacterales > Syntrophobacteraceae > SbD1. Next base: position 13,558 of record DBMI01000097.1, read on the forward strand.
TGTAGGTGTAATCGGGACGCCGGCCACTATAAACAGTAATGCGTACCCGCGTGCGATTCATCGTTGTGATCCGGGGATCAGAATCTTTTCTCAAGCCTGCCCTCTTTTTGTGCCGCTTGTCGAGGAAGGTTGGCTGGACCATCCCGTTACCAGAATGACCGCGCGGGAATACTTGCAGTGCGTGACCTGCAATGACATAGACACCCTCGTGCTCGGCTGCACTCATTATCCCCTTTTAAAGCCAATGCTTCAGGAAGTCGTGGGAAGTGGGATTACCCTGGTTGATTCGGCACAGTCCATGGCAGAAGAGACCGCGCGTACCCTGACGCAAATGGATCTGTGGAACCCCGCCGCAGTCCAGCCCGATTACCAGTTCTTCGTAACCGACGTGCCTCTTCGTTTCCAGGCAATAGGTGAGCGTTTTCTCGGGCGGGCGCTTCCCGGCGTTCATCTTGTAAAGTGGTAAGATGTGGGTTGGCACGGAATCAGCGGCTGTTGCGGGAAGTATTTGTAGGTTGGGTTGAGAACGGGATTCTGCTGCGAGTACCACTGAAGGGAGCCAAACCTAACAATCGGGCGCCTGATTGTTGGGTTTCGCTCCGACGATCCATCTCCGTATCTGTAACCATTTTCAGCGCTCAACCCAACCTACAAAACCGACATTCTAAGCAGGTCATAAGTGGGGCAGGCTTTCCAGCCTGCCGCAAAGGAGAATGGGCTACATTAGGCGGCAGGCTGGAAAGCCTGCCCCAATGATCCATCCTAAACGAGAGGCGTTGACCATAAATCTAATGCCGGTTGGTTCATCCGAAATTGACATACCTGCTGATTACCGCCGGAGTGTCCAACTCGATTACCCTTGGCTCGATTCGATTCAGTTCCCCAACGTTCCAAGGACCGTCTTTTTCGATTAGCGCGAGCGCTTCTTCACGCGATTGGGCTATCACTGCTATTTCCGCCTGTAGATAATTGTCCCTGTAGACGTGGGGCTCATCGAACATCGACCAGCTCGAAAGGAATTTACTGTGCCGCCAGACAAAAATCTTCATGCTCATTGGATGTAGCCTTCCCGATATAGTCCGTTTAGTAGGAGATGAAAGTAGACCAGTCCAGCGTATGGCCGCCATCGTGAAATTGCCTGATTGATAAAATCCGGTCCGGGATCCACAGGGGCGCCCGGGGGCCCATCACCTTTGAGCCACCTGGTAAGCCCCTTGAGGGCTCCCGAGTCTTTTCTCGGAAAAATATCCAACCTGCCAAGTCCTCTTAGAAGAATATAGTCGGCAGTCCATGGGCCGATTCCAGGAAGCTTTCGGAGCCGCTCGGAAGCGGATTCATTGTCCATGAGTTCGAGTTCGCCGCGGTTTAGATCTCCTGAGGCGATAATACGGGCTATCTGTGAAATAGCCTTTGCCTTGTTGGTTGATAAGCCTGATCTTCTCATAATTTCGAGATCGCAGAGTGCCACATCAGAAGGCTCGGGGAAAGGGCGCAGTAAACCCTCCGGGTGGGGAAACGGTTTTCCGCATGCTTCGGTGAACCGATTGAGCACGGCCATCGCAGCAAAAAGGGATATTTGCTGGCCGATGATCCCGTTTGCGGCCGCTTCGAAAAGCGTGCTGTATTTCGGCGGTCTGACACCTACGAACTTGCCGGCAAGAGGTCCCAGATGGCTATCTTCGGCCGCCATATCATAGAATCCGGCAATAGTGACATCCAGCCCTAGAAGTCGATTGAGTATATATTTGGAGGAGCCCCCGGCATTATCGGGCATCCTCTCTGAAGATAAAATCACCTTCAGTTCCGGGGCGGCGAAGCTGCCCCGTTGTTCCACTTCAGCAAGGACCGGCTGCCCTTTGATGGTGATTACCCTGCGGTAAATCCTGCCGTCCCATAAATCGATCATATTCGACGGACGGCGGCGCAGGACCCAGACAGTCAGGTCCAGCCGGAAAGGAGGGACTGGGTTAAGAGTATATGTAAGCGTATGCATTGTCTTAAAGATAAATTCTCAGCTGTTCAGGCCAAAAAGACGAGCGGCATTTTCTCCTGAAATCGCCGATATTTGTTTTTTGTTAAGACCGGATTCTTCCATCTCTTTGAAGTAGCGTTTGGGCGAGATCAAAGGATAATCGCTGCCGAAAAGAATCTTGTCCCCTGTAATTTGAGCTGCGGTAGAGTAGATTTCTTTTTGATACAGGTAGGGGGAAGCCGCCGTATCATAGAATACGTTCTGGAGTGTTTCCGGGGCGCCTTTTTTCAGTAATTCGTAGAAGATCATGCCGCCACCCCAGTGTGCAAGAATGAGGTTTGTGCCGGAAGCAGCCTCCGCCATTCTATAGTAGAGATCGAGGCCAAATGGGGCTTTTCCAGGGTAAACATGGCCGATTGGTTCGTTCGCGTGTGCCAGAAGGATAGCGCCGCTTTCCATACAAAGATCTGCAAGCGCCCGAAAGTTCTCCATTGCGATGTCCAATTTGCCGGATGCCGAGTAAATGGCAAGTTCGCCGAAGCCAGCCACGCCTTCGCCGGAGCGACGGCGTTGCGCCTCGTATATACAGTTCGGAGAAAACAGGTCAAGGCAGGCAAGAGGTATCAGGCGGTCCGGATATCTTGCGGCGGACTCGACCACGTAGTCGTTGTGGCGGGCCATGTTTTGCTCACTGCGCCATGGGAAACCGAAAACCACCGAATAATCGATGCCGTTAGCTTCCATGGATCCTATAAGGTCGTCCACGGTGGCCATTTTCGAGTTGGGAGAACCGTAGAGCAGATGGAACTCGGGTTCTCCGGAAAAAAAGTGCTCGCGCCCCGAAATCATCTCGGGGGGAAAAATATGCGTGTGCGCATCGATCACCATGGTTGCAGCCTTTTCAAATCCGTTCTAAAAAGATGGATTCCGGCGTGCCGTTCCGGCCAAAGTCCGCTATCAGTAACCTACTCAATTTCTTTGAAAGGTTCAACAAGCGCCCGAGGTTCTCAACCATTTATATCATATGAGAGATGACAAAATGCTAAACAGGATAGAAGAAGTCGCGCGCCGTTCGATTCTGGAAGCCGGCGAATTGATAAAAGAACATATAGGTCACGTTTCGGCCTCCTGGATTCAAAGCAAGGGGCCATCCGATTATGTAACCCAGGTTGACCGAAGATGCGAGCGTCTGATACTCGATCAGGTGGCGGCGCATTTTCCCGACCACCACGTGATGGCCGAGGAGAGCGATGGCGATGGCCTTCAACCCGGCTACACCTGGGTAATCGATCCTCTAGACGGCACGACCAACTTCATTCACGGCTTTCCCTTCGTTGCGGTTTCAATAGCCGTATGCCTGGATAAGAAACCGGTGGTTGGACTTGTGCTCGATCCCATAAGAAACGAACTTTTTTCAGCAACAGAAGGCAGGGGCGCCTGGCTAAACGGGGATCGCATCAAGATCAGGACCAACGCAAAGTTGGAAACAGCACTGATAGCGACAGGTTTTCCATATAGGACACAGGTATACATGGAAGACTATCTCAAGGCTTTCAAGACTATATGCCCGAGGGTAAGCGGCATCCGCCGGGCTGGTGCCGCGGCTCTTGACCTGGCTTACCTTGGGGCAGGCAGGGTGGATGGCTTCTGGGAAATAGGGCTAAAGGCGTGGGATATAGCCGCCGGCTCTCTCATTATAAAGGAGGCCGGCGGAATAGTAAGCGACTTCTGGGGAGCGGATAACTACCTCATTAATGGAAATATCGTCGGGGGCACGCCTTCGATCTATCCATTTATGCTCGAACAAATGAAAAAGTGGCTCGTTCCTGCGCTGGAGGCGCGAGAGAAGCAATAGTATTTCGGGCTCAGGCAGCCTTTGTCGAATCCGGCGAAGGCACGTTCATTGCCATGAGCTTCTTGCTGCTTTCGAAGATGACCTCCATTTTCCGGGGCGAAATCACCTTTGATACCACCCCCAAGCCAAATGAGGAGTGCAGCAGAAGTGCGCCTTCCCTGAAGGTGTCGGTAATCTTGTACTCTGGAACCCCGTCCCTGCTGGCTTCGAGCAGCAACTGGCGCCAGTCCTCTTCAGTTTTGGGCCTGGTGATGCCTTTGTAGAGCACGGATGGAAGCATGTCCTCGTCTTCTTCGCTTTCATCGAGCAACAAGTCGTCTTCACCCGTGAAATCAAGCTCATCGGTTTGTTCGAACTCAAGGCCGGAATCTTCTTCGAAGTCATCCATCATCTGATCGTTATCCATATCTTTTTTAGGCATAATGTTCTTCCTCTTCCCCGCTTCCCTTTTACAAATGGTGTTCCGTTTATTGGATGTTAAGCAAAAGGTCAAGCGTTTTCAGCATTTGCCGCCGATCAACGGCGCTCTTCCAAAATCCGGAATCCTGATTATAATGCATGCCTTCGCCGTGAAAATACCTCGGGCATTATTTTTACCATTTTAAAGGCGTCGATCCGACAATGTGGAACATCCTGGTTAATACGATCCTTCCTATATTCAGTATAATCTTCCTGGGATATCTGCTTAAGGGCAGGGGGGTAATTGACGCCGGCTTTGCAAGACCCGCCAATCAGATCGTATTCAACATAGGAATTCCGGCGATGCTTCTAAACGAGATCGCATCTGCACCTTTTAAGGAAAATTTCAACCTGCCGGCTGTATTTTGTACCCTGGGAGCCCTTGTAACAGTAGTCGGTATTAGCATGGTGGCCGTAAAGGCGCTGTCGGTAAGCGATGACCGGCGCGGTACTTTTCTGCAAAGCAGCTTTCACGGAAACATCGGTTACATGGCGTATGCCATTGCCTATTACGCACTCGGCGAAAGCTCCTTTGCGCGAATGGCTATACTCAGCAGCTTCATAATGGTGGGGCAAAATATCCTGGCCGTATGGGCACTCAGCAGCAATAGCCCAGAGGCCCGTCTGAGCGGTGGAAGGGCGCAGTTGGTGCTCAAAAATATCGTTCAAAATCCCATTATTATGACAATTGCCTTCGGGATTGTCTATTCGGCTTTGGGATTCAAACTCCCCGTTCCGGTGAAAAAAGGCATAGATATAATGTCCGGCATGGCGCTTCCGACGGGACTTCTGCTGATTGGGGCCAGCCTTTCTTTTGGGGCGGTGCGAACGATGGTCACCGAGATTGTGAGCATCGGAGCGCTGAAGCTTCTTTGCCTGCCCATTGCGGGATTCCTCCTGATGAAAGCAGCCAATGTTCCAGACCCGCTTATCCTGCCCGGAGTAATTCTTTTAGCCTCACCTCCAGCCACAATAACCTATGTTATGGCGACCGAACTTGGTGGAGATCCTGAACTGGCCGCCACCTGCGTTTCGGTGTTCACGCTGGTATCGGCCTTTTCCTATACCTTTATACTTTCAGTTTTGTCGTAGGATAGTCACTCGAAAAGCGAGTGTTTTCCTATTAATTTTCTGCGAGGAGTCTACTCTTCCGAATTTCGCAATTCGTCCTCGGTTGCCAGGCCATACTTCAGGAGGCGGTACCTGAAAGAGCGGAAGGTTATGCCGATGAGTTGAGCGGCTTTTAGTTTGGCTCCGTGAGTTTGATGCAGTGCCTTTTGGAGATACTTCTTTTCGATTTCGGCAAGATGGCGGTCGAGGTCGAAATTGTCAAGCGGGATATCTATTGATTCCGGGGCAGCCGATTTATCCTGTTGTTTTCGCTTGTACATTGAAAGCGTAAGGCTGTCCGGAAGAATCATGCGAGACGATTCCATCGCAACGCCGCGCTCCAGAATGTGCTCCAGCTCACGGACATTTCCAGGGAATTCATAGTTGAAAAGAATATCCATGGCGTAAGATGAGAGCTTATGGATATCTTTGCCGAATTCCCTTGCAAATTTGTTCAGAAAATAGTGGGCAAGGATTGGGATATCTTCGCGCCTCTCCCTCAGTGCCGGAAGCCTGAGAGGCAATACGTTGAGACGGTAGTAAAGATCTTCGCGGAAAGTCTTCTCCACCACCATTTTTTCCAGGTCGCGGTTTGTTGCCGAGATGATGCGAACGTCCACTGCTATATCGGAGGTATCGCCGATAAGGCGGATGGTTTTTTCCTGCACAAGACGCAGGAGCTTTACCTGCAGAACGGGGGAAAGCTCGCCGATTTCGTCCAGGAAAAGGGTTCCACCCTGGGCCGCTTCGACAAGGCCCTTCCTGTTTGTCGCGGCCCCCGTAAATGCGCCTTTCCTGTAGCCGAAAAGCTCGCTTTCAATCAGTGGTTCGGGCACTCCGCCGCAATTTACCGGAATGAACGGCTGATCGCGCCTCGCACTTTGGCGATGGATTGCCTTGGCCACGAGTTCCTTTCCCGTCCCGCTCTCACCTGTAATGAGTACGTTGCTGCTGGTCTTTGCAACCTTTTGTATCAGTTCATAGACCTTCTGCATCGGGGGACTTTCGCCGATGAGGCAGCCAAAATAGAGCGGTCCTTCGCGGTCCTTTGCCAACTCATCGCGTGGGTCACGATCCTTTAGGGCATTGGATACAACGGAAAGGAATTCCTCATTGTTGAACGGTTTGGGGAAATAATCGTATGCGCCCTCGTTCATTGCTTCCACGGCAAGTTCCGTGCTGGCATGGGCCGAAATCATTATAACCACGGTTCTGGGCGAGATGGCTTTGCACTGCTTGAGCAATTCGAGACCGTTTACGGGCTGCATCCGAATATCGGTGATAACGAGATCGTAAGGGCTGGAGTTAATAAAATGCAAGGCTTCGCGACCGTCCTTTGCGCACCTTACATCGTAGCCCTCACGTTGGAGAAGCAACTCCAGCAGTTCGCGCATGCCCGGTTCGTCGTCAACTACAAGAATATTGCCGGAGACACATTTGTTGCGGTTCATGTTTCAGATCTCTCCGCCAGGTTTTAACCTGCCGCCCTGCTTCAGTAGGCATCAATGCGGCATAGTCCAGCGTTCGCGCGTTCTGGGGTCGAGTGTGAGCTAGACCCGACGATAACAGGTACCGGATAGGAAATCGGATTTTGATGGATAAATGATAAATATAGATGAGCAAGAAAGATATCAGCTATCCGAATAGCGCGGCACCAATTAAGGAATAAAATTTTACTCTGAAAAAGCGAGCCGGCCATCTACTAGCGTCATTATCGCCCGCCCCTTAACCGCTCGACCATGGAAAGGGCAGTTTCTGCTCTTCGATCTGAACCGATTTACATCGATTACATACTCCAAATCGGGATCGATAATCGTAAGGTCGGCGGGGGCTCCTTTGCGCAACGTACCGAAGGGAATTTTCAAGATGGCGGCAGGATTGAAGGACATCTTGGCAATGGCCTGGAGAGGAGAAATGACACCCTCTCTAACTAACTCCAGAGCCAGCGGCAGAGATGTTTCAAGACCTATCATGCCGTTTGCGGCAAATTCGAATTCAAGATCTTTTTCAACCACGGAGTGCGGTGCGTGGTCGGATGCAATCGCGTCGAGAGTACCGTCAGCAAGGCCTTCTTTGATGGCAGCAATGTCCTTCAAAGACCTGATAGGAGGATTGACCTTGTAGACCGGATCGAAGCCGCTTATAAGCTCGTCGTTCAAAGTAAAGTAGTGCGGGGCGGTTTCGGCTGTAACAGAAATGCCCCGACTCTTGGCCGAGCGGATCAGATGGACGGAGCCCGCGGTGCTCACGTGCGCTATATGCAGCCTCCCACCGGTAAGCTCGGCCAGCAGAAGATCTCTAGCGATCATCACCTCTTCAGCGGCGTTTGGAATGCCGCGTAGGCCGATCCTGGTGGATATCTCGCCCTCATTCATCAACCCTCCGCCCGAGAGGGTCGGGTCTTCACTGTGGGCGATTACGAGCAAATCGAAGGTCTGGGCATATTCGAGTGCGCGTCTCATGAGAAGGGCATTAACGACCGGCCGGCCGTCATCCGATACCGCAATGGCACCCGCATCGCGCAGTTCGCCGTACTCGGCAAGATTATTTCCTTCGAGGTTTCGGCTTATGGCCGCAACGGGGAAAACTCGGCAGGAGCCATAGTATTTTGCACGCTCGAGTATGAATTGAGTGATCGCAGCGCAGTCGTTTACAGGGTGAGTATTCGGCATACAGGCTATACCGGTGAAACCGCCGGCCACCGCGGCTGCAGTGCCCGATGCAATAGTTTCCTTGTACTCCTCCCCAGGTTCCCGCAAGTGGACGTGCATGTCTATCAACCCCGGCACGATCCATTTGCCGGTAGCGTCAATTGTCCTTGCTCTTTCGGAAATACCTCCAATATCCAGGCCGGCATTGATTTCGGCTATCCTGCCGTCGACTACGAGTACGTCGGCGATCCGGTCAATCGTGCGCGACGGGTCCAGAACTCTGCCGTTTCTAAAGATGAAGGCACCTGAATTTTCATGCGGTTGCATCATGGCTCCGACTTAGGCTGAAGGACGTGTAATACGTACATCATGAAATCAATTATCTTTGTGCGAGCAGGTATAACAGGGCCATTCTAACCGCAACCCCGTTTGTAACCTGATCGAGAATGACAGAGTAGGGACCATCCGCAACCTCGGGGCTGATTTCAACGCCGCGGTTTATTGGCCCGGGGTGCATGATGAGCACGTCCGGCCTGGTTTTCGCGAGCTTTTGGGGGGATATCCCGAAATAAGTAGAGTATTCGCGAAGAGAGGGCAGCAGCATCTGTTGCTGACGCTCCTTCTGGAGCCGAAGGACCATGATAACATCTGCATCGGCGAGACATTGGTCGAGCTTGTAGCTAACCTGCGCTCCCATCGTTTCAATCTTGGGCGGGATCAGTGTGGTGGGACCGCAAACGGTGACCTTTGCACCCATTTTGTTGAGGCCCCAGATGTTGGATCGGGCCACCCGGCTGTGGAAAATATCGCCTACTATAACTACATTTAGACCATCGAGGCGCTTTTTGTGCTCGATTATGGTAAGCATATCCAGCAGGGCCTGCGACGGATGCTCATGCATCCCATCTCCCGCGTTTATTACGGAGGCATCGGTGTTGCGAGCCAGCATATGTGGCGCGCCTGATGCCGAGTGGCGAACGACGAAGACATCCGGCCGCATGGCCTCGAGATTTTTGAGGGTGTCCAGCAGGGTTTCACCCTTGACCATCGAGCTGGTGGAGCCGGCAATCGAATAGGTGTCGGCGCTGAGGCGCTTGGCGGCTATATCAAATGAAGTCCTCGTGCGGGTGCTCGGTTCATAAAAAAGATGGATTACTGTTTTGCCCCTGAGGGTGGGCACCTTCTTGATCGCCCTCATGTTGATCTCTTTAAGAGATTGGGCCAATTCGAGAATGTGCTCGATTTCGCTCACCTCCAGGTCGCGAATTCCCAGGAGGTCTTTGCGGTTGAATCCCATATTTGTTCCTCGTGAGTTTTGCGGTGGGGCCGGGCCTGATTGTTACTCACATGCGTACGACCAGATACAGCAAACGATCCCTTTGGGGGGCCGCTTCAACCGTCAAATTTAGCATGAGGCCGCTGCTAAATGATATTCCAAAATGACGGGCTAACTGAAAAAACGGTTCGAAATACGGAAAAATGCCCGCCATGAATGAATTTATGGTGATGCTTTTTTATTTTTGAGCTTATAATATCCCGAAAATTGCTCGTACTGGTTGCGGTTCCCATTGAGGCCATGTCACCGGCTGCCTGAATGGGACCGCATTTTGTTTTAGGAAAGGAGCATAAATGACGAGGGTCCCGATAACCAAAGAGGGCTACGAAAAACTCAAGATGGAGCTGCAGCGGTTGCAGAAGGAAGAAAGGCCCGTGGTTATCAGGGCTATCGAGGAAGCAAGAGCTCACGGCGACATTTCCGAAAACGCCGAATTCGAGGCTGCCAAGGAAAAACAGGCTATGATCGAAGGTCGCATCCAGGAGCTGACAGATAAAGTAGCCCATTCCCAGATAGTTGAGTTGCCTCAGACCGTCGATGGTAGAGTAATTTTCGGGTGCAAGGTGATCATGGAAGATCTCGAGACCGGCGAGGTAAGCTCCTACCGGCTTGTAGGGCCGTATGAAGCAGACATCCAGGCTGGCACCATCTCGGTAGTATCACCCCTTGGCAAAGCTCTGATTGGCAGGGAAGAAGGTGACGAGATAAAGGTCCAGACTCCAAAAGGTATTCGAAATATAGAAATTATCGAAGTTCAGACCTGAGACATCCCGCGTTCCCCTTGTCTGGCATGAATCCCCCGCCTGTACAAAGGGTGGGGGATATTCTTTTCTGATTCCCCCTCTTTCCCAGTAAAAGTGCTCGCAGTAATCTTTCAAGGGCCGAGTAGGCAATTCTCCGCTGGTTGACTCCTTTCAATTCCCTCGTATGTAAACACTCATTAACCATTTATTTTTCGTTGCAATCCGTCATTTCCTGGGTAAAATACAGTACCGCTTCCTACATAGTGGCGCATCGTAACAACCAGGGAGTCTCCACCGAGTATGATTATTTCCAAGTCCGCCAAAGCCGCGCTGTTGCTTATCCTGTTGTCCCTAGCCGCTTGCACCGCAATGCCATTAATTGTCCAAATGGGTGCCGGTGGGCAGAACAATACAGACAGCGATATGCCGGCTTTGGAAAACTGGCTGGAAACTGAGCATTTCGTGCTCAGATGGACCAACCACAGCCGTCATCTGAAAGACAATATAGCTGATCCTGCAATTATCGAGGAGACCTCTAGATACCTCGAGATTGCCTGGAATAAGTATGTCGATATGTTTGGGAGAAAGCCTTACACGGCCCCCGGCCATGACAAGGTACTAGTGGTTTTCAGGGACATCGACTGTTATGGGCTTGCGGACCCGCCTGATGGACCCATCCAGTTCAACTCCTGTGCATGGGTTAAAAAGCCCGGCATAAGGCAGCCCACCTCGGCTCACGAACTGTTCCACAAAATACAGTACGCCTTTGGTTACAAGACTCAATGGAGGCCTGAAAAACCGTATCTTTGGTTTACGGAAGGCACTGCGGCATGGTCCGAGGTGTTCGTATGGGGACGGGTCAGCCGCACATGCAAAGTGGACACTATTTTCAGGAATACGAAGCTCGACCTCTACGAGGCCGATGACATGGCGATGCCTTTTTGGATTTACTTTGTCGGCGGTAACAGCGAAAAACCGAATAATCAGCTTATGGTAAAATTGCTGGAGAAATGTGAGGCGCTGAAGGACGTGAAGAAAGCGCTGCTTGAGGTAATCCAGGAAACCTACGGACCACCGGATAAGTTTTTCGCGGCTTTCGCGAAAGAGCGCAAGAACGGATTCTGGTCCGATGAGTGTAGCGTTCCCTACAGCTGCATCCTGGGTCCGGACGGCAATGACATGGTAGACAAGGTGAAAAGCTACCAGAAAAAAGCCGGCAACGGCTGAACGGATAGTTCATGCCGGCCGCGATAGCGGCAGAAATATATTTGGCTCTCTAGCAATGAAATAGTTTAAAAAAATCCCGATCCTTTCAGGCATCGGGATTTTTTATCGGTATGGTTTTAGAAAATCCAGTCCCCCGATTCTCAACGGGTGGGCACAAAATCGTGCCCACCTTAGTACTTGATGTATTAGCTGCTCAATACTTATTTCCGTAGAAGAGAGGGCTGCCGCCGTCCCAAATATCCTATTTCGTGTGTCCCATTCCCTTTTCTGTTGTGCTTTTCTGTGTCGTTGTACCTGAGGTCATATCTTTGCTGTTTTTCTCACTTGTGGTGCTTTTATCGGTGGTTGACCGATCTTTGTCAAAAGAAGAGGACTCATGGCCGCTCTTCATCGATTTGTCCTTGTCGGTAAAGGTGCCGGTCTTGCCTGAACTCTGATAGTCCTTGCTGGAGTGGTCGGGACTCTTATCCATATCATGAGAGCGCTTCGATTGGTCGTGGTCAGAGAACCGGTCCATATCATGGGTGCGATCCCTGTCGTATGAGCCAGATTTATGGTCCCGGTCAAATCGGTCTCTATCAAATGAACGGTCCTTGTCAAATGAGCGCTCCTTCTCAAACGAGCGGTCTTTGTCAAACGAGCGGTCTTTGTCAGACCACCGATCTTTGTCATACGACCGATCCTTGTCAAATGACCGATTTTTGTCATACGACCGATCTTTGTCATACCAGCGATCTTTGTCATACGACCGATCTTTGTCATACGATCGATCTTTGTCATACCAGCGATCCTTGTCAAAAGAGCGGTCGCGGTCGAAGTTGCGGTTATAGGAATTTTCTGAGCTGCGTTCATTGTAGCTATAGTTTCGGTCGCGATCAAAGCTTCGTGGGTTGTCCCGGTCGTATGCGTGGCGCTCATAGTTCGAACCGTAGTTGCCCCTGTATCCACTGTCACGATCGTAACGGTCGTTGGAGAACTCCCTCGAACTATGATCACGATCATAGCTGCTGCCGTAATCACGATCGCCCCAAGGCCGTCCGTGGGATGAGTCGTAATCCCCTTTATCAAAGTCTTTTCCGTAACTATAGTGATCGGTGTTCTTGCTGTAGCTCCGATCGAAATTTCCGGAACTCTTGGACATGCCGTAATCGGCAGCGTAGGCGGCACTCAGTCCGAGCGCCAGCGCAAACGCCATGGCAAGTCCAAACACAGCCAACCGGCGTGTATCAGTTTTCATGCTGAATCCTCCATCGCACAAGAGTTGTGCTTTGCGAGTTAAATATTTTGGAAACATTGGGAAAATGGGTTCTCTGTCTAGCAAAGTAAAGCAAACGACTATATTGTCAACAATGTCTGGATCCTGCTAATAGGGAAGCAGGAGAGGTCTTTTTTTCAGTCGTGTTCTCATAATCGGCTGTGCATGGGGCAAACGAATGAAGAGAATTGTCGTAATCCTGTTCTATTGTTTGGTGCTGATGATTGTGTGTGCAAACGTCGCGGCGGGAGAAAAGTCCATCGCTGGAGAGTTTGGCGCTACCAGCATCGAAAATGTCTCGGGAAATGAAATGCCGGCTGCTAAGAGCGGGGATGCAGCAAATGCTGCTGATGGAAGCGACGAAAATTTGCTCGGTATGATGCTGTCGATTTTTCTGGGTGGAATCATGCTTAACCTGACCCCATGTATTTACCCTCTGATCCCGGTAACTATTTCCTATTTCGGGGGCAGATCATCCTCGGTAGAAACACAATCGCCGAGCATGGGAAAGGTTGCCGCACATGCTCTGCTCTACATTATCGGGCTTGCGGTTACGAATTCGATGCTGGGTGTGGTTGCAGCCCTTTCGGGAAAAATGCTGGGGGCGGTGCTGCAAAATCCTGTCACTCTTGTCGTTGTAGCCGCTGTTCTTATCGGATTCGCCTTGAGCATGTTCGGATTTTGGGAATTTCGGTTGCCGGCGTCTATTACAGGGGCTGCCGCCAAAAGTTACGCTGGCTATTTCGGAAGCATCTTTATAGGTTTGACGGTCGGACTGGTTGCCGCTCCCTGCGTCGGCCCCTTTGTTGTGGGTCTGCTTGTCTGGGTGGCAACCAAGGGGAGCCCATGGTTTGGTTTTTTGGTCTTCCTTGTCCTGAGCCTCGGAATGGGCGTACCTCTTTTTATTCTGGCTCTGTTGTCCGGGCGCATTCCCAGCCTTCCGAGGTCCGGAGAGTGGATGCTCTGGGTTCGAAAGCTTATGGGCTGGGTGATGGTGTTGATGGCGGTATACTTCATCAGGCCCCTTTTCTCTGAAGTGCTTGGGGCAGTTCTTCTTGCGCTGGCATTCATTGCGGCGGGGGTCCACCTCGGGTGGGTTGATTCGACGAGGGCAGGTTTTCGGGCCTTTTCATGGGTTAAGAAGGGGGTAGGTGTTTGCGGAATAATAACTGCGGCAATGCTCGTCTGGCCCCTCATGGTTGTAGGGGAGAGTATCCATTGGCAGGCATATTCGGAAAAGGTTTTCGAGGATGCTAAGAACTCGGGTAAGCCGATAATTGTGGATTTTGCAGCCGACTGGTGCGTGCCCTGCCGCGAAATGGAAAAGCGGGTATTTCGTGATCCAGCGGTGGTCGAAAACGCCGGTAAATACTTCGCAATGATAAGGGTGGACCTCACTGAAAGGGCCAATAGAGAGACAGAAAGAATGGTTCGGCGTTTCAATATCGATGGGGTGCCGACAGTAGTATTTTTAAAGCCGGGCGGGGAAGAAAGGCAAGACCTGCGAGTCCTTGAATTGATGCCGAAGAACCGTTTCCTTTTGAGGATGGATGACTTGAGAAATTCAGCCGGAAACTCCGGAAAATGACAGATGAGCATCAACCATGATGCTCATAGGCAGCCGTTCGGGATTCGCAAGTAGAACCAAAAATCTGGGCCTGATTTGGTGGAAAAATTTGGAAAACAGTAGAGTTGGTCAAGGGACAAGCATCACGTTGGATCGTCAGTAATGGAGTGCATCAAGGTCTCCATAATGTCCATTATGGCCTCTGTTCTGGCTCGTGGTTCGTCGTAACCATGCTTGTATTGATAGTCCTGGAATAGATCGATTGTCTTCTCGAGAATTTCTCTCAGCCGATAAGAATCGATAGAGATTTTTGGCATCGTTCATAATCCTTCCGTGCTGTAGTGCCCCGGCCTCCAAGGGCGGCTCCTCACAAACATAACATGCAATCGTCGCATTCCGAAACCAAAACCCCCAAATTTGGCTTGCAAACTTCCTTTGAAATGATCTCGAAAGGTCTGTTAAAACAGGGCCGGGTCGTCTAACATTTGCATTGAATTTTGAGCCGGAATGAGTTCATTTGAGCCCACTCTGCTTTCAAGAGCCACGGGGTTGATCCCCGCGCAGAGGGTATTTCTCTTTTTTCGTTAATTTCCGGTATTGTTGAAAAATTATCGACATTTCGCTGTGGGGGTTGCCTGGGATGGTTGTGGAGAGGAAATGCAGGGTAGGAGTCCTCTTATTGGTTGGGATGATGTGGATTGGCTTCTGGGGCGAGGGCAGCTGGGGTGGAGTTGAGTCTAACGCGCCCGGCACGGCCTTTGTAATGCCCTACTTTCCGGTCCCGGATCGAATGGAGCTTTGCGGAGAGCCTGTCCCTCTGGATTCGGCCGATGTGCGGGAAAGATTCGACCGGGAGTTTACGTCCATAGTCTACGGACATGGAAAAGTTTACATGTGGCTAAAGCGAATGGAGCGCTACTTCCCTATGCTCGAAAAGCAGCTTGCAGCCGCGGGACTTCCGAATGATCTAAAGTACGTGGCGGTTGCCGAAAGCGACCTGCTGTTGAATGCATTCTCCGCGGCTGGAGCGGCTGGGCCGTGGCAGTTTATCTCGGAAACGGCCTCAAGGTATGGAATAAGCCAGACGCCGGCGATCGATGAGCGATATGACTTCGAGGCCGCCGGTCTCGGTGCATTCAAGTATCTTAAGCACCTGCACGACGAATTTCAAAATTGGGCCCTGGCCATTGCCGCATACAATTGCGGCGAACAACGGATTCATGACGAGATTAGAAGACAGAAATCAAGAAGCTATTATAATTTGAAACTTCCCAACGAGACCGAACGCTATGTTCTTAGAATTCTTGCCATCAAGGAGGTGCTGAGCAACCCGGCTAAGTACGGGTATCAACTGCCTAAGGGGGCGGGGTACCAGCCGATTGTTGTCGATAAGGTGCGAATCAGTCTTCCGGGGCCGGTGCCAATTACGGCAGCTGCCGAAGCTGCCGGGATTTCCTACCGTGAACTCAGGGTACTGAACCCGTCGCTTGTTTCCGACGTCCTCCCGGCCGGTACCGTTACCGTCTCGGTCCCTGAGGGTAAGGGGAAACAGTTTGAAAAAAGGATTGCCACGATCCAGGCTGAAGCAAAGCCCTCAATGCTAATTCATAAGGTTGCCAGGGGAGAGACGCTGGAAGGAATAGCTCGAAAATACAAAGCGCCCGCGAAGTCAATCTGTGAATGGAATGGCTTAAAGAACCGGAAGGTCCGGTTGGGTCAGGTGCTCAAGATTTATAAATGACAGGTAATGAAGGAATGTTTGGCAAAGTAGCCTGCTTTTGCCGCCAATGCGCTTTGGGCCAGGATTTGCGGCTCCATTAAATGCCTTGACAACCTCGGGTTCGAGAACTACGATGACGGGCCAAAAAAAGTCGAAAAGTTTAATCATTTTGGTGAAATATGAATGATTACCGCAAATTCTCGGAGATCCTGTGCAAGAGCCGTCACGCGGTTGCGCTGACCGGTGCGGGGATATCTGTTGAAAGCGGAATACCTGATTTTAGAAGCAAGGACGGACTTTGGTCGCGTTTTGATCCTGGAGAATACGCCTACATTGAATCCTTTCGCGCAAATCCCGCGAAAGTATGGAAAATGCTGTCGGAGATGGACAGCCTTTTTAGTCGTGTTCAGCCAAATGCTGCTCATGCGGCTTTGAGTGAATTCGAAAGGCTTGGTCTTCTCAAGGCTGTCGTGACGCAGAACATCGACAGTCTCCATCAGCGCGCGGGAAGCTCGAATGTGATAGAGTTCCACGGCCATTTTCGGAGTCTTCACTGCGACCGCTGCGGTAATATCCGCGACAGGAAGGATATAGAACTGAAAGCTCTTCCGCCTCTGTGCTCCTGCGGCGGACCTCTTCGCCCCGACATCGTTTTCTTCGGCGAAGGCATACCGGGTGATGCTTACCGTCGTGCATTCGAGGAGTCCGAGAATTGCGATCTAATGCTGGTAATCGGCACTTCGGCCATGGTTGCACCAGCATCAATGCTTCCGCGAGTTGCAAAAAAGGCCGGGGCGCGCGTGCTCGAAGTAAATCCGACTGCTTCCGAGCTTTCTCACAGTCTTACCGATCTTCTGATTATGGAGCCTGCGGGGAAGGCACTGGGAGTGATTTTGGCGATTGTAAGGGAAATGCGGTCTTAACCAAAGGGATGGTCTGATGTTGATACAACTGGTTTCCGGTATTGTCTATGCTGCCACCGAAGGTCCCGCTTATCAGCGCACTGGAGACAGCGTCATAGATATGATTTTTAATGCAGGCCCGATGGTAAAGTTTATCATGCTGATTCTTCTTGGGCTTTCAATTGCCTGCTGGTGCGTAATACTGCTCAAATACCGCCTCGTGCGCCGCGCCAACAAACAATCGGAGCGCTTCTTCGAGCTTTTCAGGAACAGGAAGAATTACGCTGCCCTCTATCGCGACAGCGAACCATTGGAGGACAGCCATCTTGCCCAGATTTACCGGGTGGGCTACGCCGAGCTTAACCGGGTTGGAAAATCGCTTGAAACGAAAAACCTTGCTGAGTTGTCTACAAATCCTGAAATATTGATTGAAAACGTCGAGAGGGCGATCCAGGGCGGCATGACGGCCGAACGCCAGCGCTTCGAGCGTTTTTTGCCCCTCCTAGCGACAACAAGCAGCACGGCGCCTTTTATCGGACTTTTTGGAACAGTCTGGGGCATTATGACGAGTTTTCAGGAGATCGGACTTAAGGGTGCTGCAAACCTTGCGGTTGTTGCGCCCGGTATTTCCGAAGCACTCGTTGCTACGGCTATCGGACTGGCTGCCGCTATTCCGGCGGTTGTGGGGTATAACCATTTCTCAACACGCATCCAAAATATAGAAAATGAGATGAGCCATTTTTCAGCCGACTTGCTGAATATGCTCAAACGCGACCTCATGCGCAAAGGCAGGCAGGAGGAAAGTTACTCGGCGGCTTCCGAGCACAGACTGGCTGTTCAGGATTAAGGGAATAGGACGGCGCAAAGATGCAGGCAAATGGAAACGGCAAAAAGGGCATGGTCGCGGAGATCAATGTTACTCCTCTGGTCGACGTGATGCTTGTCCTGTTGATCATATTCATGGTTACGGCCCCGATGATGACCCAGGGTGTTGATGTAAAACTGCCCGAAAGCTCCGCTCCGGCGATCCCCTCGGATGATGAGCGCCTGGTCGTAAGCGTCACGCAGGAGCGGCAGGTATACATAAACGACAACCTTGTCGAGCTTAAGGAACTGGAAGGCAAGCTTTCAGCGATTGCACAAAACCGGCAGGACCACAAGGGAGTTTTTCTCAGGGCCGATGGAAAACTTGAATATGCCTATATCATGCAGATAATGGGCATGATCCGTCAGGCGGGAATAGAACAGATCGGAATGGTTACGGAACCCCTAAAGGATGCTCCAAAGGGCGCTCCCGGAAGAGCCAGGGGCAGGTGAGATGGATCAGATTACACTGTTGAGGCGGAAGGTTACCCTAAACGAGTGGATCACCGGATTGGGCGGGGCGTTTCTCGTGCATGTCCTGGTGTTTTCCGCCGCGCTTATCGCCGTTTGGACCACGCCTCATAAACCTTTAAAACCACCTTTTTGCACGGTGAACCTGGTTTCCTTGAAAGATATCGGGACCGGCAGCTCGGAACCAAAGGGTGTTCCGAAAGGATCTGAAGATATCAAGGTCCCAGAGGCGCGAAAATCATTTGCAAGAGAGGCGGAAAAATCGGGTCCGGTACTTCCGGTAAAGCGGCTTCAACTTGATGAATCGCCAAGGACCCATCAGGAAGTAGCGATAAAAAAAATTGAGGCCAAAGAGGCGCCCAAACTGGAGGATGTTGCACAGGACAAGGCCGCCATAAATCTCGACAAGCTCATCCCCAAGCCAAAGGTTGTTGCGAAACCCTCATCCGGGGGGAGTTCAGGGCCCAGTCATGAATCAGAGCCCGCGCCGGCCGAACCTGCATCGCCCCGTGGGGGGAGAAGTGCATCTACAACCGATGCCGCGCCTCGCGGATCACCCACCGGCAGCTCCGATGCAGGTGCGAAAGGGGCCACCCAGGGAAGCACTGCCGGGAGCCCCGACGGTAGCAGCGCAGTTAACGCCCTGGTGGGATTATACAGCCAGAAAGTTGCCGAGGCGATTCAGCGCGAATGGAGACTCATCAACGATAAGGACGCAGCGGGAAAGAAGGTGGTGGTTCAGGTCCAGATTCGAAAAAGTGGTGAAGTCGTAAGCCTTCACGTGGTCAAGGCTTCGGGTAGTGCTGCTTTTGATGAAGCTGCAATGCGAGCCGTCCAAAGGGCCGCGCCATTGCCTGCCGTACCCGAGGTTATGATGCAGTCGAATGTAATTACGTTGAACCTGAATTTCGTGCCGGGTGGTGTTTCCTGATCCGGCCGTGAAAGGCTTTTGAAGTGCTTGTTTGCAGAAATTCCAGCAAAATTTTATTTTTAGCTCTCCTAGGATTTGCATTTGCGGTTTGCTTTATTGGACAAGCCGATGCGGAGCCCATCGAAGTTACATTAAACAAACCAAACATTCAAAAAATCCCTATAGCCGTTCCTGAATTCAAATACATGAGTTCTGAACAGACGCAGTTTGCCCGCGACATGGCCCAAACGCTTGCAAACGACCTCGATTTTTCAGGTGTCTTTCGCCCTCTGGATCCTAAAGGATTCGTTGAAGATCCCCAGACAATGGGGCTTAATGCGCCAGAAATACAGTTTCCCAATTGGAAAAGAATCGGCGCTGATTATCTGGTGCGTGGCTCTTATCAGGTCCAGGGCTCGAGCGTGAAGATGGAAGGAAGGCTTTTCGACGTCGTTGGCCAGCGAATGATAAAGGGTAAAGCCTACGACGGCGACATCCGCAACTGGCGTTCAATGGTGCACGATCTTGCGGATGAGATCCTGCTTGCCCTGACTGGAGAACGAGGCGTATTCGCCACCAAGATCGCTTACGTCCAGAGCACTGGTAACGGTAAGGAAATATATTACTGCGATTTCGACGGCAGCAATCCCGTTCAGGTTACGCGAGACAACAGCATAGCGCTCTCCCCGAACTGGAACAGGGAGATGACCCAGCTTGCCTATGTCAGCTACAAGGATGGCGCACCCAAGGTTTATTCTGCAAATGTTCAAACAGGTGCCCAGACACTGATCTGCAACTATCCTGGAACGAACATCTCCCCCGCATGGAGGCCCGGAAGAAGCGAACTGGCTGTCACGATGACCAAAGATGGCAATCCGGATATTTTTCTGGTCAGCTCTTCCGGCCAGGTTCTTCAAAAGCTCGTTCATGGATGGTCGATCAACGTTTCGCCGGATTGGTCCCCGGATGGCAGAAAGCTGGCTTATGTTTCGAATGAATCCGGAAGTCCCCAGGTTTATGTCCTTGATGTTGGTTCGGGGCAGAAAAAGAGGATCACCTTCAGTGGGAACTACAACACCTCGCCGGCATGGTCGCCAAAGGGTGACTGGATTGCCTATAGCGGCGTATCGGGGGGAAACCATAACATTTTCATAACACGGGCTGAAGGCGGCGAGACAAAGCAGCTTACCAGCGGAGAGGGGAATAACGAATCTCCCACCTGGTCGCCCGATGGACGAATGATCGCGTTCAGCTCTACAAGGCAGGGGGGACCAGCCATCTGGGCCTTATTGGTTGACGGGACGGGAGTTAAGCGGCTGACTCGCCAGGGTGGCTCTCAGGAGTTGCCGGATTGGTCGGCGAGACTGAGCCGTTAATTGCAATTTTAAAGAAAGATCTGTAGGGTGGGTACGTCGTGCCTGCCGTCAATGCTGGGAAACGGGCTTAAGTCCTGCCTGAAGGTGGCTCCTGACAGGTATTGGGCTAAGCAAAATCACCTTGGAGGGGAAAGTAATGAGAGATTCGATTGGGAGGGTGGTCGGCGTACTACTTATAGTGTTTCTGATTGGTTTTACTGGTGCATGTTCCAAAAAGCAGGTGCCTTCTCAGCCGGGAATGAGCGGAGCACCGGGCGCATTCGGGCCTGGCGCCGGAGGGCCGGGAGGCATGGACGATGCCAAGTGGAGAGAACTCGGGATAACCACCGAGGCCGAGAAACGCGAATTCCTCGATAGGGCACAGGCTTTTGAGAATCAGGATATCTATTTCGACTACGATGCCTACACGCTCACCCAGCCGGCACAAAGAGTTCTTGATGAAAAGCTGGCTTTTCTTAAGCGCTATCCTAAAGTGAGGGTAACAGTCGAGGGCCATTGCGACGAACGCGGTACGACTGAATACAACATGGCACTTGGCGAGCGGCGTGCAAATTCAGCCTATCAGTATTTGGCAAACGCCGGCCTGCAGGGTGTAAAGCTTACCTCGATCAGCTATGGTAAGGAGCGGCCTATCGCAACGGGCCATGATGAAGCTTCATGGGCCAAAAACAGGCGCGCTCATTTTGCCATAAATTACTAAAAGCGCTTAACTTCGGTTCTCCTGTACGGTATTCTAAGGACCGGCCCAGTCCAGTAGGGATTGGAGCCGGTTTTTATCATTATCATGGCACGAAAACCTTGCTCCGGAGAATGAACTATATCGTTGCCCGGAGACAGCTATGAGTCTTCCGCCAATCAGGAGAAAGGGACTTTTATGGGCGGTCCAGTCGTTTTCTTAAGAAATCTTTTGCTGCTGATTTTAGCCGGGTTCCTGTCGGGGTGCGCTACCACTTCGGAGACATCGACGATCCAGCAAAACATCGCAATGCTAAACGAAAGACAATTGAGTATAGAGCGCAGGATCGAAGGCAATGAGGGGCAATCCCGCAGGGCAGGGGATTTATATTCAAGGGTCGAAGAGCTTCAGATGCGGTTGGGTAAGCTAAACGGCAAGATCGAGGAACTTGAATACAAGCTTGACCAGTTCCAGCGTGCCCAGGCCCAGGTGCAACCGCAGGCTCCGGCAGCGCCGGTCCAGCAGACTGAGCCGTCAAATCCCCTCATAATAGAGACGCCTCAGCCTGCACGGCCCCAACAAGTACTTCCCCCCGTTGCCACGGTGTCGCCAAGAGTGGCTCCACCTGCCGCGCCAATAGAAACTCCGGTTGCCGAAATTGCCGATAAGGCCGCATTCGAAAAGGCATCCCATCTTTTTCAACAGGGTAAGTTTGAAGCTGCCAGGAAAGATTACCAGGCACTTCTCGCTAAATATCCCAAATCAGAATTTGCCGACAGCGCGGTATTTAATATTGGCGAGTGCTACATGTCAGAGAAACGCTATCAGGATGCGATTGAAAGCTATCAACAGGTAATCGACAAGTATCCAAAGGGTGGCAAGGCATCACAGGCTTTATTGAAACAGGGGACGGCCTTCCAGCAGATGGGAGACGCCACTGCGGCGCGGATTATTTACGAGCGACTTGTAGAAAAATACCCGGGAACACCAGCCGCCCAGGCAGCCGACAAGAAGCTTAAACAAATGCCGTAACGAACTAGCCCGAGCAAAGGGACAGTAATAAGTGGAATTTGACTTGCTTGAAAAATCGAAAGGCGACAGTGCAAATCAGGGTTGAGCGATGAATTGAAATGTTGCCGCGAGTCTCGCGATAGAGCAAAACCCAACACTCCTGCATTGTGGTGTTGGGTTTTGTTGTTCCGGGGATCGCCTTTGCATTTGTATACAATGCTGGAGCCGAGCTTGAGGAAATTATCCAGTAGATTTACCGGTTCTCGGTGGCTCGGGCACCGGGGTTTGCTCCGCGATTTTGTCTATCGGCACAATTTCGAGTTCCTCGGCTCCAGGCGCTGCGAAGGTGCTCAGGAGCAAAATCATTGCTGCAGCCAAAGCCAAGCCGGCCCCGGTAAAGAATGCCGCCTGCGCCCCGAATTGATGCCAGATGAGGCCGAAAATGAGGCTTGCGGGCAGAGCGCCCAGCCCCACTACAAAATGGTAGTAACCAAAAGCGCTTCCCCTCAGCTTTGCGGGCACGAGTTCCACAACCAGCGATTTCTCCGATGGTTCGGTCATTCCGAAATAGACACCGTAGAAAAGGAAAATCGCTATGACAGCAGCCGGGGAGTTTGCCATCGCAAAAGCAATATAGACCAAAGCGTAAACAATCCAGCCCGAAACGATCATTTTTCTTGCACCGAGTCCATCCGAGAGTCTGCCGCCGCTATAGGTGCAGATCATCTTTATTACGTGATGCGCCGACCATAGTACCGCTATCCAGGATGCCGGCACACCGGCATGCGACATGCGCAAAATGAGAAATGCGTCCGTGGAATTGCCCAATGTGAAAACTAGGACGGCAGCAAGGAAAAGTTTATAGCTGCCGCCAAGGTCAGTCCAATGGGACTGGAAATTTGCAGGCCGTGGAGGCAAGGACGTTTTATTCGCGGGTTCATGCAGTTTGAACGCAAGTATGTACATGACAATAACTGCTGGTATTGCAGCTAACAAGAAGACCTGCCTCATCGACAGCGCTGCGATCCCGATGAGTGCCGCGGAAACAAGAGGCCCAACCACCGCGCCCGCATGGTCCATGGACCTGTGGAGTCCGAAAGCCGCGCCGCGCTGGCCCGGTTCAGTTATGTCGGCGACAAGGGCATCACGTGGTGAGGTTCGCAACCCTTTTCCGACCCGGTCTATGAAGCGCATCAGCAGTACGAATGGCCATCCGGCGGCAAGAGCTATCAATGGACGGGCAAGGCCTGAAATTCCGTACCCCGTAATAACGAATGGTTTACGGCGGTTGGTTTTGTCGGTCCAAATACCCGAGACTACCTTAAACAGGGAGGCGGTGGATTCCGCTATGCCCTCAATGAGTCCGAGAGCAAGTGCGCTTGCACCAATAACGCTCGAGAGGAATATGGGGAGCAAAGGGTAGATCATCTCGCTTGACAGATCGGTAAAGAAGCTGACAAGTCCCAATACGATAATCCCCTTGGGTAATTTCTTCATACTTGTCCAGTCCTGATTTTGAGCTATCTCCTGAATGGGATGGTAAGGCGACATTGGCGCCAAATACTTCAGAGTGCTGTGAGGCAAAATTCAGTTCTGAAAGAAAAGTAATCATAGTTACGGAGCATGGCACAGACGCCATTCAAGCAGGGATTACGAGTCCTGTCCAGCACCGTGAGCGCTACAGACACACACATATTCAACCAGGACGGATCGGCAAGTGGTGCTGTGGAATATTTCACTGCCATGAAGCCCTTGGACGGCTGCTTTCATCATCTACTTACCTGTAATCTTCAAATACAGTTTCTATGTACGTAAATACAACATTCACCCTATGTATATTGCAGTTTCATTCGTGTACTCTCTGCCCCAATGGAAGGACGTAAACTCGATACATACGTCAATGAGCATATCCATGGCTCGTGATTCAGCGGAGGGGGAATATATGTACGGTCTGGCCGCTCTCGATGGTTTTATAAGGCAGAATAATATTTCGATGCAACTTAGTCGGGTAAAGGATAGGGCACCTGCGCCCGGAAGCAGAGCCGATGTGGTGGAAAAATACAAGTGCCGGATTGAGCGAGACGGCAAAGGAATAAACGTCTTTGTGGCCGCACCGCCCGAGGAAGGGCACCCGACGCCACCGGACGTTTTGTTTATGCTTATACTCGATGCCTCCGGCTGCGAGATGCTCAAAGACTATTATGGATTGCATCAGCAAATGCCCCTCGTCGAGGAAGACGAGAAGTTTTCGGAATTCGACGAATTTTGGAAAGAGTATAGCTCCCGCTGCGAACAGACCAAAAAACTGAAGGCTTTCCTGGGCAGAGACCTGTTCGACGAGTTGATTATCCGGTTCGGGTTCCAGGAATGAAATTAAACAACGAATTCGCCTGAAAATCTTCGAAATAGTGATGAGAAAACGGCCACCGCGGCCGTTTTTTTATTTTCGGAGTTGATGCGAAGGCAAGGACCAAAAATTTATGCTCCAGAGTTGTTACTCGACCTCTATCCCAGCTTCCTCCTTCCCCAATAAAGGGAGACATGCACCGGGTATCGCGGAGGGTGCGCATGCTCTAAAATAGCGTATGCCTGTCCATGTAAGTACGGCCGCGAAAATGAATCTCAAGTAAAGCTCCGGCATCTGATTGGCAACCGTTCCCCCGATTACACTCCCGGCAAGGATGCCCGGGACCAGACCAACGAGAAGGTCAGATTGCACGTTGTCGAGCTTAAAATGTGTCCACGCCCCGGCAGCCCCTGCTGGAATCATTGTGAGAAGAGATGTCCCGTTAGCAGTTTGCTGGGAAAACCCCAGGCACAGGACCATAGCAGGGACCATGATCGTGCCGCCCCCAACCCCCATCATTCCTGAGACAAACCCCGTCAGAATGCCCGACGCGAGAAGTATGATTATTCGGAGTGCCGGGTTGGGTGAAATATATTCGATGTGAGGCAAGTAAGGTTTTGTAAGCATCAGCAAAGCGATAAAAATCAGGAAGGCGCCAAAAGCTTTTTTCAACTTCCACTCGGGTAAACCGTTTGCCAGGCGTGCGCCATGGCTTGCCATAAAGACTGCTGTTGTGGCAAGCAGTCCGGCGGCGACCAGATCTATGGTGCCGTGATAATAATAAATGGCAGCCCCGGCGATTCCAGTAAAAACAATCGCCACAAGGCTCGTCCCGTGTGCGCGGTGTTGACCTATCTTGAGAAAATCAACCATCAGCGGAATCATAACTACTCCGCCTCCAAGGCCGACCAAACCGCCGAAAATGCCGGCCGTCAAACCAACAATAAGACTCATCAGGTTCTCCAATTGCAAACCACTCGCTAAATGTGATCGATTTGAGAGAGTGGATTCTAAATTTTCAGCACGTTTTGGGCAACTAACAATCAAAAATTGGCAATCATTTTCCAAAAGATGCCGATAAACTGGGGTGAGGGGTAAAGTTTGGCTTGAATGCCCTTACTCGGGGCGCAAAACATTCTACTGCTACACCGCAGAGTTCATGGTGCTCTATCGCGCAGGTCTTTGGAGAAATAAGTTAAATGATAGCAAGTAAAGCCGCTCAGGGCTGCGGAAACGGACTGAATCTCAAGGTCATTCTCGGCGAACTGCTGAAGGACGGAATCATCTCGATGCAGGACGTGGAGAGGGTTCTGAGTCATCCGGTGGGAAAGGATCGCTCCGGGATACATCCGGTGATGCTCATTTCGGAGAGCAGGATATGCAGGGCAATGCCGCCTCACGATGCCCTTACACTCGAGGTGCTCATGATGTGGCTCGCTAAAAAATGCGGGCTTCAATATGTTCGAGTCGATCCGCTGAAGGTCGATGTGACGGCAGTGACGGGGCTCGTATCCTATGCCTATGCATCAAGATATAAAATCCTGCCGATAGAGGTCTGTGAGGATAAGATTGTCATTGCCACGGCTGACCCCTTTGACAGGGAGTGGGAAGAAGACCTGCGGCGGATCCTGAAAAAGAAGATCTGCAGGGTGGTCTCCAACCCTAACGATATCAGCCGGTATCTTATAGAATTCTACGCTCTGACGGAGTCCGTCAAGCGGGCATTTGGGAAAGTAGTTGGGTCGGGGCCGGGTTCTGTGATGAATCTCGAGCAGATGATCGAACTCGGCCGAACCGGGAAGCTCGATGCTAACGACAGGTATGTTGTAAATATTGTGGATTGGCTTCTCCAATATGCTTTCGACCAGAGGGCCAGCGACATTCATCTCGAACCACGTCGCGACAACAGCGATGTACGGTTCCGAATAGACGGCGTGCTGCACCTTGTCTACCAATTGCCTACCGTTGTCATGAGCGCGGTTATAAGCCGTATTAAAGTGCTCGGCAGAATGGACCTCGCAGAGAAAAGACGCCCCCAGGATGGACGGATCAAGACCAAGGCACCCGCTGGGCATGAAGTCGAACTGCGGCTTTCCACAATGCCGACTGTTTTTGGCGAAAAGCTGGTCATGCGAATCTTTGATCCTGAGGTGACCATCAGAGGTTTCGAAGAACTCGGATTGTCTGAGGCAGAACTCGATACGTGGAGAAAGATGGTCGGGGCGCCATACGGAATAATTCTCGTCACTGGTCCGACCGGCTCCGGGAAAACGACAACTCTATATTCCACACTGAAATATCTCGCCAAGCCTGAAGTAAACGTCTGTACCGTTGAAGACCCGATTGAAATGGTCGAACCGCGCTTCAATCAAATGCAGGTTAATCCTCTCATAGGCCTTGATTTTGCCGGAGGGTTGCGTACCTTTCTGCGCCAGGATCCCGACATCATAATGGTGGGCGAGATAAGGGACCTGGAAACCGCCGAAATGGCTATTCAGTCCGCACTGACCGGACATCTCGTGTTTTCGACGCTTCACACTAACGATTCACCATCGGCAATTATACGGCTGATGGATATCGGTGTTCCGCACTACCTGATTCGTGCGACCCTGCTCGGTGTTGTAGCGCAAAGGCTCGTCCGCACGCTTTGCCCTCATTGCAGGCAAAGGGGAGAAGTTGACGACGACCTTTGGGCTTCACTGGTAAGTCCATATAAAATCGAGAAGAGTGAATCCATTTTTCAATCCGTAGGCTGTTTGGAATGCCGCGAAACCGGTTACCTGGGAAGAGTAGGCATATACGAGATGCTTTCCATCAGCCCCCAAATCCGCAGCCTTATCAAGCCCGATTCCGACATCTCATCCATAAGGGAACAGGCCGCTAAAGAGGGCATGCATCCTCTCAATATAGCCGGAGCGCTAAAGATTTGTTCCGGAATCACATCTGCCGAAGAAGTTTTTCGAGTCGCTGCGCCGGTACGTTGAAAATCAGGCCAAAGTGTATTAATTGATCTTCCTTGGCCCACTCTCCGGGCAAATCACAAAGAAGGGATTTCGCCGGTCGCGATATGACCCGTTTCCTGATTGTATTCGTATCCGTCTATTCCCTAATGCACGCCTTCTTTTACTTCCGGGTGAAGGTCCTTCTGCCCTATGACAGGCTTTCGCACTTCTTAGTTATAATTTTTCTCTCGCTCATGATTTTCGCGCCAATCGGTACACGTCTACTGGAAAGGGCCGATCACTATAACCTTGCGCGTGCTGCCGCAATGATCGGCTATCCCTGGGTAGGCTTCATCTTCTACGCATTCCTGCTCTTCTTCACGGCGGGAGTGGTCGGCTTGTTTTTCAAGCTAGTAAACATCACAGCCGGTACACATCTGCCTTTGCTTACCGGGAAAACTGCAACCGCCTGCATTTTAGCTTCGGTGGCCGCGATATGCCTTTATGGTTTTTTTGAGGCAGGCAGCTTAAGGGTCGAAAGAGTGAGGATCCCAACCGCCAAGCTCCCCGACGGGGTCGAGCGCCTAAGGATCGCTCAGATATCCGACATCCATCTCGGGTTGCTTGTCAGGCAAGATAAGCTGGAGAAAATTCTGGAAACAGTGAAGGCTGAATCACCCGACATTCTTGTCAGTACCGGGGACCTTGTTGACGGCGATATGGAGAAAATCGGAAACCTTCCGGAATTATTTGCAACGATTAATCCCAGGTACGGAAAATGGGCAGTGACAGGAAACCACGAGGTCTACGCAGGGCTTTCAAACTCAATTAATGCCGAGAATGCCTTCGGATTCGATCTATTACGAGGATCTGCCAGAACGGTTGGGCATGCGGTAAACATCGTCGGGGTGGACGATCCGGCCGCCGGTTCCGCCGTAAACGAGACCACGCTCCTGAAGCAGGTCCGAAACGGGCTTTTCACAATCCTACTAAAGCACAGGCCCGACCCTGAGCGCGAAAACCTCGGTCTCTTCGATCTGCAACTCTCGGGGCATACTCATTACGGGCAATTGTTCCCCTTCAGGTGTTTTTCGCGGTTCGTATACCCGCTGCAAAACGGTCCATATTTCCTGGAGAAGGGATCTGTCCTGTATACGAGCCGGGGTTCGGCCACATGGGGACCGCCAATGCGAGTCCTCGCCCCACCGGAAGTGACAATAATCGATATAGTGCGCGAGTAGGTCGGCCGTAGGTCGTTCCGTGTGTTTCATTATCAGGAAAGTCTGTCGCGTTTTCGGAGGCGGTCCATTTCGCGGGATTCTTCTTTTCTCTTGATGCTTTCCCTCTTGTCGTATTCCTTCTTGCCCCTGGCCAGTGCCACTTCGATTTTTACCTTACTGCCCTTGAAATAGAGTTTTAGAGGGACAATTGAAAAGCCTCGTTCCTGGGTTTTCACGAGGAGTTTTTTGATTTCAAATCTATGGAGCAGGAGCTTTCTAACTCGTTCCGGTTCGTGATTATCGTGGGAAGCATGTGAATAGGGGCTGATGTGCAGTCCATACAGCACCGCCTCGTCTTTTTTTACACGGGCGTAGCTGTCCTTGAGATTGGCTCGGCCCTCCCGCAATGACTTTACCTCGGTGCCCAGAAGTACAATCCCAGCTTCGAACCTCTCGGTTATTTCGAAGTCGTGAAAAGCCTTCTTGTTCTGGGCTATCATGCGGATGTTTTCGGTTTCGGCTTTTTCTTTTGCCATAAATTATACTTGAGACTTCCTTTCAATTCAGTCAGTGCCCCTTTGAGGACTCCGGCGGATGGAATTGGCGGGTCCTTTAACGGAAAAGGCCGAAGGATTGAAGACCCTGAATTCTTCCGGAAAACTGCGCTTTATGGTCTTCTCGAGCAGCTGATTGATTTCCTGCGCCGTGCTGAGGCGAAGGGCTTTTTTTGCCAAACGGCAGCAATCCTTGATAAGCGAGCGTCTAATTAGGTTTTTGACCCGCGGCAAAGATTGCGGATTCATGCTCAGAGAATCAATGCCGAAACCGAGCAGAATCGGAAGATAAAGGGGTTCGCCGGCCATTTCGCCGCAAAGGGCCACTGATATTCCACATTTGTGGCCCGCATCAACGGTTTGCTTTATAAACCTGAGCACCGCCGGGTGAAGAGGCTCGAAAAGATATGCTACGTGTTCATTGGTGCGATCTATTCCAATGCTGTACTGGATCAGGTCGTTTGTACCAATGCTGAAGAAATTGACTTCGCCTGCAAGCAGGTCTGCCACCGCGACCGCGGATGGCAACTCTATCATAACACCTATGGGAATATTCTCATCGAATGGGATTCTTTCAGCGGTCAATTCTTCCTTGACCCCTTTTACGATATTTTTTGCAATACGCAGTTCCGCGACTCCCGAGACCAGGGGAAACATAACTCGGATGTTTTTCGCAAAGGCGCTTGCACGCAGTATGGCCCTCAACTGTACCTTGAAAAGCTCCGGGTAGTGAAGGCAAAGGCGTATTGAACGCAACCCGAGCACCGGGTTGACCTCGTGGAGCTTGGGGTACCAGGCGGAGAGCTTCTCGGCACCCAGATCAAGCGTTCTTATTGTTACCGCGCTGGGGGCCATGAGTTCGGAGAGATTACGATAGTCGCGATAAAGCGACTCCTCATCCGGCATGTCGGCCCTGTTCATGAAGAAGAATTCCGTACGGTAAAGACCTATTGCCTCGGCGCCATTGTCCTTAGCTATGCCTACCTCTTCGAGCATCTCGATATTTGCCTCAACGCTCACCGTGTAACCGTCGCGGGTCTGGGCAGGCAGGTGCGCCTTGCGGCCTATTTCCTTCACGTAGTTTTCGAGTTCCAGTTGCCGTTCGTGGTAAAATGCGATCTCATCTTCGGATGGATTGATAATGATCTTCCCGGTTGTTCCATCAATGACCAGGAGCTCCCCGGTCTTTATCAGCCTGGTTGCATTCTCGGCCGCAACCACTGCGGGGATATTAAGAGAGCGGGAAATAATAGATGTGTGAGATGTCCGGCCGCCTATCTCGGTAATGACACCGAGGGTGTGTTCCACCTGAAGCTGGATGGCGTCCGCCGGCGAGATCTCGTGGGCGACTACAATCACCCTCTCGCTGATTTCATCTAGGGGCGACTGCTCCTGCCCCGAAAGAATTCGCATCACTCTTTCGGCGGCCGCCTCAACGTCCGCAATGCGGCTTCGGACGTAGTCGTCGTTGAGCGTGCTGAATACCTGTCTGGCCTTGGCGAGCGATTTTAAAAGGGCTAATTGAGCGTTCAACCGTTCGCTTCGGATAAAGTTCAAGGATTCATCATAGATCGACCGGTCTCTGAGGATCATCTGCTGGACTTCAAGCAGGTGGGCGTGTTCCATGAATTCGGATCGGACGGTCTTCTTTATCGATTCGAGATCGGACTCAGCCTTCGCGATTGCTTCCTCGAAACGCCGGCACTCCAATTCAACTGCTTCATCGCCCAGTACATTGTATTTCGGGAAGGAAATGCGACGCCTGTCCAGTACATGCGCCTTTCCGATAGATATTCCGGGTGATGCACCGATGCCGTCAATAACCAGGGAGGAGTTATTCATGGGGAAATCGTCTCGTTTTCAAAAAGAATAAGCCCATATCGGGCTTATTATACATATTCCATTTCGAAGGGGCTGTGAAGGATATAAATGCCTAACTGTGATTATGGCTCTCCGAATTTGGTTTGAAAAAGGAAGGCCAGAGCGCTTATTGCGTTGGATGCATCCGTTCCCCTCGCGCTGATGCGGATCTGGCTGCCTCGAGGGCATACCAGTGTCATCAGATCGAGAATACTTTTGGCATTCACCTTTACACCGCATTTGGAAATAAAGATTTCGGATTCGAACCGGCTGGCCGTTTTCACTATCTGAGCCGCTACCCGGGCATGGATTCCGAGTTTATTGGTTACAATGAAGTCCTGCTCCAGGAATGGCGATTCTTCTTCGGGAACCTGGCTCAAATCGGTAATTTCCCTTCGGATTGCAAAATTTCGGGGGTCTATTAGCATATGGGCAACCATTTAGTCAACCTTATGAGTGTGGAAGCTGAACGCGAGCCATTACGGATGAGAGCGAAGTTGATGTGCGATCCGATTCGCTACCGATCAGGGTTAAAGCATTTATATCGGCAGAACTGCAAACAATCTTGAGATAATAAGTACGACCTTCTGAAATTCCAGTGGGCAGCATATCCTACCTTTTAATCAGATCGATAACCAGGGATGCTATTTCTTTTGAATAAAGCATCCAGACATGGCTGACCGGTTCAGTCTGGTATTCGGTCCATCCAGGGTAGGGGGCTCGCAGGCTCCCGGATGGCAGCACAAGCCCATCGGCGGGCGAAAAAAGACATGCCGCGGGGCAGGGGATTCCTCGCCCCTCCTGCTCGATTTCACGGATTAGCGGACCGTCATACATAATGCTTTTGCCAAGATCCCCTGACGCGAATGCTACCATTTTCGATCCGCGGTGAGGGGTTCCGAGTGTGATTAAGAGGGATGGGATGTTGTCGCCCGAGGCTCTTTCCGCGAAGAGCCTGGAAAGAAGTCCACCGAGGCTGTGTCCCACCAGGATTACCGGCAGTCCGGGTGCTTCGGCGCGGCTCTTTGCGATGAATTTTTCAAACCTGGCGTAAACAGATTCAAATGACGTAAAGAAAGAGAAATAGTTCATGAGGAAAATGTTTGTGAAACCCGCCTTGCGAAGTCTGTGCCTCATCAGAAGCCACGCGGATGCATTGTGGTAAAGACCGTGTGTAAGAATGATGATCGGCTGAGAGGGCGCGACCTGTGCCGGCTTCCTCAGGTTCGGGAGAAGAGCGAAAGGATAAGTAAACATCACCACAAGCAG
Source organism: Desulfarculales bacterium UBA702 (assembly GCA_002298165.1). Taxonomy (GTDB): domain Bacteria; phylum Desulfobacterota; class Syntrophobacteria; order Syntrophobacterales; family Syntrophobacteraceae; genus SbD1. The sequence goes on from DBMI01000097.1 coordinate 45,855, forward strand.
ACTTGCAAACCCCGTGACTATGCCATTCAGTGTGAGGGCTGCGAGGCTCCTGCCCGAGGACTTGACGAGGCCCTCTTCAGGAGTGCCGAAATTTTCGTACCAAAAGAAAGAATAAGTGAAGAGCGCAACGGCGGCGGACATGCATATCAGCAAAAGGAACAACTCAAACACAATCTTCATGGCCCCAGTCTCCGTTTATTCAAACATGTGAGGGTGCTGAGTGTGTTTCGAGTTCCTGTCGAGGATTTCCTTTACAGACGGAAAAAGGCTCATATCGGTATGCGGCAGGAACATCGCCGCTATGAACTCGTTCATGAAATCCTGGTTTACACTCAGCTCGAAGTAGGTCATCCGGTTTGCAATTTCCTCTGCCCTGCGGAAAGCATGTGTCGAAAGCAACGCAAGCCTTGCCCCGGCAAGCGAGCTGTTGCCGATGAAGCGGATACGGTCCTTTGGGATATCCGGCAGCAGGCCGATAAATATCGCTTTCTCAATATCGAGGTGAGCGCCGAAGCCGCCCGCGACATATATTTTCCGCAGATCGGTGAATTCCATTTGCATGCTGTTCAGCAGGACCTTTACAGAAGCCAGCATTGCCCCCTTGCTCTTGATAAGGTTGCTGATGTCGTCCTCGGTTATCACTATAGGTTCGCCGGTTTCGGTTTCATAAGGAAAGGCAATTATGAATTCAGGGGTGTCATCTACCACCTGCACCCTGGGATGTGAGAAATCCGCGAACTTTCCGCTCTGATCAATAATGCCCGCGCAAAGGAGTTCGGCGATTACATCTATTATGGCCGAGCCACACAAACCAATGGGTTTTTTGGATGCAATGGTCTCGTAATAAAGCTTTTCATCTTCGAAGCGTATTGTATCTATGGCGCCCCCGATCGCTCGCATTCCGCACTTGATCCCGCCGCCCTCGAATGCCGGCCCGGCAGATGACGAACAGCATACCAGCCATTCATTATTGCCTATCACGATTTCGCCATTGGTGCCCACGTCGATAAGAGCGCTAATCTCTGGTTGATCGTACATGCCGCAGGCAAGGACTCCAGCGGTAATGTCGCCTCCCACATAGCTGCTGACGCAGGGCATGCAGTGGAGAAATGCCTTGGGATGGGCTTTTAGTCCGGCCTCGGATGCCTGGAACTGAGGAAAGCGGGTTGCCGCTGGTATGTATGGCGAAATCCGGATATTGGCAGGATCGATGCCCAGCAGGAGGTGGCTCATAACGGTGTTGCCGGCGGCAACAAAACAGGTAATGTCCTCATGTTCAATTCTGTGCTTGGTTACGAGCGACTCAACCAGGGAATTTATTGTATATACAACTGCTTCCGAGAGCGGGCCAAGGCCCGATTGGGTAACAGCATAGATCATCCGTGATATAACATCCTCGCCATATCGCGCCTGGCTGTTGTGGCTGGCCTGAACGCCTATTACCGTGCCGCTTCGCAAGTGCACCAACTGGGCCACGATGGTCGTTGTACCAACATCGATTGCTACCCCGTAGTTACGGTTGGAAGTATTTCCTCCTTCAAGCGCTCTGATTTGCGGGCACTCGGCGTTTCGAAAATGCACCGTGGCGGTGACCTTCCAGTTGTTCCTTCGCACGAGATGGTTGAGGTCCCAGAGACATGAAAAGTGTGTCTGGAAGTTTGAATCCTCAGTCTTTTTTCGCAACTCCCTGTGCACACGTTCGAGGTCGGAGAGGCTGTCGGTAATCGTCGGATGGGGTAGCTCCAGGTAGAACTTCTGGCAAAGCGGGCGAAAGAACGAACTGGCTCGGATATCAGGACCCTTCTCCACAGCGGTTGGGGCATCATAGGCGACCAGGTAATCGGCAATCTGAATCTGCTCGACATCCTGCCTGGATTCGGGAGGTACCCAGACCTCGATATCCTCATCCTGGATTTCAGCCTGGCAGGCAAGAACATAACCCTGCTCCAGTTCCTTTCGGCTCAACTGGCCTATCACCTTGCTCGAAATTTTTACCTTTCCCTTTGTGACCTTGACGCGGCATTTTCCGCATATCCCCTGCCCGCCGCACAGGTTGCTCAGGTCAATTTCGGCGTACGAGGCTATATCCATCAATTTTTCGCCGGGTTTGGCCTCAGTTCGAGTGCCTTCCGGCTGAAAAGTAACTATAATCTTGCCCATTCACATCTCCGTGAGAAAATACAACCAACGGCATTGCGTGCCGAATCTTTCATGCCGGGCGCGGCCCTGGAAAATTGTTGAATTCAGGCATCGAACTGGGGATTCGAGTTGGACAAAACGGGAGCGGTAGTAGCTTACTATATAACGCCGCATGGCTTTGGCCATGCAGTGCGCGCATTGGAAATACTTCGATGCCTGACGGATCTGGACCCCAGCATCAAGCCTGTTATTATATCAGATATACCATACGGGCTTGTAGAGCAAAATGTTGGGCGGCCCGTTCCGATGAGAAAGGTGCGCCTGGATATTGGTTTGTGCCAGTTTGACAGCATCCGGTACGATCTCGAAAAAACGATGCTGAAATTGGAGCGGCTCTTATCCGTTGCTGGTGAAATGATCGAGCGGGAAAAGCAATTTCTGCTCAGCGAAAAGGTGAAGCTGGTCATCTCGGATATTCCTTTCCTGCCATTTGATGCCGCAAATGAATGTGGACTGAGATCAATTGGAATCGGCAACTTTACCTGGGACTGGATCTACAGGGACTATGCGGATAGCGATCCACGCTGGAAAGGAATCGTAGCCCGGATTCAAAGCAGTTATAAAAAGGGTTATCTTTTTCTGCGCCTTCCCATGTACGGTGACTGCTCGGTATTTCCAAAAATCGAAGACGTATCGCTAGTTGCCAGAAAATCGCGCAGGACCAGGGAGCAGATAAGATTACTGCTCGGCCTTTGCGGTGAGGAGAAAATGGTCCTGGTCTCCTTCAGCAGTCTGGAATTGGACAAAGCCGCACTCGACAGGCTGAGGAAAATCAGCGGTGTGACCTTCTTTTATAAAAACCCCACAAAATTTCCCCTGTCGGGTGCGCGTTCATTGGACGGTGAAGATGTATCATATGTCGATGCCGTGGCCGCATCCGACGCGGTTATCACTAAACCAGGATACGGCATAGTTTCCGATTGCCTCGCCCACGGAACGCCAATTTTATATACCGATCGCGGCCGGTTTCCCGAATATGAAATATTGGTCGAGACAATCAGGCGCGAACTGACCTGTTCCTATATAGCAAGAGAGGATTTCCTCGCAGGCGATTGGCAAGAGCCAATCCGGGAAATTCTCGCCCTCCCGCGAAAGCAGCCGGCGATCAAAATGGATGGTGCCGATCAGTGCGCGAGAAAGATCCTCGAATTCCTAAAATAGCTGTTTTTTAACGCATCGGCTAAAGTCAAAGCCAAAACATCCCGAAAAGAATAGAGTCACGAAAGCAAAAAGAGCGCGGGACGATGACGGAACGTGAAGAATCCCGATTCTGCATACTACAGTGAAAACTGGAATTTAGCTGATCTCATGTACCTGACCTCTTTCATTCATCGCGAAGAGCTGCTCGAAATTGCGGAGAGATGGTTCTGGGGTAAACCCGATCCGGGTGATGCCCTCAGGCTCACCAAGATCTTCATATGCGACGGCTATGTAATAGGCGAGACTCTGGACTCCACTATCGGCCAAATTCTCGGAATAATCCGACCCGGTCGCATTAACAAAGTGCGCATCCGCTCCAAGGGGGAACTGCGCGAGGCAATTTGCCGCTCCTGTTCGGGCGGTTCATCTCGTGTCCGCTTTCTTTCCGAAAACTACATCAAAAACCCTGACTATTTTTATCGGGAAGCCCCAATAAACGGCCTTCTGTGCATCGACGATTCCGGCCTGCTTCTCGGGTCTGCCAGGATAAAGCGGCCTCGGCGAATTGCCGAAAAAGCAAACAGGCGGATAGCAAAATGGATTTTCGATACCGTGCGGGATGAGGCACGGACGATGGCGGAGCATCGGGCAGCTGTTTCGGGTGTTCCCCTGGAGAGACTCTATACTCCGGAGCCTGAGATGGTGCGCGAATTCGTCCAGGCCGAAGAAAGGATAGCAAGCAGCTTTCGAGAAGGGACGATACGCTTCGACCGTGAGGCAATAACCATAAATGATGTGGGCGGGATCAAGATTATAGCCAACGAGGACGAACTTAAGCTCATCGAGGCAACATTGCGTGCCGAAACTGGCGTGCGGATCTCACAACGAGAAGATTTCAGGGGCAACTATGAGGCCGTGAGCCTGATAATCGAAATTTCGTGGGACCCTGAGTCAATCTGCAGAAAGTACCGGGATGGGAGAAATTGGGGGAAATATCTAAACCGCGGGGTATCCGAGCGTGAACTCAAGCGGGGTATCGAGCCGCTGCTGGATGGGGCCGACCCGCGCTTAAAATTTGAACTTATACTCGCCAACTTTGATGCAATGGTTGAATCGGAACTGGGCAACAGCATTCATGAGGAGCGGATAATCACTCAACGCAACAGCAAGGTCTACAAGGGCTACATCCCGATGAATGTGGAATTTCTTCTTGAATACCTTTTTGCTGTGGGGTTCAGCCCGCAAACCGGTGTCGAGTTCCTGCCAATCAAGCTCTGGGGGAGGTATCTTCCAGATACGCTGGTCACCTACATCCGACGGCTCTATAGCCTGCCAGAATACGATCTTTTCTATTAGAATCAATTCTTTAGATGTACTTAGATTTTGGCGATGATAGCGGTGATATTGTCGCTCCCGCCTGCTTTGAGACTTTTTCCCAGCAAGAGGCCCAGTTTTTCGCGCAATCCTATCTTATGAGCAAGCACAGACTCTATTTCTGAATGGGGTATGGAATCGTGCAGGCCGTCGGAGGAGAGCATCAGGAGGTCACCCGACTCAAGGTTCAGTGTTCCTTCCTCGGGCTCGAAATTGGGGCAGCCAATACATTTCAGCAGCATGCTGCCATAGGGATGGACCCGTGCCATCTCACTTGATATTTTGCCTTTCTTAAGAAGCGATCCGGGAATGGTGTGGTCGGTGGTGACCTGATGCAACAGGCCTTGGCGGAAATGATATAACCTGCTATCTCCGACATGAACCCAGTAACCGCTGCCGCCAGATATAAACACGCAGGTCACTGTCGTGCCCATGCCCTTTAATGATTGATCCAGTCGGGAGGCATCGGTAATTGTCCTATTGGCATCGTAGACGGCCCTGACGAGATCTTTTAATGGATGGTTCGAAGCCGGATTCAAAGACTCCATCGCCTCCATTGCCACCTGGGCCGCAACCTCTCCCGCCACATGCCCTCCCATGCCATCGGCCAGGGCGAGCAGGGCGGAATCATCTCCAAAGGTTTTGACGAGAAAGCGATCTTCATTGTTCGACCTGATTAACCCGGTATGGGTCTCCGATTCGATCAGCATCTTGTATATCGCTCCTCGCAATTGCCCCTGCGGCGAATAAATTACGCTTACGGGGACTTTATATCACCTCACGTTAAAGTTTAAGTATTTAGCGCATGGCGAGTGGTCTTTTTTTTCTCATCTGCACGCCCCTGAAAAAGAGATCGCCCCTCCGCATAACTAAGCGTCACGGGCGATCAATTTGATTTCGGTTGATAACATTAGATCAATTTAAATGACTCTTCGGTTTCCTCCTGCCAGCCGTCCCATAAGAATGCGTCTTCACGCCCATTGGCGATTATCCGAAAGGCATAACGCACCTGTTCTTCGTAAAACTCGCATTATGGGCTGGGGGCATTAACCGTTCCGGAGATCGCTTTGACCTGGGCAGGGCAGGGAGCCCCGCAGAAATGCCTGATCGCGCAGCCGGAGCATGGCTTGAAATCGTCCGCCTTGCGCGTGGTGATCTCGATAAGGCTCCCAGGAGTGTTAATTCATAAACTTGGATTTCCAAAGCCGGAGATTTTCACCTGGACTTGACTTGGCTGCAGTAATTCGAGGGCGTTTGAACTGTGCTTCCGCATACATGGATGATATATTTGCTCGTCACCTGAAGGAAGATAGTAGTGAGGCAAGCATAGTGAGAGAGCGGTAACGACAAGTTGGCGACCGCCTTGCACGGAACCAAACCCAACAATCCCGGCGCTGGAGTTTCGGCAAACTCAGATGTTAGATGGTAGGGTTTCACTCCTTTCCGGGGCGCTCACTGCTTCGAGCCTGTTTAACGCTCTCCAACCAGCACTGCCACAGTTCGTTGCGGATAATTTGTGGAAGATTGGCAATGATTTTTAGTTCAATAGCATTCCTTTTTTTCTTTCTCCCGGTAATGCTGACCCTCTATTTCCTGCCATCACATCGATGGCGAAATTTTCTCTTCCTGTTTGGAAGCCTTGTTTTCTACGCCTGGGGTGAGGGAGCCGGAATTGTTGTCCTTCTTGTCTCGATCATCTGTAATTACTTTTTGGGGCTCTGGTTGGAGTATTTGAGAAAACGGGGCTGCAGTGGCGGGTGGAGCCCTGCAAAGATAGTCCTGGTTTTCGGGATTTTCTTTAACGTGGGGCTCCTTGCATTATTCAAGTACACAGATTTTCTCCTCTTGAATCTAAACGCATTCCTCAACCTCGCCGGTGTAGTGGACATTTCGGCCGTTCGGCTTTATGCACCGCTCGGGATATCATTTTTCACCTTTCACGCCATCTCATATCTCATTGATATTTACAGGGGAGAGGCTGACGCCCGAAAAAGCCCGGCGGATGTCGCCATTTACATGGCCGCATTTCCGAAGATTCTAGCCGGGCCAATTGCCCGGTACACAGAAACGGCGAGTGAAATCGTCAGCCGGCGGATCTCCAGCAGTGCTTTCCTTGAAGGAATGGAGCGTTTCATAACCGGCCTTGCCAAAAAGGTACTTATAGCAAACCCGCTCTCTACTATAGCTGATGCCGCTTTTGGGGTACCACCCGTTCTCCTTGACCCGTTCAGCGCCTGGGCAGGGATTATATGCTACACCCTTCAGATATACTTCGACTTTTCCGGCTATTCCGATATGGCTATCGGGCTTGGGAGGATGTTTGGCTTCAATTACCCTGAAAATTTCAATTTTCCCTACATTTCGCAATCGGTAGGGGAATTCTGGAGAAGATGGCACATTTCCCTTTCCACATGGTTCAGGGTTTACCTGTACATCCCTCTCGGGGGCAACCGCTGCCGGCCCGCCAGGCAGTATCTCAACCTGAGCATAGTGTTTCTTCTTTGCGGCCTTTGGCACGGAGCAAGCTGGAATTTCATAGTATGGGGAGGGTGGTACGGCCTTTTCCTCATTCTGGAACGCACTCGTGTTGGCAATGTCATAAATCGCGCCTGGAGACCGCTTCGCCATTGCTATCTATTGATGGTTGTCGTGATCGGCTGGGTATTTTTTAGAGCGGAGAGTCTCGGGGCTGCCGCCGCCTATCTGACGTCGATGTTTGGATTGCAATACGGAATTGGAGGGGCTCCTTATTTCGCGGTCGCGGTAAATAACGAAATTTGGGCGTTAATTCCGCTGGCCCTTGTCCTGTGCATGCCGGTATCTGCTCGGATTAGGGCGATCGTTTACTCCGAAGAGATCCCGATGAGATACTCTTCCGGTTTTTCAATGCTATATGCCGGGCTTGTCAGCCTGATGTTTGTCGTGTCGTGCATGTCTGTTGCCGGCGTTACCCAAAAATCGTTCATATATTCCAAGTTCTAAACTGACCGGGACCCGTGGAGATGAAAAAACAGCATCTAATCCCCATCCTTTTGTTTGTCCTGGTAATATGGCTTCCTGCCTTCCAGATGAATCTGGGCTTATACAAGGAATTCGATGATACGGAAAAGCGCGAACTGGCACCACTTCCGAAATTCGATTCAGGACGCATCCCTCTGCTGGCCAGGGAAATCGATGCCTACGTAGAGGACCACTTTGGTTTTCGCCCCGATCTAATTCGCTGGAACAGCTATCTTCGCGTGAACCTGCTCCGTGCGTCTCCCATCAAGAGTGTGATACTCGGCAAAGGAAGATGGCTCTTTTACTGCTCCGAAGCACTTGGCGACGGCAACACCATGAATGATTATATGGGCATGATGCCACTCCGGGAAGGCGAGTTGAAAGTTCTCAAGATCCGCCTCGAGGAAAACCGGCGAAGGTTTTCCGAAAAAGGTATCCCTTATATCCTGGTAATAACGCCAAACAAGAATACCGTCTACGGTGAATACCTGCCCGAGAGGATTGAGAACTGCAAATCGAGGACTCGCCTCGATCAGTTCATGGAGTACATGGCTGCAAACTCTGATCTCCGGATATTGGATCTTCGAGGACCTCTTTGGGAGGCAAAATCGGTTCACCCCGTTTATTGGGAGACCGACTCTCATTGGAACAGCTTTGGTGCGTATGTGGGGTACAGGAGGATATTCGAAGAATTTACGCGGCATTTCCCGGGTAGTGCCCCCGTGGAAATCTCTGGAGATATCTCGGTCAAGCCGAGGCCGCGCGGAGGGGATCTCGCTCAGATGCTGTTTCTTACCGATTTGCTCTCGGAGGGCAATAACACCTCATTCGAACTTCGGCCTTCGTCAGTTCCGCGGCTTGGAAAACTTCTCTTTCGCCACGATTCATTCGGAGACGGTCTCTACCCCTTTCTCACGCAGAGTTTCGAAAGAATAAAAGGTGTTGCGCCGTTCGCCCCCTTCCGGTTCGATGAGATATTCTCGGATCCGCCAGACGTGGTCCTGCATCTTTTTACCGAAAGATACATCACTCAGGCAATTCACGACGACTTCAATTACCAGGAAGATAAATGAGCGGGATAACAGGGCCTCCCCATGACTCACCTATCTGCTAATAAAACTTTATAGGATGACTCTTGGGCCTGTCGAGGGGCTTGGGCTTTTCACTTCCCTGTTTTACCCACATCGTGCCGCTCTGGTCTTCGAATTTAAGGTCCTTGAACTTTCCCGATGCCGCGCCCCCATCATTAAGTATGAGTTTCAAGCTCTCACCAGAGATCGTGTACTTGCCGTTCATTTCGATGAATGGATTCTCAATGTCAGGCGGATTTTTCCTCTGCTTGAGAACAAAAGTTCCGTCGGGGTAGAGCGTAAAGTACTCCTTGGGGTCTCCTTTGTTGAGATAAGTGCCGTGAACCGATTGATCCTCGGCGGAAACGCACAACCCGGTCATGGCAAAGAGCAAAAATAGGGCAAATACAGCGGTTTTCATTGAAATTCTTCTCCATGGGAAAGTTTTGGCAACAAATGAAGCCTACATTCGGCAAACAGCTGATGTCAACAGATTTCAGATCGTACGGAAAAGGGACGTAGCGATCAAAGTTGGGTGGGTGTGACAGTATCTGACGGGTGGGTGGTCCGAACGGGGCCGGTCTTTAGGGCGAGATTGAACAGGCCTAGTATGAAGAGTTCCTGCAGTTCGACCGCCGACTGGCTCCAGATCCTTGCATACGAAATCCATAGATTTGCGGGTGTATGCATCCCGTATCCCGAAAAGAAACGGGAAAAATAGTCGAATCCGCTCAAATGGGAGGTGGCCAGATCGGCCAGGTCAAGAACCGCATCCCTGGCGCTGCAGCATCGACACAGGTTTTCGGCCAAAGTACCACAGGTAAACAGCGCCCCGCTACGGACAAGGCCAGCTGCAATCCGCTTCGATGTCTTAGTATCCACGGTCAAGGAAACACTCCTCTAAATGAGGTCAGCAGGAAGATTCGAATTTTTCGAAACTCTGGTCGACTATTTTTTTGAAATCATCGCGCCCCTGCTTTAATGTTTTAACCACTTCATCAATGGCTTTCCTTCCATCCTCGGGGAGCCATGCGGCACCCTGGAGAGCCGAGGAGAAGAATTTCTCCATCTGGTCCTGAAAGGTGGCCATAGTGTTAAATGTATTCTCAAACGCCATCTTATTGAACCCTAAAAGCTGCCTGCAAAAGGGTATCTGTTCCATAGCCGCTCCTTCAAAGCCTTCAGCCGAGGTTGTCAAATTCAATCACAACAACAGTTCGGCAGGCGTTCATTTGAATTGGTGGAGTCCCGGAGGCAATCGTTAAAATAAATGCTTGGCTCGGCGTTTCGGATGAAATTCCTAAACACCTCTTGCCCGCTCAAATTTCCTCCATAGATGGGGTCACTCCCAGGTAACAGGATTATAAAGTAGGGGTTTGGCGGTGATTGTCAAGCAATTTATTGTGCGGCGCAGCATCCTTCGTGGGGAATGGGCTGCCGTCTTAATATTCAAATATAAGTAAATATTACAGTGACTAACGATGTAGGAAAGATTGGGTGTATGAAGATGGTGGAAAAATAATTGTGCTGTGCAGAAGATTTTTGACTCTTTTTTCAAAGAGCCTATCGCCCGCATGAAGAAATCCGAAAAGTCGTGATCAATGTTCTTTTCTCCCCGAAAAAATTTTTTGGTATTCGGAAAATCGCCTTTCGTTGACAGGATTTAGGCCTGCCGGATACCTTAAAAACAGTAGGTCATGGATTGCATACCGAGTGTTTTACAATGCGAAATACAGTCCTCGACCCATTGCATGCCTGCATCGTTGCTCCTAAAATGGCGGCATCAAAACGAGAGATTTCTGTTTACCAGACTAGTGTTTCAGAACTGCTCCGTATTCAAAGATGCTTTTGCCAAATCCTTTTTTCGTAGTCGTTAATCCCTGTGAGTTCCGGGGGCGATTTGCCGCAAGAAACAAGCTCGCTCAGTTGGTAAGGAGGCCCTCTCTATGCGTCCACACCTCCTGACCAGGGCTGCACAAAGCATGAAATCGGGGCGAATTTCTTGCCGCTAAGCCCGGTGTGACTTTCACCATTTTTTTTGGCGACTCGTGTAGAAATGCTGCCAGCGGAAATTGCCGTTACAATCAAAGGAGAGTGCCATGCAGGAGATTCTCGTCAAAATTCAGGACATTATTCCGGATCTCTTCCCAGCGGCCATTGGATTCTCCATAGCTCCGGACACACTTTTGAACGAAATTCCGGAATGGGATTCGATGTCTTCGGTCAACTTCAAGATTTTCCTCGAAGAAACCTTCGGTGTCAGGATTCCCGACGATTTACTGGAGGGAGAATCATCGCTGGCCGATATTATAAAATTCATAAGAACTGACTAATGAATCCAGTGACTATGCCAATGGACGCCTTTGGGCTCGCTCCCTTCATGAAGATTCATGAAGCGTGGCCGAAAAACGGGACCGAACTGGCAGACAGCTTCTCAAAATTGGCGGCTGAACTGCAGACGGCAGTGGTCGGCGAACTTTGCACTCTTGTAGAAAGCAAGTTTGTCGCCGGGCAGAAGCACCCCCAAGAATTCCTTGATGGTCTGGTTAAAAGTTATTCAAAGATCCTTCAAGAGGTGCATGCCGCATTCGGGTGCTGGCTAAAAGAAAATGTCAGAGGTGCCCCTGGAGAATGCAAAAAGGAGGACCTGTTTTCGTGCTTCCCGGTTAGTAAGTTCCTGAGTACCTTTTCGCTATGCAACTTCTTCTGGGCAGATTCGACTTTTATCCAGAAAATCATATCAGTGGATGGGGAGAGCGCGTCGAAGGACTTCGAGAGATAGCTCAATGAGGTTCTGCTCGGCAATTGCACGGTAAAGATCACTGATACCGCGACATCCAGGATGGGAGAAAATACTAATGGAACAGATTAGAATGGTGAGGCGGATGCTTGATTTGCAAAGGGTAAGCTGTGGCTCGACAATTAACAACATGATCCTGTTCTGGGACCAGACATGCCATCTCATGAACGGATTATTGGACCAGGCCGGATGGCTTCCCCAGGAAAGCAGGAAAGTCCTTCGGGACTGGGCTGCCAGCAATAAGAGGGGATGCGAGACTATGAAGGCATCGATCGATAATGGGTTCTGTCTGCTGGAGAAATCTTTGATTTTTCCAGCAAACCGGGAAAAGCAGACCTCCTGAATCTTTCCGGCATACCGCGGTATGGAAAGATTTATAGTTTAATGCGGGCTCGGGTCCATGTTCGCCGATTCGCAAGTTTTTTGGATCGGATTTGGCTATGGCCTAGAATAGCCCTGTTCACTAGCCGATCTGTTTTGATTCTCGTGATCGGGTGTGACCCACGTGGTGATCTCTGGCTTCTTACGCCTTGCTCTACTCTGATAGTTTGCTTCCCACCGGATGAATCTTAGATTTATTCACCTGTCGCTCAAAAATCAGTGGATTGGTCGGATTTTGTTCGCTGAGTCGAGAACAGGACATTTTCTTTAAAATTCGTCAGCTTATCGAAGTGGGTGAGATGGCCTGCTTAATCGGACCGCTTCGACCTTCCACACCCTCCATAAAGGGCACGGATATTGCTTCCCTTTTCTTTCGTGTGCAATCAAATATTCTTAATCACCAATCTCCTGAGAGCCGAATGCTTCAAAGAGAACAAAGCGTTCTGTGGGTTATCAATGAGCCTCTCAATGGAGAAGCATTATTGACAGATTTTTGTCATTGACGGGTATTCAGTTAGGCAAATAATCAAGGGGTCATCATGGACAAATCTTACAACCCGTATTCTAAGATGTTTGAGGCGGCTGCTTCATTCATGAATACTTCATTCAGGACTTTTCCCAAAATGACCGAGGCGGCCATCGTTCAGTCCAAAAACCTGCAGAAGTACTGGATGGGTGCTTTACGATACACCAGCGCATTCATGGCGCCATCATACAGCGCGCTTAATGCATTCATTTCATCTGAAAGCTGCAAGCTCGCTCAAAACTCCCCTGCAGTGAACATGAAGGACTATGGCGACCTTTGCACTTTCAATGCAATGCTTGCCAACACAAGTCTCTCAAATACTTTTTCGGCAATGAACTCGTTTTGCTGCAGGCAAATGAGCGAGGGCTTCTCGGCCTGGCTCAACACCATTTCGGGTAACGGCGGGGAAAGCATCGGCGAGTTTTCCGATCGGCAGGAGCAACTTTTCAAAGTTGCAATCGAAGAATTCCCCAAAGCTATCAGGGATATCAAATCCGAATATGGATTTCACTTTGACAGGAACATGTATATCAAAGCTGCCGAAACCGAGCGATTTGAACTTTACCAGGTACTTCCCACGGGAAATCGGCAGATGCCGGAAAAAAATGCCAAGCCCATTATGATTATCCCCCCTTATGTTCTTGGCGCCAACATTTTGGCATTCCTGCCGGGGGAGGACAGGAGCTATGTCCACTGTTTCGCCAACCAGGGGATACCAACCTACATCCGCATCGTCAAAGACATCGATACGGAACCTGCCGTTCAATTAATGACGGGTGAAGACGACGCCACGGATATCGCCTATTTCTGCAAGGAAATTATGTCCAGGCATGAGGGGAGAAAAGTTACTCTCAACGGCTTTTGTCAGGGCGGCTATCATTCCCTTGCCGCAATTCTTTCAGGGGTTGTCGATGGTTTGGTGGATGCGCTGATAACATGCGCCACTCCAGTTGACGGCAGCCGCAGCAAATCCCTTAAAGAGTACATGATGAGTCTGCCGTCGAGGTTCAGGGACATCAGTTTTTCGATGAAGACCCTTCCCAATGGGAACAAGGTGGTGGATGGCAGGATTCTGGCGTGGGTGTATAAGCTGCGAAAAATCGGAACCGAATCTCCAATTCCCACATTTCATCGCGACCTTGAAATGTTCCAGGGACAGCGCGGAGTGATGCGCATCAATAAAACCGCCGCCGCGATAAACCACTGGATAATGTTCGATCAGAAGGATCTGCCGATAGGCATTACGAGGATGAGTTTTGAATCCTATATTAAGCCGATCGATAGCGAGGGCAATTTGCCCGTGACCCTTTTCGGAAAGAAATTGAATTTGAAGTATCTGCGGGAAAAGGGGATTCCCTGGCAAATTTGCATTGCTGATAGTGATGACCTGGTTGACAAGGAAGCCTCGTGCGTCGCTCTTAACTACATCGATGCCGAGGTCTGCGTTTTCCCAAAGGGTCATGCTTCCCTTGCAACCTCTTGGTCGGTTCCTACATCACAGTGCGCCCTGCACCTTCGCTTCTGCACGCCAGGGGCGACCCCGCCACCGGAGGGAGAGAAGATTTACAGAGGGCCGGTTTGCTTTCAACTCGACCTGCAGGAAAAAGGGGATGATATCGAGAATATCCCTGAGATAATGGTCGAAATAGTGCCTGCGGTTGCCGCGAGCGAACAGGGCGGAAAAGAACTCGGAGCTGAACCGGCAAAACGGCGCAAAAAGAGTGCACCCGCCGGAAAACCGCACTGAAGATATACTTTGCTTTGCGCTGACAACGGGAAGGCCGCAACGGCATTCCTGGTGAAAGCCGGTGTGATTTCCCGTCAGCGCAATAGCGGCTCTCAAGATTGATTTGGACAAAAAGACGGCAGGCCATTGCAGCCTGCCGTCTTTTTTGGTCTGCGGTTCCGCTCCAATTAAGAACCCCCGCAATCTCGGTGGACTATCAAGCCCGGGGGTGTTAGCCATGGCCTTAAAAGCAGATCTCTTATTATTTCAGGCCGATTGACGAAGCTTATTGGGGTTGAGTCTGGACAGGGCCCAGTGCGGTACCTGGTCTTGCCCTATGGGGGTCAGTTTGGCCCAGTAATGATCCGGCTCACTCAACCGCACGAAGCTTGCCTTATCATCTTCCAAAACAGCAAAATAGGTGATTCTTGCTCCCCTGGTCCTCTCGCGGCCAAGCTCCACGAGATCCCCTTTCTTAGGGGTAAGGCAGCGCACCGATTCGCATGGTGTCAGGCACGTTCCCGCAAAATCACATTCGCCGCAAGGACCATGTACCGCCAAAATCCTGGTGTCAAACATATCGATGTCGGGATTGTTCAGTTCATATCCGCAAATGCCGTTTTCAGTTACTTCCATACGTTGTCCTTTCCAATTTAGAATCCATTGGAATAAAGGAGGCCGGGCCGTAGCACCGGTTGTCCCGCACGTAGGCAATACATCAAAGATTAGATTATCCGGACTGCTGATCTCTCCTGTCTTCTTGCCCGGCTGGGCGATCGGGACAGTAATGCGCAGTTTCAAGGCGCTTCGGTTTTCTTGATGACCGACCATGTCCCAGTAGGTAATTTTGACTTTTAGACTACTCCTTGGTAATGAGAATACCCGATTGAAGTAAAATGAAAATACTGCAAAGACCCCATTCATCATGGGAAAATACAGTACGCGCCCGTGCTATTATCAAAGTGAGAAGCCAGTGCGTCCGGCACGGAGGGCAAAATAACGAGAGCGGCAAACGGAGTCGATTTTGGCGGCCAGATCGGTAAAGAAAAGGCCGATCCGAATATTGCGCGGATCGGCCTTTAATGTTTGTCTCGAAAGGGTGAGTGACCGGACTTGAACCGGCAGCCTCTGGGGCCACAACCCAGTGCTCTAACCAATTGAGCTACACCCACCATAAAACAAACTGGACTTCGCCATTTACCACTCCAGGGGCTAAAAATCAAGGAGTAAGTCCCATAGTCGTAATCGGCAGAGCCTGGACCTGATGCTTGCGTCGACAGTGGCATTGGTATACATTTCCCATCGAATTAATTACCAAGGAAAGGAGGCCGGCATGAAGAGAAAAGAAGATGTCTTTGCGATCGCAAGGAATTTTATGCGTAGCCGGGTGATTCTCACGGCGGCTGAACTTGACCTTTTCGCCTTGATTCAGGAGGGTGATTCAACCGCGGCAAAGATGGCTTCCAGGCTTGGTGTCGATAAGCGGGCGCTTTCGCGTGTGCTGGACTGCCTGGTAACTTTTGACCTGTTGGTGAAAGATGGAGACGTTTATTCGCCAACTGAAGAGGGTGCGCAATATTCTTCGAAAAATCCCGAATCATCCCTTCCGATGCTGCTTCACATGAGCCGTCTATGGGATAGTTGGAGTGATCTTACTCAGGTGGTGGAAAAGGGGCCGGGTTCCGAGCAAAAGCCTCCCAAGCCGATGGATCCGGCCAGCCGGCGGGCATTCATTGGTGCGATGCATGTTATCGGACGCACACTGTCTGAGGAGATAGCCCGTTCACTCGATCTGAGTGGTTTCAAAAAGCTTATGGATATCGGTGGAGGATCAGGTACATACACGATTGCTTTCCTCAAAAACAACCCGCGTATGCGGGCATTGATCTTCGACCTCGACGATGTAGTACCAATGGCCCGTGAACGACTGGAGGCCGAGGGTTTTTTGGATCGCACCGATCTTGTGGGAGGCGATTTTTATCGCGATGAGCTTCCGCCGGGGTGCGACCTTGCACTGCTTTCCGCGATAATTCATCAAAACGATCCTGAACAAAACCTCGAACTCTTCAAAAAGGCATACCGCGCTTTGGACCCGGGAGGAATGCTGCTAATCCGGGATCACATTATGGATGAATCCAGAACAAAACCTCCTGAGGGAGCTCTTTTTGCCATAAATATGCTCGTTAATACGCGCGGCGGTGATACATATACCTTTTCCGAAGTGGAAAAGGGTCTTTCCGAGGCAGGCTTTGTCAACATACGGATGCTTCGATCCGGCGAACGAATGGATTGCCTGGTTGCCGGAGTAAAGCCATCTTAAAAGTGTTTACCGAGTCAGACTGTGTTGATTGGCCCGGCAATTTTGCGTGCCTTTGTGGCAGCATGGCGAGACATGGCCCTTGGGTGTTGCAACATGCTACGAATTTTAAGTTTTCAACAATATCTTATTTGATCTTTTAGAGTTGAGATCACATAAGGTGGTGTGAATCAACGCGTTCCATACTGAAGCGAAAACTCTCGGAAAATGAGGCATGTTATCGTTTTTGGAACAGATCAAAGTGTGCCAATGAAACATGTCTTTATTCATAATGTGCTTTCTTCGAGCAAGTTTCCGATGCGAACAATTTGCAACAATTTTCTGCCGTGATTCGACAAAGTGGTGCTGGATCGTAATTGCCGCTAAATTATTCTTGACACATAGGCACAAAAGGCAGAATAATCACGTGCGGGGAATCACAAGTTAGAAGTAAAATTGCGGATCGTACGGCAGCAATTTTCCTCCTACTCAAATAGAGTTCTCTATCCTGCTCAAGCTCTTAATACTCACACTCTTCGCTGTAATCTAATCGTATCTCCTCTGCTCCCCCGTTGCCGAGCTATCCCTTGCATCCCGGCCGAATTATATCCCCGAGGAGCCGAATGCGTAACAACCCGCTTGAGCGGAGCTATTCAAGTTTTCAGGACACAGGATGGACAAATTTGAGAAGACCTGCGACGAATGTGGCAGGTCCGAGAACGATTTCCACTACTGCAGCACCCGATGCATGCTACCAAGCTGTATGGAATGTTCATTTCTTCTACAGTTATATGGTACCGGATGTGGGAACATCCACGTCTATTACTTATGCCGGGATTGTTATAACGAGAGAATCAAAAGAGGGTTTGTAGAACCCTAGCAAGGAGGTGGGCGCTAAGGGACAATCCAATGCTATTTCCAATTCCAATTAATTCAGAGGAGGCTTTAAAAATGGCTGTAGACAAATTGATGTCACTCAAGGAAGCGGTTTCAAAGTACATCCACGATGGAGACACTGTTTATTACGGTGGGTTTCAGATCATGGTTCCCATGGCGCTTACTCACGAAATTATCAGGCAGAAGAAAAGAAATCTTACTACAATAGAATCTTCCACGGACGTTGGCGGATTGGACCTTTTGGTTGGAGCTGGTTGCGTCAGTGAGATTCACTCGGCGTGGATCATGAACTGGTATGTGAAAGCCCCCTATGCAATCCGCAGGGCTTTCCAGTCCAAGCAAACAAAAAGATTCGATGTATCCAACTTCGCCGCCACAAGCGCTCTGATAGCCGGCTTCCTTGGTGTTCCTTTTCTTCCCGTTCGCGGAAACATCGGCACTGACATGCTGAAACTCAATCCTACCGATTTGAAGATGGTTAAGGATCCCTTTTCCGGTGAAGAAATGACGGCAGTGCGCGCATGGCGCGCCGACGTTGCCGTCATCCACGCTCAGGTAGCTGATAGGCTCGGAAACGTAATGAGTTGGGGCACAAGGGGTGTTACGGATGAATTCGGTGCTATGGGCGCCAAAAGGGGCGTAATCGTAACGGCCGAAGAGATAGTAGAGCCCGAAATCACCAGGGCCGATCCTGACCGCACCGTGGTTCCCTATTTCAAGACGCTTGCTGTTGTACATGCTCCTTGGGGCGCACATCCTTCGGCATGCCGCGGTTATTATGGCCTCGATATCCGGTTCAGCCAATACCAGGGCAAGTATGAAAGAAACGGCGAACTTCTCCCCAAATTCCTGGATGAATGGGTGTATGGCTGCGAAGACCACAATGCGTACATCAAAAAATACATCCAGAAATTCGGTCAGGCAGGCCTTGACAGGCTTAAGCCAACTCTCGGGTACAAGCCCAAATACCAGGTGGACTATGGGTTTCACGACCCTGCGGTTTGGAAGGGCGTACCACAGTACACCGATGAGTATATCAAGGCTTAGGCTTGACCCAATAAGAATGCACAAGGAGAAGAAAACATGCATGCCACGAATTATAAATTGACTGAACTGATGGTGGTTCGATGCGCTAAGGAAATCAAAGACAGTGAAGTCGTGTTTGCGGGCGTGGGTCTGCCCTTGGTAGTTGTGGGTTTTGCAATGGTGACACACGCTCCCAATATGATCCTTTTCACCGAGGGCGGATCTATCCGTGCGACGGCACCTCCGGGACTCGCAATCACGGTTGACGACCCGGCTCTTTTCTGCAACGGCGATGCATCCTTTGGAATGCTTTCGACCATGGCGGCCCTTCAGAGAGGCGAAGTTGACGTTGCCTTCATCGGCGGCGCGCAGATCGATAAATTCGGCAACATCAACTCAACCGGTGTCGGCGACTGGAGCAAGCCGGAATCATTTACCTATTTTGCTGGCAGCGGCGGCGCAAACGATATGGCGACGTCGGGCAAGCGCGTCCTGGCCATTATGCCTCAGGACCCGAAGAAATTCGTCGAAAAGGTCGATTATCTGACGACACCCGGCTTCCTCGATGGCCCCGGTGCTCGAGAAAAACTGGGAATGATCGGCGGCGGGCCCAGCGTTGTCGTAAGTACAATGGGTGTTTACAAGTTTGACGAGAAGACCTGTGAAATGTACCTGGCCGAGTACTATCCTGGCCAGTCGGTGGAAAAACTGAAGGCAAACTGCTCCTTCGATCTCAAGATTTCTCCCAACGTCAAAGAGACCGAGCCTCCGACGGAAGAAGAAATCTCGGTTCTTCGCAGCATCGATCCGACAGGGTTCTATCTTGGGTAGCTTGAAATAGTCTTCCCGGGCAAGAACCTGCAAGTGGCACATCCTGGCCGGCGGAGCGGAAACGCGCCGCCGGCTTTCGTTTGCACGCCCTCTCTCGATACTATGCTCATGCTTTTGCGGTATTTTTCGCTCATGCCCCAGGATACATTATCCGAATCTTTAACTGAGACAATCTAGTGGGATAGGTTCGCGACCCTATGGCCTGGATTGTGTTACATCCAGCCAGGTCACGGCACACAGCCATTTGACACCAGGTGGAAAGTTCGGTTGATGGAAAGAGATATCGAGGATGAAGAGGCGAAATACCGCTCACTGAGGGAGTATTCCAGGGTTGACGGCCACCTGCCAATCCATATCACCATAGTGCCCGAAGACCGGCACTCAATGGCCTGGTCCCGTACATCGCTTGAAGCGGCTTTGACGGAAAACCGGGAGATGCCGGAACCGGGTGACCGTGTAATCGCTGAGTGCCTGAACATCATCAATTCAAAGCTTGACACCATCATAAGGATGCTGGCCTTCCAGAACAAAGACTATTGCTCGTTGCAACTCGAAGAGGTCAATATCAGCGCAGGTGGTCTCAGCGTTTCGACCTGCGAACTTTTCGAGTGCGGAAGTCTGGTTGAGATCCAATTGATGCTTCCCACTGCTCCGTATCTTATTCTGTACGTTTATGGCAACGTTGTGAGATCGGAGCCGGAGGGCGAACGTAACCGGGTCTGGGTGTACTTCACCCTGATAGATGAGGATATTCGGGAACACATTGTAAAATATGTCTTCGAACGGCAACGGGAAATCCTTCGTAAGAAACGGAATCTGTAAGAGGGGCTGATGTTTGTAATAATTGGAATGGTAATCGTGACCAGCTCAGTTATTGGCGGCTACCTGATGGAGCATGGCAACATGTCGTTGCTGTTTCAGCCAGCCGAGTTGGTCATTATATTTGGCGCCTCATTAGGCGGCTTCATAATTGCTTCACCCATGAAGGTGATCAAGGCTGTACAGGGCGGCATAATGAGGATGTTCAAGGGAAAGATTTATTCCAAGAATGATTATGTGGAAGCGCTCATGCTCTTGAGCGAGATTTTCTACAAGATCAGAAAGGAAGGGCTGGTTTCAATCGAGACCGATCTCGATGAGCCAACGAAAAGCGCCATCTTCAAAAAATATCCGAAATTCCTGAAAAATCATCATGCCCTTGCTTTTCTCACCGATACGCTCAGAACTCTTACCATCACTGACATAGAAGCGCACGAACTGGCATCGCTTCTAGATTATGAAATTGATGCTCATTTTGAGGAAGCGACAATCCCGTCAAAGAGCATCGGCCATGTTGCGGACGCTCTTCCAGGCCTCGGAATTGTTGCGGCGGTTTTGGGCGTTGTTCTTACAATGAAAAAAATAAGCGAACCGCCCGAGGTCCTGGGCCAAAGCATTGGTGCGGCATTGGTTGGGACATTTCTAGGCGTTCTCCTCTGTTATGGATTTGTAGGTCCCATTTCGCGCAACCTGGAGCATATTGCCAACGAGGACCGGGAATTCCTGACCGTTATCAAAGCGGCACTTCTTGCGTTCGTAAACACACCTTCACCCCAGGTTGCAATAGAATTTGCCAGGAGGGTTGTTCCTGGAGAACTTAAACCCTCTTTTCTCGAACTTGAAGCGGTCATGAAAAAGGCTAAAAGGTAATAAATATGGAAGATAAGCAGAAGAAGATCATCATAAAGAGAGTCAAACGCGTTGCTTCGGGGTCTCACGGCGGAAGCTGGAAAGTCGCTTATGCGGATTTCGTTACGGCGATGATGGCGTTCTTTCTGCTGATGTGGCTGCTGAACATGACCTCCCAGGAAAAAAGGGCGGTGCTTGCACTCTATTTCAAGCACTTCAGTCTATTTGAAAAGGGCGGGAAGTCCTTCATGAGCGATGGAGGATTGAGGCCCTCTGGCTTGAACTACGGTGGCGAGGAAGTTATTGAGAGCGGCGAGCATTCGAGCGGGATTACCAATGACGATCTTGCGGTAAGGCTGATGACCGGAATCGAGGAGAGCGCTCCAAACTCGTCACAGCAGGTGTTCATTGCTGTTACGGAGGAGGGCATAAGAATTCAGATAGTGGACACGCGCGAGAACCCTATTTTTCCTGTCGGAAGTGCACAATTGACCGATAACGCGAAAACTATAGTAAAAACTGTTGCGGCGGTTCTAAAGAATTTCCCCAATGAAATTGCGGTGGAGGGGCATACCGACTCAACTCAAACAAAAAGTGAGCAGATGTCGAACTGGGAACTCTCCGTTGCAAGAGCCGGGTCTGCAAGGCGCGAACTGGAACAAAGCGGAATAAGTCCATCGCGAATCGCAAGAGTCGCCGGATTTGCCGACAAGGTACCGTTGCTCATGGAACTGCCGAACGACCCTCGAAACAGGCGTATCAGCATCATCTTTATGAAAAATAAGAGGCTTAAGCCACCAGATAAGCTGGAGTGGCTGATGAAGCCGCCTGTCTGACGGAATTCCTGAATCCGGCTCCTAGACCCCTATCTCGTAATAGAGGGTCGCGACCGAGTGTATCGCACGGTGGAAATCATCCAGCGAGAAGCGCTCGTTAGGAGAATGGGCGCCGTCATCAGGACACCCCCAGCCCAGCAGCAAGATGTTTTCCTGCCCAAGGTGCTTCTTTATGAGATTTACCACGGGGATCGACCCGCCTTCCCTGATGAAGACAGGTTTCTTGCCAAAACCCGCTGCAATGGCTTTTTCCGCGGCACGCATCGCGGTGGTTTGCCGCGATACGAGGACCGGGTCTGCCCCATGCAGGTCGGTTATTTTAACTTTGACGCCCGCTGGCGAATTTTTTTCGATAAAATCATGAAAGATCCGGGTGATTATACCCGGGTCCTGATTGGGAACAAGCCGCATGCTGACTTTTGCGCCGGCTCTTGCTGGAATGATAGTCTTTGCGCCCTGACCGGAAAAGCCGCCCCAAAGTCCATTTATATCGAGAGTCGGCCTGGCGCCTTTCCGCTCGACTACGGAATACCCCGGCTCGCCGGTAAACTCCGGGACGCCAAGATAGTCGCGAATTCTACTCTCATCGACCGGCAGTGATGCCATCTCCTCCCTCTCCGATTTCTGCAGGGGAAGCACGTCGTCATAGAAGCCCGGAAGATTCACCGTCTCGTCCGGGGCTTTGAGAGCTGCCAGTATATTTGCAAGCACCTGTGCGGGGTTTTCTACTATTCCGCCGAATCCTCCCGAGTGCAGGTCAAAACGAGGTCCCTGCACATCCAGCTGAAAGTAGCAGAGACCGCGCAGTCCGTAGGTTATGGCAGGAATACCCGGTGCAAACTGGGCACCATCGGAGATTGCCACCGCATCGGCGATAAGCTCTCCACGATGTTCCCGCAAAAACTTCTCAAGATTTGGGCTTCCAATTTCCTCTTCACCCTCGACAAGAAACTTCAGATTAACGGGAAGCTTTTCTCCCGCCCCAAGGATTGCCTGAGCGGCCTTTACATAGGTTAGAAACTGGCCCTTATCATCCGTTGCTCCACGAGCATAGATATACCCATCGCGAGTGCTTGGCGAAAACGGCGGGGTTTCCCACTCATCTAAAGGATCGGGGGGCTGGACGTCATAGTGTCCGTACACGAGCAAAACGGGCGCGCCCGGAATGTGTTCGGAAGAGGCCAGCACCACCGGGTGACGCTGCGTCTGGTAAATCTTGCCCTCGAACCCGCAGTTCTCTAGCTGATCGAGGACCCACTGCGCTGCTGAGCGTATATCTTCATCGTGCTCCGAGAGAGTGCTGACGCTGGAGATTTTGAGAAAGGCGGCGAGGTCGTCAACAAATGCCTGTCTGTTTTTGTCTATATAAGAAGAAACACTGGCTGGAAGCATAATAGTCTCCTGGTCTGGTTTGTGGGGTGCGGATCGAGATGTGCTCGTCTAAACTAGGCTCTGTTCGCTCTTTTTTCAACGGAGCAGTTGCATCAGGGCTGTCGAAAGCAATCTAGTGCTGGAGGATTTTAAAATGAAATTGCTGGCGCTCCCTGCCATGAAATTGTTACATTAGACTAAGGGGAAAGGTTTAGATCCAGCTTTCCCGAGGAGAATATCTTGTCCACCATAAGCCGGCTGAAAGTGGTTAAGAGTATTGATGAAATCCCGCGGGATGATTGGAATAGTCTCGCAGTCCAGGCTGCTCCGATTCTCGATTGGGAGTATTTGTACGCCCTTGAAAAATCCGGCTCCGTATCTCGCGACAGGGGCTATAAGCCCTCTCACGTGATTCTCTATCGGGGGTCGAGGCCTTCGGCGATAGTTCCGCTATACGAGCGCGACCGGGCATGGGTCGAGTTTGGAGATGGTGGATTAATTGAGTTTTTGTCTGAACTAACAGGGCTCCCTTTTCATTCAGGCCTGGTAGGGACTATTCCCTATACTCCAATCCCCGGATACGATTTTCTGCTCGGCCCGGGGGTCGAACCAGCGCCAACCTACAGGTATCTGCTGCATCAGATAGACGAACTTTGCGCCGAACGTGGTCTCTCGACGAGCCGCATCTATTTTGTTTCGCCCGAGTCAAGGCTTCACCCGGTTCTATTGGAAAGCGGTTACATACGCCTGACCAGTTCGTATTTATACTGGTTGAACCGCGGATACAATTCTTTTGATGATTATCTGGGATCTTTCAAATCGAGCCGCCGCACGAAAATTAAAAGAGAATGGCGCTCCATCAAAGAGATGGGTATAGACCTGCGCATGGTCCCGGGCATCGAAGCCGAGGACGATCTTTTTGATGAGATGTACCTGCTTTACCGCCGAACCTGGGTAAAACATATGGGATTTGGCATCAGGCCGTTCCTTAATGAATCCTTTTTCCGGCTGCTGGCCGAAAACTTCCGGTCTAGGACCGCCTTTACAGTCGCATCACTTGGCAACAAGCGTTTGGCGGGTGCCCTTTTTTATCAAAAAAACTCGTCACTCTATGGCCGGTATTGGGGGTGCTTTCGCGAAGTCCCATTCCTTCATTTTGCCACATGCTATTACTACCCCATCGCATTCGGCATCGAAAATTGCATCAAAAGCATGGACCCGGGCTTCGGAGGCGAACATAAATACATCCGAGGCTTCGAAGAAGTACCCGTCTCACATTACATAAAATTCTTTGACGAACAGCAGCGCCGAATAGCCCACTCCGTTATCTCGCAGATGCGGGAGCAAAATATTTTGAAATAGACTATTTTCCGGCGGCCATCAGCCATTCCCACCAGAGACGATCTTGCCATCTTCGCTTCAGCCGTTTTCTCATATCAGAGGTTTGGCCATGGGAGAAAAGAAGTAAGACTATAAAGAAAGAGCCCAGGAAGGAGGGGGGGACCTAAAAAAGGCGAATGGCACGATAATTGATTGTGATGGGATAAGGATCTATGGCAATTAGGCCTAATTTATGGCCTTCGTGCTAACAACGGTGCTAACAAATGTGATGCCAATCAGAACTTATTTGATGCCCATCAATCGGACCACAATTCCGATATGAATCCCTCCTGGCCTGCCAATTTGAGGCACTCATGGGAGCTACTGTTGTGAATTACCTGTTGTGAAAGTCATGGCCCACCATGAGGATACTCACGAAAGCTGCCTCTGTTATGGGGTAGCTTTAATCAAGCATGATGGTGAAAGGGTGTATACTTTTACCCAATTCTGAATATACAACAATTTCGCATGGGATCTCCTTCTCGGGTAAGTTAGAGAAGAAACGCCCTATGGTAAATACCACCCTGAACCAATCGTCAGGGAAAAAGTCTGCGTTCACTGGCAAGTACATGATTCGTGAGTTGCCGGTATCAATGTTTAAAATGTCTTTCTCTGCTTCATCGCCCGATATTTTAGCGTAAATGGTTCTGGGACCAAGTATAGCAACCTTGTATGACCCCTGTTTATATGTATGATTTGAAGGATTATGGATGGTGAGTTCGAAAAGATTCCTCTCATACGGTTTGGCCTTAGCGCCTCCTTCTATGAGTGTTCCGTTGAGGCGGAAAGCGAAACTCCTAAGAGCTTTATCTGCTGGAACGGTGGGGTGCTCAACAAACCATCGTACACGTCTCTCCAGATCGGGCTTTAATTCAGCAATCTTTCTGTTGTCATACACAATATGAGGATAATGTTTCAAATCGAACGGGATGTCATCAGCATCCTGAGTCATGAGAATAACCCTTTTCCCGAGGGCGTGAGCATAACCAGCCTCATAGAACACATTCGGATTTCGTTTGCTCATGTCAGCTATAATTAAGTCAGCCTTGGCAATCTGATTGTATATGCGATCCAACATGTTCTCATGAAAGATTTGCTCATCTAATCTTTCACAGTAAGCTCCAGCGTCTTTGCAGGCAGGTTTAATCCCAAGTTTGTATACATCACCGAATGTCTCCTCAAATGGCATCAGAACAAAGACAAAAAGCTTTGGGGCTGTGTTTTCCATCTAATGTCCTTTTGGTATGGTGTACCGGAATCCTATCACATTACGGTTTCATGCTTTGACCGTATGATGAGTGAGCGGGAATATCACCCAGAATAAATCTGGGAACCGAGGATAGTCATGTTTATTAATGCTCGCTCCTCGTTGGGCGATGGATCGGAAGTTGCCCGGCTACAAGGCGAGCGGCGCTACTCGTCAGATGACCATAGTCCCAGGTCGTGAAGCTTGTTTGCTCGTTAGTCGTCCTTACAAGACATCCTTCCAGGTCATTGCAAAGAAAGTCGAATACAGAAATATATTCACAGGGAGATCCTGCCAGCAAACTTCGGAACTGTTTGTCTACAGCATTGGAATTCGGATCAAGACCAAAGTTCATTCGCAATGGCACGGTATAGTTCTGGAAATAGGTCTTCCCTGCGTTAATGGCTAATTTTGGCAGCATTCCTTTCCACATGGGTGACGGTCCCATAACGATGACCCGGTCAACACCCGCATCATGTAGGTTGCGAACTGTGTTAAGGAGTGCCTTGCCTACCTGGCTGCTGGCCGTCCAATCTTTACTGTAATTTGTCCATGAGGCGAACAGGATCACGGTTGACCGTGAATAGTTATGGAGAAGTGATGTAACGAATTTATTGTTATCATCGCAATAGGTCGTTTGCGCCCTGTTGTAGCCGAGAATAGGTGGGCAACCATCTCTTGTGAACTGGGCAACACTCCACGAGTCGCCGTATGCTGCACGAACCCCCGGAGTCAGGCATGCCGCATGGGAATCGCCCCAAATTACAACTGTCCCGTTGCCGCAATCATTCCGAAGATTGCCATAGCAGGCTTGAGCGAAACCATTGGGTGGTTGCACCCCGCTCAACCAGCACTCACCGACAAGAGCTTCGGAAAAATCGTACTTATAGGTAGTTAAGGCTTGGATTGCATTCGGCAGCCGGGAGGGCACCCCTTGGGCTTGAAAAACAAATAACCCGACCACACCAACAGCGGCCAAGACTGAGGCCGTGCCAACACTCACTCGACGAAGGGAACTTTTCCCAAATCGAATGGGTTTTTCTATATATTGATAGGTACTCCAAGCTAGCAAGCCGCTAATGACAATAAGACCGGAACGAGTAAGGGCGGTCACGTCCGGGTTAGCGATTCGAGCAAAGGAGAGCATTGTCCAATGCCAGAGATAGAGAGGATAACTGATCCTGCCGAGGAAACTCAATGCCGGGGCTCCGAGGACGACACGGTTAATCCAGGCATGCGGGCCGGAGGAAATAATCAACAATGTACCCAAAACGGGCAATAATGCCCACCATCCGGGAAATGCTTTGTCTTTGTCCAGAACACTGATCCCTGCTGAGATGAGCAGTAAACCTAATACGGAAAGTGCATTTCGCCAACGAGCGGGGGTTAGATAAGGGAGATTTAATTTGAACATTCGAACATAAGCAAGTATGCCGCCTGCCAGCAATTCCCAAAATCGAGAATGCAGCAGAAAGAAGGCTTCGGCGGGGTGTCCTGCGACTCGCGTAATATTTAGAGCAAAAGAAAAACCGGCAAGTAACACCAGCGCGATGAGGATGTTCATGCGATGTCGCCACAATGCCCATACCATGATCGGGTATATCAGATAAAACTGCTCTTCCACGGCAAGTGACCAGAGGTGCAGAAGCGGCTTGAGTTCTGCTGATTTATCAAAGTAACCCGCCTCACCCCATAGCACAAAATTTTGCACAAACGCCGCCCCTGCAGCAATGTGCTCGCCAAGGTGCTGGTACTCATCGGGAAGCAGATAGATCCACCCAAAAACACAGTTAGCGGCAAGGATGACTCCCAAGGCTGGAAACAGCCGCCTGGCACGCCTCGCGTAGAACTCGATGAAGCTGAAATCTCTACGAGCATTCATCTCGAAGATTATGGTCGAAATCAAAAATCCGGAGATGACGAAGAATATGTCAACCCCAGTGAATCCGCCTTCAAAACAGGATGGGAAAGCGTGGAAGGCAACTACTGCAAGGACGGCAACGCCTCTGAGTCCGTCGATATCTGCGCGGTAACCCATTGGAAAATGGTATTTCATGGTTGGTAATAGCCCTTCATCGGCCTGAAAAGGTAAGGGGATATAAGACCACCCTTGCTGGCGTCGGTCAAGAGTAAAGGGACAGTAGCTTCTGATGTGGTGCAAGAGCAGGTAGGTCGTTTACGCCCTTTGATGCTTGTACTTGAAGAGGCACATGCAAATTTAGTGACGGAACATGGCGGCACCGCAGCGAGCGCCGTACGGGGAATTGCGAAAGAGGGCAGGGAGTATGGCGTGGGGTTATGATCGTGAGCCAACGTCATCGGAAATCAGCCCCCTAGCATCCTCTCGCAATGCGGTACAATTCTCGTGATGAGACTGGCAAATGACATCGACCGCGGTTGAAGGAAGAGAACTCCGGGCCAAAATCTTAAAGGATGCTGTAGGGCATGTACCCAGTGTGGCTGATTAGATTCTCATTTCTGATGATCATATCATTCCTGCCCAGGTCAAAAGAATCTCCAAAAGCTTGCCAAAATGCAGCAGTGGGTGTCAACACTGAGCCGGATGCACAAAAGCAGATTAAGCAATGGATCAATTTCGTGTCCATGCAACACTAACTCATAAATACTATCCACAAAAGAATTCACAACAGGTGCCCCACCATCCGCTCCAGGCAAGGCCACTCCATCGGATTATCAGTCCTCGAGCACTAAAATGAGGAGGGGAGAGGATAAGGGCTTGTTAGCACGGTGAGCAATCACTGGATAAAGAAAGAGCCCAGGAAGGAGGGGGGGACCTGGACTCTTTCAGGAGGAGGAAAGATATGGATTCTACTTTCCGGCTTCAATAATAACTCATAAGTCAACAAAAAATGAGGGGTATCGTTCATTTTTTTTTGTTTTTCCTACAAGTTCTTCTTCATTTAGGCAGAACTAAAGCTCAGGCGGATTCCGATAAGCCTGGGCAAACAGCTTTTTGCACTTCTCACCAATAATTCCTATCCATGTCGCGGTTGCCGCCGCCGATATCGAAATCCCTGTGGAAAATAGCGCCCCGTGAATCGTCGTAAGAATCGACTGATCTTTTGGTGCTGGTAGTTGGATCCACCCCGAACATTCTGTCGGCATCACGTGAGGTGACGACGCCGTTGATTGCGGCGGGAGCACTCATTTGCACCGGTGCCGCGCATTCCGCTGCACCCTGCATTGGTACAGATCCAGATCCCATAGTGGCAGTTTGGGGCAAGGCAGCCCCCAGCGTTGATAAATTAGTGCTGGCTATTACTCCCGCGGTACCGGTTACAGCTGTTGGGCTCTGCGCCGTTGAAGTGGTTCCACTGCCCGCGATTGCCGTTGTGCCTGGTGCCCCGGTGAATCCTCCAAGTGCCGCAGTGCCTCCTGGAGCTCCAGAAAGGGTGCCCGAGGACCCTGTAACGGGGACAGACCCCTCAAGGGCTGAAGTCGCCGCGGTCGATCCGAGGGCGGCGGGTGAAACGGCTGTCAGGCTGGGAGCCGTTGCTGGGGCAGCCTGAGTCGCTGCAGTGAGTGATTGAGCTGAGGAACCAGCACCTGCTGTGGCGGCAGGTGCTGTCGGCGCGAAGGGGGATGGGTTAAAAGAACCAAGCGCGGCGGTGCCGCCAATTGACCCCGAAGCAGTGCCGGATGTTCCGGTGGTTGGAGTTGGGATGCCGACAAGTGCGCCGGTCCCCCCTATCGAGCCCGATGCAGCCCCTGAAGTTCCCGTCACGGGAGTCGAGCCGCCAAGGGATGCGGCCCCGGAAGGATTTGCGCCTGATGCTGCCGGTATAGCGCCAGTCGCGGCAGCCCTGGCACCCGTGGGGCTCGAGCCGGATCCCGCTGCGGCTCTTGCGGCAATCGGCTTGAGAAATAACTTCATGCCTGGATTAAACTTCACGTCCGCCTGCGTTCCCTGATTGGGCACAAGCGTTGGAGAAACGGGATGACGGTCGTGAAAAGAACCCATTAAAGCCATATGCGTCTCGAGTCTAAAGGAAGCCAACCGCTCGGGATCCATGTTGGCAATCTTCTCCTTGTATTCATCCCATTGGCTGCGGGACAAGACTTTTTCGCCCGTTCCGGGGCTGAGATAGAAAAGCTCTTCAGCCTGGCGTGCCCAACTTTTGTCAGCTTTGCCGGCCACGTGCGCCGCGATACCCATGCTGTTTAATCCGGCAAGCGTTAACAGGCAGGCGACAACCATCGCCAGCCCGATTTCGATCTTCAGATTCATCTAACTCTCCTTTTGCCCCGTACTACTTTGGACGGGATAATCTCCATTCAATTGCCAGGTCAATAAACACTGGCAGCAATGAGGAAAGGTCCTGGATGGAATGACGAGGCCTCACCTACTTAGGAAATTAATAGCCTGCCGGAAGGTGGTCAATAAGGATTGGCGGGTAGGAGTAAACCGCGGAAGCCTGTCGCTTTTTCCGGAACAGAAAAGTTTTCTTTTGCAGGGTAAATGCTTAGATGGTTGCTTAACACATCATTTAACTACTGTTGGAAAGGGATTTAAAGATGAAGGATCTTCGGGCATCTCTGCTGATATTGATCTTTTTAATTGTTGTATCGGCCTGTGCGTCCACAGGGATGATTGGCTTACCGAATGATGAAATGATACTTCCCGATGAGAGGATTCCGATCTCCGATACAGGCAGTGTGGCTGGAAAATGGCAGGCACAGGAGGTCATCATCGAGTATAGGTATGATCGAGTGCCGGGTGGATTGGAAATGTCTGGTACACTCGATTTCATTGATTCCATCAAATATAACTTCGGCCTGCTGAATTATTTCAACGCGGGAGTAATCTTCGGGGATGCGGATGGTAGAGTGCTTGGTACGGCGCCTCTTCTCGTGACCCGGCAAAGCGGCCTTGAACGCTGGTCTGGAGAAAGGTTCAGGCGGCGGGTTCCGATGCCGTATGGTTCGCGGGTCTTTGCATTCATGTACCAGGGCGAGGTCGCGGAGGCCGGCGGCGGCCGCGGGCGAGGAGGGGGCTGGGGGAATTCGACCCGTTTGTGGTTTTACCCTGTTGGGAGACTGAGGCCTCCGCAAGCTGAGTCGAAATAGCGCCGGTGCAAATCGCAAATAAGTTCCGGGTCGGCCTTGAACGGTATCCGGGGAGGGCAGGGCGGAGGAAGTGAAAGCTCCGGGAAGGGGGTTTCCCCCACCTTAAGATTGAATGCCGCGACCATCAAAGCTTCCAGGTTTACAGCATCGGCAATGTTATAGGCCAGAAGGGTTTCGAGGGCCGAAGGATTCAGCGTCTTCTTGTACTCATGCCATAATATCACCGCAAAAAAACCATCTACACCTTCGAGTCCATCTCTGCAGAGCCCAAGCTGCTTTTCGCACCCCTTCAATCCGCCACGGTACCCGAGGCTGTTGAGAAGGAAGCGCAGGTCGATATGGGCTTGTTCGAGAGGGATACCGAAGAAATTCCGAATGAAGGGCAGATCGAAGCAGCTTCCGTTATAAGTTATCAGCAGCTTGTACTTTTCCAGATCTTTGGCGAGTTCGTCAAGATTATCGGAATGGACATAATGATGAATCTCGCGGCCGTCATAGAGGGCTGCCGTTGTAATGTAGTCGTAAGGCCCGCCAAGTCCCGTTGTTTCGATATCTAGATATGCACAGCAATTGCGGAACTGGGAATAGAGCCGCCACATATTGGACGAGGGCAGTCTGCGGGCAAAATACTCCGGGTCGAAAACGCAAACATGGTCGTTGCACTCGATCAGGGCTGAGCGCAGGGTGGTGCACTTGCCCTTGCCAAACGGCAAAGAGCGGTCCGGGTCGAGGAAATCATCCCATGTGTGAACTCCTCGGTCCCAAAGAGATTTTTCGGTTTTTATCCCAACCCCCGGCAAGTGAATGAAGGTGTGCCTCAGCATTATTACTCCAAATTTCTACTTCCCAGAGCTTCAGGTAAGAGAGCGCGAGTATTCCGATAAAGCGCCACGGATCGATTCGACAAAGATCCGGAACAAATCGTTTTGACTGGTGTTACTATCATGAAACATCGCATCTCTCAATCCCCTGGCCAGTTCGAGCTGCACGCCCCTGCTCCTGCATCGGTTACACAGGTTTAACGGCGACGTGCCTCGATATTGCCGGATCTCCCCAGTTTGAAAGCCGCTTCCGGTAAGCCGGTCCCGAATATTCTCACGCAGCATTTCAAAAAGACCGCCCACTAATACTGTCTCGCTTTTCTCCCGGTATCCGTGAATCGTCAGTACAGTATCGGAGTTGCCCGCCATACCGAGGGCCAGCGGTTCATCAAAAGAGGTGCTGGTAATGTGGAGCGCTCCGTTCCCGGATTTTTTCAGTCCCTCGAATGCATAAAAGCAGTATTCAGTCCCGGCGATTGACTCGGCGATTTCCGATGTCCCGGGTTCTATTCTTCCCCCGTGCAGTGCCATTACCGTGATCGCCGATTTTCCGCCGGTTTTTCGAATGCGGTAATCGTAACCGAATCTCTCACGCTCTTTTAGATTGGAGTATGAGGTGTACAATTCTTAAGTCACTCTCTCATAAGAAAGGCGGCAGCTCCAAAGAGCCACCGCCATATTGGAAGTAGTCCGGGCGTTTATTTGCACGGGCCTGCTACTCTTCGTGATGGGGGCCTTTTGCCTTTTTCCCATGTTTGGGACAGTTTTCGCAGCCCTTCATTCCTCCGCGCATTTTAGCATGATAGTTTTTAAACATTTCCACCATTTGCTTGCGCTGTGCGACCAGTTCATTTATGGCATCGGACATGGCCGCGACCTTCTGTTCCAGGGTTGTAGCCGAATTCATGGCAGCGAGGATTTGATCGAGCCGCTGATCCATCTCGTTCATCTGAGCCTGAAGCCGCTTGTGCTCTGCCGCCCATCTTTCTCCATGTTTGGCTTTGGGACCGGAGTCGAGGTCGGAAGCAGTTGGATGCGCCGAGTAGGTTCCGCCTTCGGAGTGATGTCCATCTTGCTTTGCAAAAAGTATGGCGGGGGAAATTACCATTGCCGCGATCACGATGATGATAATTGGAAAAAACTTCCTCATCGGCTTTCACTCCTTTTTTGGTGTTAAATGGCAGTCAACGATGTTTCCATCAGCACAATTTTAATGAAACCGGCAGGGCTAAAGTGCACTGGCTCGCAGGTGATGAATTCAATCTCTTCTGTTTCCGAATATCCTCAGAAGCAGCAAGAAGAGGTTTATAAAATCAAGATAGAGCATAAGGGCGCCGATAACCGCGCTTTTTCTCTCCATCTCGGCCCCTTCGAACCCACCTATGGCCATCTGCTTTATTCTTTGGGTATCGTAGGCGGTCAGCCCGACAAATATGATTACACCAGCATAGGTAATCAGCCAGTAGATTTGCTCGCTTCTGAAAAAGAAATTGACCAGTGAGGCGATGATAATCCCTATCAGCCCCATCATCAGGAAACTTCCCCAGGAAGTAAGATCTCGGCTGGTTGTGTACCCGTAGATGCTCATCGCGGCGAAGGTACCGGCTGTTACAAAAAACGTACTTGCGATTGAGGCGCTGGTGTAGACGAGGAAAATCGATGAGAGTGTAAGTCCATTCAGGACCGAATAGATGAAAAACATGATCAGCGCGGTTGAAGACTGGATTCTGTTAATTGCGGCACTGATTGCAACTACCAGCCCCAATTCGGCAACAAGGAGCACTATTATCGTAATAGGACTCCCGAATATAAGGCGCTGCATTGCCTCGTTCGAAGCTGTGTAGAGGGCGCTTATCGCGGTTGCTGCAAGCCCGAGTGCCATCCAGTTGTAAACCTTCCGGATAAAATCGCTCTGGGCCGCAACGGCTCGATCTCGCTGGTAGGTTACTCCTCCTCTTTCCATAAGGGCCATCCTTTCTTGTGATATAAGTTTTGAAATTCGGCCACACTAATTTAATTTATATCGCATTAGTCGAATTTCATTATAATTCGACGTGCTTAACATACGCAATGCACATTATCGGCGCCTGAGGCACCGGTCCATGAAAGGGGGCGAATTTTATGGAAAGTTCAACCTACAGGGACGAATTCCCCATAATGCGCAATTATGTTTTCCTGAACAACGCAGCGGTATCTTCTCCGCCTTCGAGAGTGAGCCGCGCTTTAAGCGAGCTTTTCAGCGATTACAGCAGCCTGGGGCTTATGCGCTACCCACAGTGGATGAAGCAGGTGGAAAAAACCCGCTCACTTTTCGCGCAACTTATTACCGCCGAACCCTCGGAAGTCTGCTTCATGGGAAATACCTCTGAGGGGCTCAGCGCGGTTGCAAACGGCCTTTCATGGACTCCAGGAGATCGCGTGCTGGTGCCGGTGCCCGATTTTCCCTCGAACGTATATCCCTGGGCAAACCTTGAGCGGCTCGGAGTTAAAATCGACTACTTTCAAAAAAGAGCCGGAAGATTTACGCCAGCCGAACTCGATGCGGCGATCAGGCCCGGGACTAAGCTCATCACAATAAGCTCGACTGATTTCGCAACAGGTTTTCGCTGCGATCTGGAAGGCGTTGGGGAGCTTTGCAGAAAAAAGGGTATTTTGCTTTGCGTTGACGCCATCCAGAGCCTCGGGGCTGTTCCGCTCGATGTCAAAAAATGCGGAATTCATTTCCTCGCATCTGGCGGCCACAAGTGGCTCCTCGCTACAATGGGAATAGGCGCGCTCTATATATCGAAAGAAGCAAACGGCCTGGTACACCCCGCTCGCGTTGGGTGGCGAAGCGTACAAGACGAGGAGAATTTCTATAATCTGGAGCTTAAACTTAAACCGGATGCGCTCCGCTTTGAATCCGGAACGCTGAACGTTCCAGGCATAACCGCGCTCGGCGTTGCCCTTGAAATGCTTCTTGAGGTCGGAGTAGATCGAATCCACGAAAGGATTTGCGATCTGAACGACATGTTTTCGGAGGGGCTTGCGACGAGGAATTTCAGCATTATCAGCCCCGTTGAGCGTGAGCGCCGGGCCGGAATCCTGAGTTTCATGCCAGGCGGTGGGAATGCTCACGAACTTTTCCGGTTTTTTATGAAAAACAAGGTACTGGTGGCGCAAAGAGGTGATGCCATAAGAATCTCCCCCCATTTCTACAATGACGAGAGCGATATCGAGCAATTCTTCGCCGTGCTGGACCAGTACATTCAGAAAAGCGAACGGTAGAAGTTATACCAGTTTATCCCCATTATCCTCCGTACGCTCTGTTCCGGGTAACCGCGCCGCAGGAGAAGATCGGCAAGGTCGGGCAGCTTCGAGATATCCTCGATGCCGTGATTTACTGAATGAAAGCCGCAGAAATCCGATCCGATGGCGA
Source organism: Desulfarculales bacterium UBA702 (assembly GCA_002298165.1). Classification (GTDB taxonomy): domain Bacteria; phylum Desulfobacterota; class Syntrophobacteria; order Syntrophobacterales; family Syntrophobacteraceae; genus SbD1. The sequence continues at coordinate 80,949 of DBMI01000097.1, forward strand.
TTCCATCCGCCTCAAATGATTGTGCAATGCTGTCGATATGCCTGAAAATGTCCTCGATTCCGGCCTGGCCGTCAATCGAAAGCATCTTTGGGTCGGCGGCAATGCCGATTACCCCTTTGCGGTCGAGGATCATCTTGATTTGATCCCAGGTGAGATTCCTCGGGATGTCGCATAATTCCCGCACGCCGGTATGAGAAGAGAGCAGGGGACCTTCGTGGATTCTGACAAGGTCCCTGAAGCCCGGCTCGGCAAGATGCGCCAGGTCAAATGCAAACCCTTCCCTCGACAACTCGCGCACGAGCTTCTTTCCTGCCTCGGTAAGTCCTCCCGGAAATGGAACGTTATTGCCGTCGCCGATCCTGTTTCGACCCATGTGCGTCAGGCCCGCCACCTTTATCCCAGCCCGCTCGATTACTCCCCTGTCTATCTCCAGAAGCCCGTCGGAATTCTCAACCAGCAGGATCATCCCCGGATTTGCGTTTTCGAAACAATTCTCGATGTCAGCATCGGACCTTATATGGAAAAGACCGGTCATGTAGTTTTCGGCCTGAGATATAAGATCTTTGAGGAAGGCCGCTGAAGTCGCTTGGCCGTTGTAATCATCTGGGCAGTAAAGGGCTGCGACAATAATAAGGACACTTGCAGCATTCATCTTCTCGATTGTTACGGGCAGGTCGGATATCTTGTCGAACTCGGTGCGGGGAAACGAGTTGGACATTGCATATAGGACGTCGACATGTCCGTCAAAGATCGGAAAGGAGAGGGATGATTGGTCTCGCCGGGGGTTGGTCATACTCTGACGGATTCTCCTCCAGAATGTAGACTGCGGGTTTGTCAGATATCGATACTTTGAAACTTTGACCGCTTACTACTCTGGCCCATGGTTTTCGGGTTTCGGTAAGTTATTGTTCCCGCAATATACTCTATTGCAGCGCTCAACCCAACCTAAACCTTCGTTCTCGGTACTGGCAAGTTTTTCGTAGGGCTGTGCCCAACCCGCTGCATGATCTATCTGGATCTCAGCTTCGAACATCGTCATTCCCGCAGCGCTTCTGGGCGGGAATCCAGCGGCTT
>DBMI01000044.1 GCA_002298165.1 Desulfarculales bacterium UBA702
GGGAGTTTCCCTTCAATTTCGGTGCATTGAATTTCTATTCCGGAGTTGGTCAACAGGCCACTTTCGACCTTGCCGGCGGCATCGGCCCCTGTAATGGGCAGGAGCCCATGAAGGCCTGTTGCCTAACAAGTTGCGATGCTAATTCCCATCCCTCATTGTGAGGATCTGGATGTTAATTCCCCTCCCTTTGATGGGAGGGGATCAAGGGGAGGGTGACGAAAAGGGTATAAAATTTTCAACCCATCCCCCAACCCCGCCGGGGCAGGCTCCGCGAGTGGAGGGGAGATTCCCTTCAATTTCGGTGCATTGAATTTCTATTCCGGAGTTGGTCAACAGGGCACTTTCGACCTTGCCGGCCGCCTTGGTCCTGTAATGGGCAGGAGCCAATGAATAGCCTGTTGCCTCAGAAACAGTATCTAAAATAGAGAGGCGGGAGTTTTAACGAAAGCTCACCTCCCCGAGGTGGGAGGCGCCTTTAATCAGATCCCCGCAAACGGATAGATTTTCGGTGGTGTATGTCGGGATTTAATGTCAATCCATTCATCCTGTGGGGCCAACGTTCTCATTAGGGGCCATGATGCGAAAACCCATGTCATTGTAGGGGCAAAAGATTTTTTGCCCCCATAGGCAGATCATTATTGGGCAAAAGATTTTTTGCCCCTACCATTGCAATATTTGCGTCCGCGGGCAAATGAATCGTTTCCCCTACGCCGTTCGTCCCAACGATGATAATTCCATGCTAATGGTTTGGCATTACAACAAATTCACCCACCATGGCCTGGGGAAAATGATCGGGTATTGGGTGCCAAAGTTTTTGCACCATCATCCCCGCTCATTCTGCAATCATTTTCCCATCAACGATTTCTCCGAATAACGCCAGCCGGTCATAGGTGCAGGTGGTAATGAAATACATACCAGCCTGGCCCGGGGGGAGGGAGTTGAAATTCTTAGATTTTTTGAACCTTCCCTGCCCCCCATCAAAGGGGAATTCGCATCACAATTTGTTGGTCAAAAGCCCTTCTAACGGGCCCTGCCGTTCAGTTCTGAGCAGCAGGTGGTGGTTGCCAGAAAGGGGCTTTCGTGCAAATCCTGAATGGAAAGTAACAGGCCGAAATTGAAGGGAAGCTCCCCTCCCCGAGGTGGGAGGGGTTTGGGGGAGGGGGTTGATGCTGTTTTGGGCAGGAGCCATTGAGGGGTGACCACCTCCTGGAAAATCAATCCTCCCGCCATACCTCTTTGCTCTTTGCGATCTTCCTTGGACAGATACCGCTAGCCGTGGATTTAGCCGGGAATTCCCGCCGATAGGTAATGAGCAGTAAAACCGAGCTGCGGCTTTTAAAGCCCGAGATAAAAGGAACCTCTCAAACCACCCAAAAATCCACTCAAACGATCATTGTCCATGACAAAGCTCCTTTTTTTCCCTAGGGTGTCGGTTGTCCTTTCTCCAAATGGGATGGCGCAAAGAGCGCATATTTTCAGGCATCGACTCGGGCAGCCCCTTGTCACAATGCAGCCGGCCGGGAAAAAAAGGAAAAAGATTCGCCATCGTGCGGAAATACCGGCAGTTAGTTCTTATTTCATTGTTTGTCCCTGGTCATTGTGTCTATTCAACGTGAGTTAATAAAACACGTTTTATTTTACCCCACCTGGGAGGTCTGCCTTGCCAAACGAAAAGTATAAATACCTGCGCGAAGATTTCGGCGAACTGCCGGTCAGTTTGCATCACCTCACGATGTATATAAACTTCATCGATGACCATGTAGACGCCGAGAACTGCCTCGAAATGACGGCACGGCGCGATCTGGAGCGAATCGAGCTGGATGCGAGGGACCTCGATATCGTGAGTGTCGAATGGTGCGCCGGTCCGGGAACTCCCGGCAACGGTCTCGAATATGAATACCACAGAAAGCAAAACAAGCTGGAGATTCACCTTCCGCGGAAAGTCGCCACCGGCGAAAAATTCTTCATTCGCGCGAAAACGGTATGCCATCCGGACGAGTATACCCTGGAAGGCATTTACAAGGATATTACCCCTCCGGGCGCCCCCCAGCAGTACATGTCGCAATGCCAGCAGTGGGGTTTTCAGCGGATCATGCCCATTTTAGACGACTGCCGGGCCAAGTGCACGATGACGACGACAATCGAGGCAGATGTTGCCTACACTCACCTCATAAGCAACGGCAATATCGATCCGGTGAAAAACCCCGACGGCGTGCCGGTGAGAATGCCCGATAATCCCGACAGGCAGGTGATTACCTTTAACAACCCCGTCCCGATGGCGCCCTACCTTTTCCTCATCTGCGCCGGGACCTGGGATGTCTTGAAGGATAAGACAGTCTATGATGACGGCCGCTCCGTTTCGCTCGAATATCTGGTCCCGCCGGGATCGGTCCAGGGGGCACAAGTCCCGATGGAGATCCTCAAAAAATCGGTATTGTGGATCAAGAAGAGCCAGGACTATGAGTACACGGGCGATACCTACCGGACCATCACAATGAGCCGCTCGAACTTCGGCGGCATGGAAAATGTCGGGAATACGACAATTGTCACCGACGCCGCGCTCATCCACGAACATACTCTCGACCAGTCCCTCTATTACGCCCATGCCGTGATTGTGCACGAATTCGAGCACAATCAGTGCGGGAGCGAAACGACAATGGATACGCCCTTTGATGTCTGGCTCAACGAGGCCTACACGGTGGATGTTGAACGGCAATTCATGGCCGACGTTTTCGATCCGGCGATGGTCCGGTTAAACCAGGTTGACGCCATAAGGAATCCGCTGCTCGGCCCGCTTGCAATCGAAGATGCCGGGCATTCCGGGCGCATAGTGCGGGAGGGCTTTAACGATCCCGATGAATTGATAGACGGCGTAACTTATGTCAAGGCCGCCGAGGTAATCAGGATGCTTCGTCTTGTTCTCGGGGAGGAACATTTCAAGGCTGGGAAAACCCTTTACTTCACTCGATACAAAAACGGCAACGCCGATACCGACCAGTTCTTCCAGTGCTTCGAGGAAGTCTCCGGAAAATCCCTTGCCGAATTCAAAAAGCAGTGGCTCTACCGGATCGGGTATCCCAAAGTCACGGCAACGGCAAAGTTCGATTCCGGGAAGAAGCAGTACAGGATAGATTTTAGCCAGGAACCGGCCCACGGGAGGCCGCCCTTCTATCTCCCGATTCAGGTTGCGCTCGTTTCGGCAAAAGGGGAGGATATTCCTGGAACCGAGAGGGTCTTTGAGCTAACCGGCAAGAGTTCGAGCCTGGTCTACGATAATGTTGCCGCTCCCCCTGCCTTCGCGTCGATTAATCGGGACTACTCATTCTACGGAACTTTCGTCGACCGGAGCGCAAACTTCGAGTCTCTAAACCTTCAAACACGGCTGGACCCGAACCCGTATTGCCGGGTAGATGCCATGCGCAAGCTCACCGATGTCGAGCGGATAAAACTCCTGCACGACCCCAACGCGCCCATCGATCCCGCATGGCTCGGCGTGTTCGGCGAAATACTCTCCGATGAAAAAATCCCTCCGGCAATAAAGGCATATCTTCTCCGCATCGACGAGCAGCCCATGGACCGGGCTTACGGGGCATGGTACCCGGACCTCGTCCGCGCGCGTGAAAAGCTTATGCTTTCGGTCAATCATCTCTATCACTCGGATCTGAAAGAGCTTTTCGAGGGGCTGGACACCTATGATCTCTGGGACGCCTCGACAATTGCTGCAGGGATCGAAAAAAGGATGCTAAAGCATGTCCTACTGGATCTTATCGCAGTTGCTGAGACTACAGAGGCCCATGCGCTCATCCTCGACCACTTTTACCGTGCAACTATCGCAAACGACAGGGTGACCGCCCTTGCCGCCCTCAACCGGAGTTCGGCCCCGGAGAGGCTCGGAATACTCGATGAGACCTACCTCGAATGGCATACTCACCTCAGCGGCTACGCAAATTATCTGCGCGTGATTGCCTCCGGAACACGCGATGACGTATTCGACCTGGTTGAAAAAGAAAGAAGGCGCCCCACCTTCGATGTTTCGCAGCCGACCTGGGCAAGGGCTCTTTTCCTTACGATGGCCAACAACAACAAGGTGATCTGGAATGAACGCGGCGTAAACTGGATCGCCGACGTGGTTATCGAACTTGCCCCTATCAACTACACCAATGCCGGGCGAATGCTAAACAGCTTCCAGCACGTGAAGCTTATGAAACCCGAACTGCGGCGGATCGTTCTGGCGGCCCTGGAGCGAATAGTTAACGAGGTACAGGAATCCAAAAGCCCCGCCATCCACCGGCAGGCAAAAGCGTACATCGGATGACGGGTGTGACGGGTATCGGATCTCAGATGTCGGATGTCAGATGTTCGGATTCGGGTGACGGATATCGGATATCGGATATCGGATATCGGAAGAGGGCATTGAGCCTGAGGTTAGCCGTAGTATAGCCCCTTGTGGGCGTTCTTGCGATAGACAGTTTTGCAGGTTTATATGAAGGTAGTAAGCTGCTACCCATTGAGACCTTCGGTCGAAGCGGCCGGCAAGGCCGGGAGACCTTGCCGTAACCGGGGAGGGTGGGCACGGGTTTTTAGTGCCCACAATGCTACTCGGGACTCAATGATGGGCGCGATAAACTTGTACCCCACATTATCCTGGTTAGTCTTGCAGGTTGGGTTTCACTTCCTTCGCGCTATTTTGCGGCGAAATTCCATTGACCGCTTAACCCAACCCGCAAAAATCGCGTTGATTTGGGCTACAGAAGGTCCTTTTGGGACGCTAATCGATATAAATTGCTATCCGGGCGAGAGGGCTTCGAGTATTCTTTACAGAGGGACCCATTTACCTTATGATGGCGGCTTCTGACGTAATTTTCCGGATTTTAGGCAGAGATGTATTTACGGGGTAAAACCTTCCAGGAGAATTTTTTTGCTACACCGCAAAGCCTCCGCAGTCCTGATTGACAGCCGATCATCCAGGCTATCTCTCGAATTCATGATTCCACTTGTCGTGCTCCTGGCGCTTACCGCCCTTTTTATGGCAACCGAACTCGACCTGCAGATCTCCGGGTACTTCTACTCCCCCGAAGAGGGCTGGAAATACGCGTCATCGGAAATCTGTTCTCTTGTATATGACTACGGCACCTGGCCCGGCCTGGCAATGGCGATTATCGCGGGTATCGCCTTCCTTGCCGGCTTTCTGCGCAGAAGCCTCTCGATTTACCGAAAACAGGCACTGTTTTTTGTACTTCTACTCGCACTCGGCCCCGGTCTTATAGTGAACTTCATTTTGAAAGACAATGCCGGACGCCCCAGGCCACGTGAGATTACCGTTTTCGGAGGAACGAGCCAATTTTTAAAGCTCCTGGACCTGGGAGATGCTGGAAACGGCCAGTCTTTCCCGAGCGGCCACGCATCCATGGGATTCTTCCTTGCCGCGCCTTATTTCGTACTTCGCAAAACCAATTCCGGATGGGCGCCCGTTTGGCTTATATTCGGCCTTGCCGCCGGATCGGGAGTCGGGATTGTCCGAATTGCACAGGGAGCACACTTCGCAAGCGACATAGTATGGTCCTGGGGCATAGTGCACCTGACCGCACTCGCCCTTTCCGATTTCCTGAGCCTCGATAAAAGGCGCGCAAGGAAACTCCCCCTGCCCGGGTAGAAGGCGAAAGTCGTCAGCGTTTCTCCCGGCAATGCCACTGCGTGGCAGAAAGCTATATCCAGCAATAAAATCACTCCAAATCCCATCGCTCCACGTTGCATTCCCGGCATCGTTCCCCTATACTGGAACATCATACGGTGGATGGAATTCCACTTCCGATCCGGCATTATTTCAGCCCCGCTCCGCGATTGAGTGGAATGGGTCCGACGAACTGGAGTTGCCGGGTTGAGTGCCCCAAATTAAGCGCCTGGGTGGTGGAATCGGTAGACACAAGGGACTTAAAATCCCTCGGTCGCAAGGCCATACGAGTTCGAGTCTCGTCCCAGGCATCTTAGATGCAGATAGACACCTCAAATCTGACAGGATGGGTCAATCCATCAACAAAAGATAAACCATCCCGGTTGTATCCATTCCTATGTTGAAATAGGGGCTGGTTACGCTGACTGCGCTGTCAATGGTGCTTGTGATGCGAATCTGGTAATCGGCTCCCGGTGCAAGCCCGGCGGGAATTCTCCATTCAAGCGACCCCGTTGAGGCCGTTTTGGGGGGCGCAGCGGCTGAAAGCTTTTTCAAAATCGAGCCGGCCTTGAGCAACTCAATTCTGACGTTTGATGCCGGGATTCCATACTCCCAATTGATTTCTTTCCTTGATCCCACAAGCCAGGAATCACCATTCCTGGGGGACGTAATCACAATGCTCGACTGGAATTCCGCCGAGATAGAGTGATCATCTGTCACATTATCAAATTGATAGCTTGTGATTGCTCCAACTGAGATGCCGTCAACTTTGAGATCCTTTATGCAGTAGCCCGTATTGGGAGTAATGGTAAGAGACTTGCTCGACCCGTAATCCACCTTCAGATCACCGGAAGGGGAAATGCTCCCGTACGTCCCGGCAGAAGAGGTAATGGTGTGCTGATCTATTGCAAAAACAGCAGATATGGAGTGATCGGCTGCCGCATTACTGAAGGTATAGCTGCTGACTGCCCCGACGGATGTTCCGTCAACCAAAACATCTGAAACATGATAGTGGGCATCCGGTGTGATGGTGAATGACCTGGCAGAACCATGATCAATTTTGGCAGCTCCTGACGGCGAAATGCTCCCATGAGTCCCCGCAGATGCCGTGATGGTGTACTGATCTATTGCAAATGTAACTGAGATGGCATGATCGGCTGTCACATTATCGAATTGATAGCTGGTGACCGCCCCGACAGAAGCGCCGTCTACTAGGACGTCAAGTACGTGGAAATGCTCAGCGGGAGTGATAATGAAGGTTTGACTCGTTAAAGCATCTGCCTGAGTGCTGCCTGAGGGTGAAATAGATCCACCAGTGCCTGCGGATGCTGTAAAATTGAACTCATCAATCGCAAAACGGGCATAAATTGTATGATCGGAAGCTATGTTCTCAAAGGTGTAAGCATCGACCGCCCCGACACTGTTTCCATCCACAAGCACATCGGCTACATGACAATGGGTATCGGGAGCAATAGTAAAAACCTGGCTGGAACCCTGGCTTAGCCCAATGGACCCCGAAGGCAATATAAAACCGTGTTCGCTTGCGCCGGCCGTAATCGTTGGGCCGGTCACAACGGAGATGGTATGGTCTTCGAATACAGTGAAAAATGTGTAATTGCCGACAGGCCCAACAGACACGCCATCGACCAACACATCTTTCACATAGGAACCTGCTCCAGCACTTATGCTGAATTCAGCATTTGTGCCTTGTTTGACCGCTACCGAACCGGAAGGCAGAATAAAGCCACTTTCTGTTGAGCTTGCCGTAATTGTGTGCGTGATGGTATCGGAGGTGGGGGTCATCAGGAAAGCGCGTTTTGCACCGTTATGCATCCCCCAGCCGACAATCTGTCCCCAGTCGTTGATGGCTGTAGCTTTATGAAGCACCCAGCCTGAATCCTGCGGAAGCACTGTGTTTAGATCCGTAGCGGCTCCATTGCTGTATAGGAAAGGATAATAGTATTCAGAGTAATAGCCTACGACCTGACCAGAAACGTTGATAGACAGAGCAATGGTCCACCCGCCGAAAGTCCCTAAATCAATGATTGCCTCATTACTATAGAGTAAAGCATGCCCTTTCCCATCTGAGGCTACACCGTATCCTGCTATCTGACCGGCATCATTGATAGATGTTGGCTGAATCGCGGAGCTGCCATTGAACTTCGGAAGTTCGGTCAAAATATCGTCACTGTATAGAAAGGTTCGCGTTGAGCCATAGGAATTTATAATTGATTCACCTATAACATCACTGGTATTGTTTATAGCTGTAGCCGTGCTGCCTTTGTAGGTGCCCATAGTGTCAAGCTTGGTTAAGACCCCGTCGGTATAGAGAAAGGGGTGGACTACGGAATAACTTGAAGTATATGAACCCACAATTTGACCAAGATCATTTATGTCTGTTGCATTGCTGTCCGTACCTCCGAAAGTTCCAAGGTCTGTCATCGCTCCATTGCTATAGATAAAAGCGTGTCTCGGAAAATACCCCGTAATCGAGGACTTGCCCACTACCTGGCCCGAATTATTGATCGCTGAAGCATAGCTGATCAATCCGCCAAGAGTTCCAAGGTCTGTCATTATCCCATTGCTGTAAAGAAAGGCATGCTGGTAATCAAGATATCCAGTATAGGAAGTGCCTACCACCTGGCCTGAATTATTGATAGCAGCAGCTTCACTTGAACTCCCACCCAGAGTACCCAGATCAATAATGGAGTAGGTCCCGGAAACAGATGGATTTTCTGCAAAATATGCGTTGACTGTGTGGGATTTGGTTATGTTGTCAAATGTACAGCTTGAAACCGGCCCCATCGATACACCATCAACATATACATTCAGAATTCCATAATTTGCATTGGGCACTATGGCAAAGGTTAGACTGCCTGATTCGTCAATTTTCGTGTTTCCCGAAGGAGTAACTGTTCCTCCTGGCCCGGCGGAGGAGCTAACGTTATATACTGCGAGAAAGCTCGCATCTATAGAGTGGTTGGCAACAGCGTTATTAAACATATAACTGCTGACTGGCCCAACAGACTGGCCGTCCACCAGCACATCTTTTATTCGGTAGCCGGCGTTTGCCGCTATATAGAAGTCTCTGCTTTGCCCGTACTCGACAGATACCGACCCGGACGGAGAAATATAACCGTTTGCACCCGCTGTAGCCGTAATTGTAACCGGGTCACGCTCGAAAGTTGCGCTGATCGTGTGATTTGTTTTTATGTTTGTAAATGAATAACTATTGGCCGCACCAATCGAAAAACCATCCACCACAACATTCGTTACGTGATAGTTGGCATCGGGAATGATGGTGAATGTTTGGTTCTGCTGGTACTCAACCGAAACCGTTCCAAATGGGGAAATAGAACCATTTTCACCTGCCGATGTAGTGACAGTTACTGGATCATGTTCGAAAAGGGCGTTTATATGGTGATCAGAGGTTATATTCGTAAAAGAATAACTGTTTACCGCGCCTACAGAGACACCGTCCACCAGCACGTCCTTAATGTGGCATTTGGGGTTTGGAGAGATCTTAAAAACCTGTTCTGAATCCACATCAATTAACCCTCCAGGGGAAATTGATCCATATTCGCTCGCACTGGCCGCAATATTATGAGTGATGGCTCCAAAAGTAGCCGAAATAGTGTGATCTTTGAGTACTGTAGAGAAGGTATAATTCTCGACTCTTCCGACCGAAGTCCCATCGACTATTACATCTTTAATAAAAAAACCGGTTTCAGGGTTAATATTGAATACAGCGTTAGCGCCCTCCCAAATCATAATTGAGCCTGAGGGTGAAATTGAACCATGCTCCGGGGCGCTTGCAAAGATTGCGTGCGTTACTTCTTCATAACTTGGTTCCACCAGGAAACCGCGGGCTACTCCATCATGCAACCCCCATCCAATAATTTGCCCTTTATTATTAATTCCGTATGCATACTTGAGGACCCAGCCGGATTCCTCAGGAATCACCAAATTCAGGTCAATGATTACCCCCTCGCTGTAAAGAAAAGCACGGTTGTATTCATCTGTATTGTAATTCGTGTAATAAGAGCCTACGATCTGACCGGAATCATTAATATCGTAAGCGTGCGAACCTTCCCCTATTCTATTGAGTTCGACCATTTGTTCATCAGTATAAAGAAAAGCATGACTCTGGCCATCTGATGTCGCGGATGTGCCAACGATTTGTCTCGAATTATTGATGGCCGATGCCGTGCTCCATGAGCCACCAGGGAGGGTTCCAAGATTGGTTCTCGTTCCACTGCTGTACAGAAAGGCATGATCCAGGGGACCAGAGTTAAAGAATGGGTTACCGGAAAAACTTCCTACAATTTCCCCATATTTGTTTATACCTGTGGCTTGACTATATATAAGATAATAGTTTGAAGCGTCAAGATCAGTCATGACGCCATCAGCGTACTGGAAAGCATGCGTAGCTTGGTATAAGGCGTCTGAAGAGCCAACTATCTGACCTGAATCATTAATGCTGGATGGAAAACTATGAAAGCCCCCGAGAGTTCCTAAATCAGTCATCACCCCGTCTCTGTAAAGAAATGCATGGAAGTCTGCAGAACCGATCACATGGCCCAGATTGTTGATAGCAGTAGCATAGCTGTACTGGCCACCGAGAGTTCCCAGGTCCGTCATAACTCCACCACTATAAACGAAGGCGTGGTGATAGTAATCGCCTGATACATCCGAATAACCCACGATCAGCCCCGAATCGTTTAGGCCGAGGGCGTGGCTGGTCGTTCCGCCAAGAGTTCCCAGATCAGTTATGGAATATCTTGTGACGATAAAAGAACTTGGAACGAAATATGCCTTGACCTCATGAGCCTGTCTAACATCTTTAAAGGTATAGCTTGAAACAGCTCCAACCGATTTTCCATCGACATAGACTTTAAGTATTCTATAACTCTCATCTGGGATTATCATGAATGTGTAGCTGCTCGATTCGTCGACTTCTATTTCTCCAAAGGGGGAAATGGTGCCTCCTGGTCCGGCCCAAGTGCTTATCGTATGTACAGCAATAAAATTTACGATAATTGAATGATTTTCGTGAATGTTATTAAAAGAGTATGTCCAGGTTGATTCCACTGTTTGCCCATCGACAATAATCTCTCCAATTCTATATCCTTGATAGGGCACGATCCATAGGCTAATCGAGTTTCCCTCTCTGGCTTCGATGGTACTTGAGGCCACAGACCCATTCATCACCCAAAGTTCGCCGCCATATCCTGCTGATGTGGTCAGATAATAGGCGGTGTAAGAATCGATTATGTCTTTTCTCGTCGTACTTACGGAAATTGCACCGACCTTCGCGTTCAGCGTAACACTATAGGCTCCGGGGGCAAACGAGTGAATTGGATTGGCTTCAGTGCTCGACGAACCGTCACCGAAATCCCAATAGTACTCGCTGGGCTCCCCATCAACAGCGCTCGTGAACTGCACGGTAAGAGGGGCTGCGCCGGTAACTTTGTCGCAATGGAAAGAGATTCCTGGCCTGGCCGCAGGGTTATATTCATACGCCCCAATATCCAAAACGGCTGATCCGTCGCCATTCCCGTCTAAAATCCTTGGATTTCCATCCATGTCGTCGGAAGGGAGGGTCAGAGAATCGCTATTTCCAGCATCAATGGCTGGTGATCCGGTGCGGAGATGAAAATCATTGCCTGATTCATCCAAAAATTTAGGGTCTGCTGAAAAATTACCATTGGTTCCAGTCAGATCGGATACGCCTGAGTAGTTTTCTATGTTATTATAAACAAGGTTATTTTGAAAAAGTGACGTGGGCAATATTCCGTATTGAACCTCAAGCCCTTTTTTATTTCCTGCAATAATGTTGTTTTTGTACAAGTGAGGCGTTGCACACGCTGCATTGTAGATAGATATTCCGGAACTATTTCCAACTATCGTATTGCTCACAACTTGCACATTGCAGTTGGAACAGGAGAAGGGTATCAGATTTATTGCTACACAATCATTATTGATGAATACATTATTTTTGACTAATGGGGAACCACCATTGTATGCGTAAATGATGCCGTAGTTTGATTCATCATAACAATCGTTATTCCTGAAGATATTTTTCTCAATAACTGGGGACCATCCGTATCCAACATCTATAACATTTCCAGAATTGCTTTCGAATATGTTATCGATTATTATTGCCGATGAATGATGCACCTGAACTGCTGCGCCAGAAGAACTGTAGCCATTCCTGATTGTGAAGCCTTCAAGCTTGCATTGCTTTTCCTCGCAGTTGTTGATCGTTACAACAGCCCCTCCATAATGGCCATCAATTACTGTTGCTTCCGGACCGTTAGAGCTGATGACCGTTATTTCCTTACTTAGAAAATCGATGAGTTCAACGTATGTTCCAGGGTCAACAAGAACGGTATCTTCGTCAACGGCCGCATCGATCGCGCCCTGGATGGTTGAATAATCGGTAGGAACCCTCAGAGTCGCACAATCTGCATCGGGAGAGATAAAAGCTATAATCCAAACCAGCAGCAATGCACAGGTAATTTGGTTTATCCGCATTTCTCCCCTTTAGGTGTAGGAGTCTGGGAGGCAAACGCATGATGAAAATGCTATATTGGCTTCTAGAAAATACCTGTTCTATTTGTATCGGCAATAATAGTGAAGAACTTAAGACAAATCGAATGATAGCCAGGGAAGAACCAATTGAAGGGATGAATATACCTTGCCAGAATGGCATAACCGAAAGCGGCTCCCGACCTCTTCCAAAATGATTGGACGTGTAAATTTATAGGAAGTTGGAATTCAGGGTTCAGGGAGATATGTGAAAACTTTCGAACGGGCAGTTCCATGGCGCGAATATGCGAATAATTGGGGAATATTTGGCCAACGTTAGGTTTAGCTTGCGGATCATCGGCCTGCAAACCCATTGTTGCGTCTTTTAGCACTGACGATAACAAAAAGCAGACTTATTAGGTTCAGACTGCCTAAAATCATGAAGATAACAAGGCCCATTTCCAATAGTCGGTTCTCCGATTCGAGGAGAGAAGCGAGCCCGGACTGAAATTCTAAGCTCTTCCGCGATCGTTTTCAGCTGATCGTCATTAGTGGCCTGCGCCAGTGCCCTTTCATGCGCTGGATTCTAACCTGTTCTCGTTCTGATATTTTGTCTCCTCCATCGCCTCCAATCTTATCAGCACGGCACCGAACATTAAGACGGCAAGAGCGGTAAGGGAGCATAGCAGGATACGAGGCCATTGTGAGAAATAGCTTCCTTCTGTGTCTGTGAGGACAACATATCTAAAGCTCGGGGTAAACCAGATACAGACTGGAACCAGCAAAAGAAGGCATAGTGCAAAGAATATGAAGCTGTCGCGTGTGATCCACAATCCTGCTCTTTCCATTGTAATCGCGAACACCGAAATTGTTAGACCGAGAACGCACGCTCCGACGAAGACCATAGCCCCCTTGCGCCGTCTATGGAAAGAAACGTGACACAGAATCGACGGCGGTGGTGCCACGGGTTAATGATTCTGAGGCGGTAGAAAACCGAGAAGGACGTGCCGCAGCTCGGGCTCTAGGAGTTCTAGAAGATGAATATTGATGGGCCTCTGTGGGTGGGAACCCCATAGATAATGTGAATAGCGAAATATTTGAGGGCCGAGTGTACAGCATTGAGCCTTAACGTCAACCTTGAATTATCCTAGTTGAATTTATCCTTGTTCGTTACTCCACAAAGTTTACACTGTACGAACAAGTCCTTCGAAACTCCGCACCCACTCAGGGTTCGCGAAAGTTAACTATCCTTGCTAAATGAAGAACCCTCATTCCGTCTAAGTTTCGTGAATGAATGATCCGAACGTTGAAAGCCCCCCTAAAATCCCTCGGCCGCAAGGCCATACGAGTTCGAGTCTCGTCCCAGGCACTCAGCAAATTCAATACATTATAATTGCACAAGGGATTTGCTCTTCTTAAGGTTTTTTCCTGATTTTCCTACTGATATATACAAAACTAAACAATGGCCCGCATTTTTCAGGCACATACCAACCGGTTACAGGAAAACTGGTTAAAAAGCAGAGCCTATGACAGCTCTGCCTTCGATCAGCCCATGCAATTCAGGATTTAATTGCGCCTAACTGGTTACCTGCAGGTCGTCCCTGACATCCTTCACGCCCTCAATGTCACGAACGATATTTTCAATTTCCTTCTTTTCCTGCTCAGATTTTACCTTGCCTGCCAGTGTCACTACGCCGTTGGTTGTGTTCACCTCGATGCCTGTCAGCGTCCCGAGCCGGACGTCCTTCGCCAGCTTGGCTTTGACATCCGCCGTGATAGTGCTGTCGTCAATCATCTTCCCGACTGTTTCTCTCGCCACCGATGTCAAGGCCGGTCCGAAGACGAGTGCAACAGCAACAAGCAACACTGCAAGCAGTGATAGTCTTTTCATGTTATTCCTTTCACACAGTTGTTATCCATAGAAGCCAATAAACTTTCACTATTTTCCTTAATCTAATTTCGAATCGATGCCTTGTGAACATCCAATTCGAAATCAGCCACAGCTCATCCCGTGCTCATACGATTGGCTGTACCAGGACCCTATCGAATCCAAGCCAGTGATTATTTTAGTAAAAGTAAGGTTTTGTCGGATAGAGATTGTCGGACCGCTCTGTCGACTTGGTCTGATGATAAATATTCACGGTGGTGTACATGTACTGCGGCATTGCAGTCAAACTAAAGGACGAGTCGATGCATGTAACGAAATAAATCAGCATAGATCGCCCGCCGGAGGAGGCATCCGCATCATCTTCCAGGAGAGTCAACACGGGATTGACCTGATGACCACCTGTCCGGGCCTGACCTTCCGGGCATTTGCCTGCGTACTCGCCTGCCTGAATTAATTGCGGCACCAATTTTTATAACTCTTAGCTTAAGTAGTAAGTTCAATAATTTAGGTCAACTTTACACTGAAAGGAAAGCATCTGATGACTGAAGAAACGGAAACCAAGTATTTCGACAGGGAGACACTTCGACAGAATGTGGACTGGTTCCTGGCCCTTGGCATCGGTCTGATCATTCTTGGAGTCTTTTCCCTCGCCGTGCCGTTTGTTGCCACCCTGGCAGTGACCACAATGGTTGGACTGCTATTCATCATCGGGGGCGTAATGTTTGCCATACACGCATTTCGTTCCCGAGGCAGTTGGGGCAGGTCCGCACTCGAAATCCTGCTCTGCCTGGTGTATCTGGGGGCCGGTTATATCATCCTGACAAGGCCCCTTACAGGTGCGCTCACTTTAACCCTGTTTATGATCGGTTTCTTTCTTGCGCAGGGAGTGCTCAGGATAATTCATGCGGTGCGGTTTCGTGGCCTACCAAACTGGGGTTGGATGCTCTTTAGCGGAATCCTCTCAATTATCCTCGCCTTCCTGATCTGGGGCGGACTGCCGCTGACGGCCTTTTGGGCCATCGGGGTGATCGTCGGAATAGATTTCATTTTCAGTGGAGTATCGATTGTGATGATCTCTCGGTCTATACGTGAGGCCGTGCGAGAAGGAAAAGAGTTCTGTATCGGGAGTGTCTGCTTTGCTCAGTAAGCTTCCGGGTATGAACATAACCGCAATTGACCAACCTGCCGGCAGTCTGCGACTGCTAATAGGTTGAACCGCGGTCTAGCGTTGCAGTTACCAAAAGGAGGTCCCGTATGCACCTAATGAAAACTATCATCATCAACAGTTCGCCTTCGAATTTGTGAATGCGGGAAAGAGATAATAAGGAGCGTCAAATGCCGATAATGGGTGCGGCCAGGTTCGAAGAGCTTTTTCGAAGGGCTGCGGAACTGGATTTGGACAAGAGTGATTTGAAGCGGTTTGGCGATTTCATTAACCAAAAACTCTATGACTTGCTCCTGATTGGCCAGGCAGTGGCTAAGGCAAACGATCGCAATGTCATCGAACTCTATGACCTGCCCATCACGAAAGGGTTTCAGGAAAGCATTCACAGATTCAGGCTTTTGGACATGTCTCTCGATTTGGAGCCAATACTTGATCAACTGGCCTCTCTGCCTGCGTTGGACCTGGACTATAGTTTTGCCGTACGCGAAAAAATGCCCGAACTGGCCGGAGGATTGGCTGTAAGTCTGGCCGGGACTTTCAGAATACTGGAGCCCGATCTTAAAAATCCCGGCTCCGAAGATTGGGATAAGGCTTTTGCCTTGTTTAACCTGATACTTTGACAAATCATGAGCAGCAAGGAGGTTATAATGAACAAACAAGAAATTTACGAAAATATGTACCCGGCGGGTCGTCGTGCGGTCCTTTCACGTGGTGATGCAGCCCCTGATTTCAATCTCAGGAGCACTCCCGACCAGTGGCTAAAATTGAGCGATTTCCGTGGGCAGCCGGTGGTACTCGCTTTCTACCCGGCTGACTGGAGTCCCGTCTGCGGCGATCAGATGACCCTCTATAACGAAATATTGTCGGAATTTCACGCACTGGGCGCCGCATTGATAGGTATTTCGGTAGACGGGGCCTGGTGCCACGCGGCTTTTGCAAAGGATCGCAAGTTGCATTTCCCGCTTCTGTCCGATTTCGAGCCGAAGGGTGATGTGGCCCGCCTTTATGGGGTTTACCGAAACGGTGATGGTGTCAGCGAGCGGGCATTATTCGTGATCGACTCGGAAGGGATCGTTTACTGGAGCTATGTGTCCCCCATAGGCGTGAATCCTGGAGCGGATGGAATAATTTCCGCACTCGAGGATCTGCAAAAGAGAAAGGCGGCATAAGATGATCAGGCCCTTGGGCGCCGAAAATCGGCGCGCTATATTAACTTTTCCGATTGCCGGGCGCGACCATATTCAGGGGTCAACCGACGCCCCCATCAAACTTCTTGAGTATGGTGATTTTGAATGTCCTTACTGCGGTCGGGCTTACCCGGTCGTGAAGGCCATTCAACGAGAACTGGGTGATAATCTGTGCTTTGGTTTCCGCCATTTTCCGATAACCACCGTGCATGATCACGCCGAACACGCGGCCGAGGCTGCCGAAGCCGCCGGTGCGCAGGGGAAATTCTGGGAAATGCACGCACTTTTGTTTGAGAACCAGGACGCCCTCGAAGACGAAGATCTTGCGCGGTACGCGGAAATTTTGGGATTGAATGTCAGGCAGTTCATGGCTGAAATCCTTTCCGGAGCGCACTACGAGCGCATACGGGAGGATTTCATGGCAGGCGTGAGAGCGGGAGTCAACGGTACGCCAACTTTTTTCATAAACGGCGAACGTTACGAAGGCGTGCTGGATCCCCAATCTTTGTTGGCCGTGCTTACACGAGCAGCGGCGTAAAGGCCGCCGTAGCGCCAACATAGCCGTGAAGCGGCGAGGAGGTGCGGGGGGGGGCTGCGTCCCTTTGGCATTAAATTAAGGTGCTAGCTGTAAATGAGCAGGAACGCCATTCCGGAGGCAGAGTCATAATTCGAAGGATCCCAAAATCCCACCCTGCGATTGGAGATAGGGTATTGTATTTTCAAGTACTTACGACGCCTCCCCCGGCCCCTTTCAAATGGAGGGGAATTTTCCGGTATTACGCGACACGGAGGTTACAGGCCCAACTATGCCTCCAACCCCAGATAGCCGCATTTACCAACGTAGAAGTTCATAGGACCTCGTCCGGACGCGCTGAGTGGCCGCCGGCAAGAGAGGCTCCTGTCGTAAAATGCCGGAGAACACCCCGCCAAGGGATGCCAATGTAAAGACTATCCAAAGGGGGCAGGCCACTGTTGACCTCTTTTTAAGGATTGCGTCTGATTTGCGCAAAATCTCAGCTCACCAGACGACCTGGAGCCTTGAGTCGATTATGTTCGCATTTCCGTTGTGGAGTATTGTCCCTTTGGATGTCATTTCATCATCGATGTATGCATGTATGTATTCGATCATCCAACTAACATTAGGATTCAAGTACCAAACCAGATTTCCGGCCCAGTTGTTTTCCTTCCCTCCGAATATGAGGTTATCTTTATTTAGATTGATACTGGAGTAGCGTACCGCAACTTCCCATGCCCCCCAGGTTCCGGCAAATGGGTCGAAGTTCGAAAACGGGATGGGCCGGTCGAACACTCCGTAGACTTTGTTGTAATTCCGATGCTCACCAGTAATAAAATAGCTCGCATGAACGTAGTAGCCGTCAAACTGCGGATTGCCCAGAGGAGCGCCGCTGCGGAGTGGTGTTCGTACAGATCCTGTGCTCACCGCGTTATCGACAAACGCACGGAAATACTCTCCCTGCACAGAGAAAGGCCCATACACAAAGGCTGCTTCCGGGTTTATGATATTTACTCCGCTAACCGCAAGGAATCCCGTGTCGACCGTGTTTACGCCGGGTAGATGCCACTCCGGGATGCTCAGGATTTCGAGAGATGTGTTTGAAGGATCTTCGGAGCGGAACAAGTGACGAAACCCAAACCCAAGATGAACCAGTTGGCAACCATCATTTTCATACAATGGCAGACCTGTCAGCCGAGCAGCAATATTTATATTACTGAAGTCCTGAAAGGATGTTCCCGAGCTGTTCTTTTGCTGCACGAAGCCCCCCACTGCCCATGTCATGCGATCTTCGAACTCCTGGTTAAACGCTTGGATCCCGACATTGCGATCGCTGAATGGGCTCGTAACTGCGAAGGCATTTGCAAGAGATCGCTCGGTAAATTCAAGCCAGCTATCACTTGTGAGCTCTTCCAGAGAGAACGGCTCTTTCATGTGTCCGACCCTGAAGTTCCCTACCCAGGGAATGCCCTTATATGTAAGATACAGGTCGGTAATTCTGATGTTGCCACCCGCGAAATCAAATTCGGCGATATAGTCTATATTTCTGTATAGAGTGCCATCAACCGAAAGCCTTGCGCGTCTGGCTTCGGCCCCATAGCCTTCAAGGTTGGGGAACTCTTTCTTTAGCTGATTGTTTATACCCGCACCGCCAAAATCGAGCTGCATGCGCCCGCCGAAGTGCATCTTGAAGTTTCCGTCGCTGCTTTCGAAATTAAGACCATTTTTCCAGGAGGCATTGAACCTTGGAGCGTTTTGCTCATGAGCGGGAGCAGCAGTGGCAGGAGGTGCCGGTGAACTCTGAACAGCCTGGGGAACTTGGAGATTCTGGGGGGACTGGCCTGCTTGGGCTGCCTGCTCCTGCATCGCCTGAATCTGAGCGGCCTGATTGGCCATGGAGGCTTTTTCTCTTAGCGCCTCTTTATTCAATTCTTTGTATTGCTCCTCAGTTATCTGATGATTGGCCCTCATGATTTTCAGAAGTTTTTCAGCCAGTGTCTGGTCCTCGGAGACAGCCCTATTAGCCCACGAGAAAATAGACAGGAACGTGATTACGGATGCAAGAACTGGTCTTAGCAGAAATTTCTTCATCCCAATTCCTTCCTGGATTGAAGCTGGTCTAATTTTTGCCAAACTGAGTTCCAGGCAATGATAATCATTGAACCTTCATTCCGTTCAGTATCATGAGTTCTTCCGCTACTGCGTGGTCAGCCTCAATCGGTTTGTTGGGATCTTGGTTGGTTATTACCGGTGGGGCAGGCGAAACATATACTCCCCATCCCTTGATTCTTTGTGAAAAGCTTCAACCACTATACGGAAACTGCCGATCAACGAGACGGTCTGACATTTGTCTTCAAGAGAAAATATGTGGGACGCCGGGTATCAATTCTCCCGAATGGGTGCGAGGCAGATGAACTCGGGGCGACATACTGTAGACGTTATGAAAGTGTTTAATACCACTTTGTGTTCAATTTGCGCTTAAAAACCGATGGGTTCCGCTCCGCTCCACCCATCCTACGTTCAGTCCGTGTGCGAGGTTAAGATGTAGGATGGGTGGAGTCCTGCGCCGCGCGGGACGGAACCCATCACTTCAATCCTGAAAGCGAACTGGATAAGGACCTGTTTCCATGATGGCGAAGAAATTTCTCTCTTCCCTGATACCGGGGGGTCTGTTCTTTTTGACGGCCCTGGTTCTTATGAAAGGAAGAGTGCTTGTCCCATGGTTACCCGGAACTGTTCAAATTGCCCCCGGTCTGATTGTGGCCGCGGCCATACTGCTCGGATTGCGATTCAATCGAAGCAGGCTGGTTTTCGCCATTCTGATGCTGGCAATTGCCGACAGATCCATCATTTATTTTGCACAGCCGGGTACGGCTACAGCGAAGCTCATTTACAATTCAATTGCGATCCTGTTGCCATTAAACATTGCAATGCTGCCTATCGTTAAGGAACGGGGGATTATCACTCCACGCGGCCTATTTCGCATGTCCCTGATCATGTTGCAGCCCTTGGCGATATCCGCCATCTGTCTCTACCGCCTCTCCGAATTCAACGCGTACCTGAATCATCCCATTTTCAGGGCACGCTTCGTTGAACGCCTGCCAACCGCGGGTTTGCCTCCCCCGGTCGCGGCGGCAATGCTGCTCTCGTTAATTTTGATCGTATATGGGCTTGCCAGGCGCAAGGGCCCATTGGAAAGGGGCCTGGCCTGGGCCTGGGTGATTGTCTGCTACACTCTTATAACGCGGAGTACTCCGCCCGTATCGACCTTCTTCTTCTGTACAGCCGGTTTGCTCCTGATCGTCTCTGTTATCGAAGCATCCTATGTAATGGCTTTTCGCGACGAGCTGACAGGTCTGCCGGCGCGGCGAAGCCTCAACGAGTTTATCGTCAGGGTGGGAAATCACTACAGTTTAGCGATGGTGGACATAGATTTTTTCAAAAAGGTGAATGATAAACATGGACACGACGTTGGAGATCAGGTCCTTGCGATGGTTGCATCGAAGCTTGCTAAAACCGGAGGTGGCGGAAAGGCATTCAGGTATGGCGGTGAGGAATTCACATTGGTGTTTCCGGCAAAAACGGTAGATGAGGCTATTCCGTATCTGGAAGAACTCAGGAGCGAGATCGAATCGTCACCCTTTACTATACGCAGCCGCTCCCGGCCCAGGAAAAAGCCTCGCAAATTGACTCCGGGAAAAGCCACCGGGAAGAGGCTCTCAGTTACTGTCAGCATGGGAGTGGCAGAACGCGGAGGGCAGCATGGAAAACCGCGGGATGTCCTAAAGGCGGCCGACAAAGCACTCTATAGAGCTAAAAAAGGCGGGCGCAATCGGGTTTGTACCTGATGCCGCCACCGCGCCACATGAGCCGCGCAGCGGCGATAAGCGTGGGGAGCGCGCTCCCCACGCCTGGAGTTTAGACATTTTCAGGCCGAGCAAAAAACTCCCTTCTGCCGGAAATG
>DBMI01000090.1 GCA_002298165.1 Desulfarculales bacterium UBA702
CCCATGTGTCCGGTCCAAACACCCGCCAGGGGAGGGGAGTTTTTCTTTCAATTTCGGGCTATTATCTTTCCATTCGGGATTTTGGGCAACAGCCATCCCCGACCGTGCTACCCGCGCCGAACAAAGGTTTCCATTTTACGCAATCATTTTGAGACCTTTGGTCGAGGCTACGCCGCGGTCAGGATAGGCTGATGCCCAAAGGTGGAATTGCATAAATACGGCGAGAACCGAATAAAACACTCCCCTCCCCTGGCGGTAGAGGACTGGCAAATAGCGGAATTGCATAAATCCTGCGAGAATCGCAAGGAACGCTCCCCTCCCGTTGCGGTAGGGGGCTGGCAAATAGCGGAATTGAGGAGGGCTCCCCTCCCCTAGTGGGAGGGGCTGGGGGAGGGGGTTGAAATTATTGGATCTTTTTAAAACCTTCCCTTTGCCCCCTTTACATAGAAGGGGGATTCGCATCGCAGCTTGTTTGGTCAACAGCCCTTTTTTTCATGGTGCATTGCGCATTTATTCATGTCGTTGCGTATAGTTCTTATCCGTCCTCCCTCCCTTGACTTGATTGTTATTGGACATAGTCCGGGCTACCCTCCCCGGTTTGATTAAAGTCTCCGCAGACCGTGCCACAACTGATCGCCAACCCGGTTCTACCCGATTCGCGCTGAGAAGTTGTGGGCCATACTCTTCCTTGTCTTCCGCCGCCTTTCTTAATACAATTAGAGATCTTTAAAACGTCATGCGAGGCTGTGCTTTGGAACGCCAGGTCCACAGAAAAAAGAAGATTTGCTACTATAAAGTGCTGGGTATCCAGGTAGCGGCGACCCAGGAGCAGATCAGGAGCGCCTTCAGGTACCTGGCCAAAAAATGGCATCCGGACAAGAACCCCGGAAATTCGAGGGCTGCCGAGCGGTTCCGGGAGGTTCTGGTTGCCTACGAGACCCTCATCAACCCGGCCATGCGTTCCAGGTACGACAGGAATAACGGCCATCGGGGGGCGAGGAGAAAGCCCGAGCCGTACTGGACGGACCTCCACAGCGATGAAAAAGGCGGCGAGGCCGCTTCCTTCGAAGAAATATTCCAGGACGTGTTCGGGTTTGGTCGGCCGAAGGTAAGAACACAGCGCGGATGCGACCTGAGGTTTGATGTCCAGGTTGCCAGGAACTCGCTGGGAGGCGGCCGGCAGGAAGAAATCAGTTATGAACGGCTTGTATTTTGCCGAAATTGTAATGGTAAGGGAGTGAGCAGGGCAGGTTGCCCACGGTGCGGTGGAACCGGAGAGCATGAGGAAGTATGCACGCTGCGTATCTGGATTCCGGAAGGAATTCTGGATGGTACCCGCATCCGTATCCCGGGCGGCGGAGATTCTCCGTCCGCTGGATTCCCACCCGGCGATTTGGTGCTCCTGGTCAATGTGATTGAAAACTGCTAGGGGGACGCAGGAGATGGCAAATCCGGGTGAGCTGACACACATGGATTCTCAGGGCCGGCTGAAGATGGTGGATGTAAGTGAAAAAGAGCCGACCTGGAGAGAAGCGCGCGCCGAATCTTTCGTCAGCATGAATCCGGAGACCCTGAGGCGGATAAGTGTCGGGGAGATTGCCAAGGGAAATGTTTTTGAAGCTGCTCGTCTTGCGGGGATAATGGCTGCGAAGAGGACGTGGGAACTGATTCCTCTTTGTCATCCGCTACAGTTAACAGGGATCGAAATCGAGTTCTTACCGTTATCTGACAAAAACGAGGTACGGATTAGCTCGAAGGTTAAAACGATGGATCGCACCGGCGTAGAGATGGAAGCTCTTGTGGCGGTGGCGATTGCCGCTTTGACGATATATGACATGTGCAAGGCAATTGACCGGGAAATGACTATCCGGGAGGCGCGCTTGATCTGGAAGACCGGCGGAAAAAGCGGCACGTTTCAACGTAGTTAGGCGATACAAATAGTGATTTTTCTTTACTCCTGGACGCGATTATGTTAGCTCATAGCGTTTCTAAATCTGCCGGGGGAGAGTGTTGATATGGACAAGGAAACTCAAGGCTATTTTAAGGAAGTTCTTCTGAATCGGCTGGATGAGCTTTATTCGGAAGCAGAGAAGACCGTGGCGGGGATGACCGATAACGAGGAAAACTTCCCCGACCCTACCGACCGCGCCACGCTCGAATCCGACAGGAATTTCACTCTGCGCATCCGCGACCGGGAACGCAAATTGATCGCAAAAATCCGGGAGGCCCTTCAGCGGATCGAAGACGGAAACTTCGGCTATTGCGAAGAATGCGGGGACGATATTGGATTCGAACGCCTGAACGCTCGCCCCGTAACAACCCTTTGCATTGAATGCAAGCGCAAAGAGGAGGCGACTGAGCGCGCCCGTGGAGCCTAGAGTCGCGGGAACACAGAGTAAAAACGATCGAAGAAATATGATCAGAGGTTGGCTTCCACGCGGGTAACGTCTCCCGCCCAGACGGCCTCCAACTCGCCGTCACCCTTGAGGAGCGACAAGGCTCCCTCGGGAGTGAATCCGCGGGCTATCCCCGAAACCTCCCTCTCACCGACGAGTACTGTAATCTTTCTACCCAAAATCCCCGAAAACTCTTCAAGGTCCGGTATGAGGCTGGGAAAGCCCTCTTCTACGAATTTTCCGTAATCCTGTTCGAACCTTTTCAGAAATCCCAGTAGAACTTCCCGCCTTTTTACCGCTCCACCCGCCTGAATTGATATGGAAGTGGCTGGATATCGAAAAGGCCCCTCCATTTCGTCCCGGCTGTAATTTACGTTAATCCCGATACCCACGACGATGAACCTGGAATAATCCTGATCGGACTGCATTTCGGTAAGTATTCCGGCAACCTTCCTGCCGGCGATCAATACGTCGTTGGGCCATTTCATGCATGCATCGAGGCCGTATTCAAGTCTCAGGACCTTTGCCAGGCTCAGGCCCGCAATATATGTGGATTGTGGGGCGACCCTTACGGGGAGTGGATTTCTAAGAAGTATCGACATGTAAATTCCGCGACCCGGAGAGGAGAGCCATTCACGTCTCAACCGCCCGCGACCCCTGGTTTGTTCTTCAGCTATGACGACAGTGCCGTGCGGAGCGCCCTGGGCGGCCAGGAGCAAAGCGTGATCGTTAGTTGAGCCGACTTTTTCCAGAAAATGATACGAGAGGCCCAGCCATTTGGTGTCAAGGCTCGAAACGATTTCATCGGATGTCAGGAGGTCTGGGATTTCCAGCAGCTTATATCCTTCTTTGGAATGACTCAATATGTTGTAGCCGAGGGTTTTTAGTTTCTGAATGTGTTTCCAGATCCCCGTGCGGCTGATTCCAAATCTGTCGGCCAGATCGGCACCGGAGACAAAATCGCCCGCCTTGTCTTTGAGGTACTTTAATATTTCCGATTGAGTGGGAGTGGTTGCCGCCATTAGCAAAATTCCTTGTAGTCAGGTTGCAGTCAAAGATGACGCTCCCCCGATTATTTGTAGCCTGTCCCCTTAAGGGCGTTTTCTTACGATACAATGATTCATCGGATGAGCGGGTAGCCCGGATTCATATCCGGGCGCGAAGCGCAAGATGGCTGCGATATAGAAATAATTTAGTTGTGTGCGTCAAGTTCTGCA
>DBMI01000021.1 GCA_002298165.1 Desulfarculales bacterium UBA702
GGCGGGAATCCAGCGGCTTTAAATCCCGAAATCATTGGTATAAGGAAGCAAAGACACTGCTATAAAACGGGCTAATGTTCGGAGAGCCAGCCCGTTCATATAATCTGGATTCCCGCCCAGAAGCGCTGCGGGAATGACGTTCATCAGGTTCGCTCCATCCAATTTTGCTTAGCATTTTTCGAAAAACTATTTGGGCAACAGGCTCGAAAGCCTGCCCACAAAGCGCCGAGTTCCTGAATAAAATTCTTAACGGCGCAATTCCGGCATGCGCCATCACATACATTTCAATGCTACCAGGCTTATAATTTCTACATACACTTTTTAAAAAACAACCGGCATGGGATTCACTGCCGGTCCGGAAAGCGGGCATGAACATTAAGGTTGCCGTAATCATCCAAATAGTAATCGTCTCGCTGCTGATAATCTACGGGACGGCAAGCCTGTATATGGGATCATTCGAAGGAATGTACGTTACCTTCCCCATTCTGCTGCTCTATTACGTTTATGCCGTTGCCCGTCAGAATCGGAGGAAAGGTCTGGAAGATTCCGAAGAAGACGAGCAGTAAAGATTCTTTGCCTGGCTATTTTTTCTCCATGGGGAAATTATTGTTCTCCCACTCGTGCCAGCCGCCTTTGAGGGCATGGACGTTCTTATAGCCGGCAGAGATCAGCTTGTGCGCCACACGGGCGCTTGTGGCTTCAGTGGGTCAGGCACAGTAGAGAACGATTTTCTTATCCTTCGGGTACTTGCCAACCCAGTCCTCGACCTTTAACGGGTCTTCCCTTACCGCGCCTTTGATCTTCACATCGCTTGGGGTCCAGTCGTGATCGATACGTACATCGATTATTATCAGGTCAGGATTTCCGAGTTCGGCCTTCAACTCTTCCTTGCTTATTCTCGGGACATCCTCAGCGTGAACGATAAAAGCCGCTGTCAAGACAAGCAACGTGCCCACCAGTATAGCCATCTTCATTTTTGAAATCATTAATGCCTCCTCTTCGGGATTCAGGTATGGAGAGAATATAGTTATCTGATGAGATAGTCAAAAGCCCCGGGATGCGAGAATTAAGCAGCACCCAACCTTTTTCATATGGTTTCCAATGCTTAATAGATGCAGTAAGAGGTATTTTGTTCGATACTGGTCCGGTTAAAAGCCTGCTGGACAAAGAGGCCGGGAAAGTTTCTTGATTGAAATCGATGGAGGTGAAAAATCGGGAAGCGGCACCCTGGTCAGGTTTGCCGTTGCGCTGTCTACGCTCACTGGAGAGCCGCTTCACATGGTGCGTATCCGGGCTGCGCGGGAAAGGGCAGGGCTGCGTCCCCAGCACCTTCAGGCAGTCAGGGCCTGTGCGTCGCTTTGCGGCGGACGGCTGGAAGGAGATTCTGTCGGTTCCAGGGAGATTTACTACTATCCCGGAAAATATCCCTTCGAGAGCGGATCGCGAACCTGGGATATAGGCACCGCCGGGTCGGCCACGATGGTGGGTTTTGCATTGATCCCGATTGCCCTTTTCGCTTCCGCGCCGTCGCTTCTCACGATACGCGGAGGCCTTTTCCAGGATTTTGCCCCCACTGCCTTTCACATGCGAGAAATTCTCTTTCCGCTTATTGGGCAGATGGGTGGCTTCGCCGAATTGAACATGATACGTCCTGGATATGTGCCCAGGGGAGGAGGAGAGTTGAGAATCTTGGTCAAGCCGCTTAAATCTCCCCTGAAGCCTCTGGATATGACCGAAACTGGTGAGGTAGCAAGGATCCGTGGCATTTCGCTTGCCTCCAACCTCGAAGCCGGCCGCGTTGCCCGCAGAATGGCGGAGAAGTGCTCGGAATTGGTTGCCGCCAAGGGCCACAGGGCTGATGTTGAAATAATCGAAGACAGCTCCGCAGTCCAGCAGGGAGCGGCGCTCTTTTTGAAGGCCGAAACCCGGACCGGATGTTTACTCGGCTCGGATCGAGCGGGAAAGAGAGGCCGCAGTTCGGAATCAATTGCCGAGCACGTCGTTGGGGCCCTGTTCCAGGACATTGCATCGGGTGCGACTGTTGACAGGTTCGCGGCCGATCAGATTATACTATATGCGGGACTTGCCGCGGGACGAAGCAGGTATCTTACGCCGGGCATGACCGACCACATCCGCTCCAATATCTGGCTTATTGAAAAGATCCTGGGGGCGGGCGTCGAAGTTCGGGGCAATATGATTACAATAAGCGGAATTGGTTATTTCGGGAAATAAATCAGGCCAGGGAGAGCCGGATGCCGCCGCGACTAAAAATTCGAGGTATTTACAGTACTGCGCTAACTAAACTCGCCATCGAT
Source organism: Desulfarculales bacterium UBA702 (assembly GCA_002298165.1). Classification (GTDB taxonomy): domain Bacteria; phylum Desulfobacterota; class Syntrophobacteria; order Syntrophobacterales; family Syntrophobacteraceae; genus SbD1. The sequence goes on from DBMI01000021.1 coordinate 2,316, forward strand.
TCAGGATTCGAGGTCACGGACCCTTCGCCCAGGGTAAGCGAGCGTTTTGCAGTTCAATTCGCCTCGGGACCTTACGATATCCTTATCCTTGATAGAGAGAACCTCCAGGGAATCGATCTGAAAGGTAACGGCGAAAAGATAGCCCACTTCCTCGGCGTACTGCGGCAGACGCTCTTCGATTCGGTGCTGGTCGGATTTAGGCCAACGGAGGATAATGATCCTCTAATGATCGCCGGAATCGAGCTGCCGGGGGCTTCCAAGGAAAAACTCGACGAATTTCGCGCAACTGTTGTTCCTACGCTCAAAAATCACCATAGGCTCAAGATCATTGATTCCGAGATGCTTGAATCCGCGGAAAGCGAGCTTGCCAAGCACCCGTCGGCTAAGGCAGAATTGGAGCGCGATATTCTCAGGGAGGCAATAATTTTGCCACTTGAAAAAGAGGGAGTCGCACGGCTGGAACACATCCGTCCGTCCGGAAAATCAATGCGCGCCAGGAAAGGTGCCATCAAAACTGTTAGCGAAAGCAGAATCGTCTTTAGCCGCACATTTGCGCAAGGCCGCTACGACGGCCTAAACCTGGTAATTCGCAAGGGTGACTACGGGGTTACCGAGATCAGGGAAGGAGGGTGGTACGTTAAGCACAGCTATTTTTCGAAAGAAAACCTCCTGATCGGCGAGTACTTCAATATCAACACCCCTGTTGAACTTTATCCTTACGGAGCAAGATACGTGGACCTGGAGGTGGACGTGATCCGCAGAGCAGGTGAAGAGGCCTTCATCATAGACCGGGAAAAGCTGGGTATTCTTTCCCAGAAAGGATGTATTGGAAAGGACCTCGAATCAAGGGTCCTGCTGGTGGCGGAGCAAATCCGGCGAAACCTCAACCGGGACGGGGCAAGGAATAAATAGCGGAGTAGCGATGAAATCAAATCGGGTCTGGGCCCTGCAGTCTTTCTTAACATGCTTTTTCTTCAATTCGGCCCTCGCAGTGCTCATATATTTCATGTCGGACAAGATCCTTGCCGGAATTTCGGAAATGATTTTGCCCTTTCTCAAGACCGGAGCGGCAGCCTCACCAGAGGAGATGCACTCGGCTATCGGCCTTATGGCTGTATTTCTCTCCGAACTTCACACCTACCTGGCCCCGGCGCTTGCCGCCATCACTGGTGCCGCAACCCTGCTCCTCTGGCTGTGCATATTTTTCATCGGCCGAAGTGTTATTGCCCGAAAAGACGAGCCTGGGATTTAGGATTCATTGCGGGCGTTCCATGAGATTCGCGAAAAATCTACGGCGTAATAAGCTTGTACTTTATCGCTATTTTGGTCAGATCCGCGAGATTGTGGGCATTAAGTTTGGCCATGATGCTGTATTTGTGGGACTCGACTGTTTTGGGGCTGAGGTTTAGTTTGGCTGCAATGTCCTTGACGTTGTTGCCCTCGGCCAGGAGTTGAAGGACCTCTCGCTGGCGGGGACTCAAATTTCTGAAACCTATGTTTGCGGAAGCGCCTCGTTCGAGCCTGCCGATCTGCTCCATAAGCACTTGCGGGGAAATCGTACTGAAGTATGTCCCGCCCGATTTTACCGCTTTCAGGGCGAAAATGAGGTCCGAGATGGGCTCTTCCTTAAGGACATAGGCAGAGATACCCGCCCTTATCAGGTCCATCAGGTATTCCTTGTCGGAGTACATCGTAAAGATGATTACACGCGCTCGGGGATTTTTCTTTTTGAGTTGAAAAGTGGCATCTATTCCGTTCAGGTCTGGCATGGAAACATCCATGATGACGATCTCTGCATCGAGCTCTTTTGCCAGCCTGACGGCGTCTCGCCCATTGGAGGCTTCGCCAACGACTTCGAATTCGGGAAACTCCCCTAGAACTCCGCGGATGCCGCTTATTACCACCTGGTGATCGTCCACGATAAGCACTCGTGTTTTCTTCATGATCGCCTTTCGAAAAGGAATACCGAAAGATTCAGGCCCAAGTGACATGACATGGCAAGACGAGATAGAAATAGATGTCCCATACCATTTTGCGGGACGGTACCGAGGTAATCTTCCAAAGAACCGAGATTTAATATTGCCAGTGATCCAGGAACTTACAACGACGCGGCGAGTTTTGAAACTATTTTTCAATGCGACCTGGCTTTAAGTTCCGACCACCGCGTACTCATAGCGTCGAAAACTGATGCCCTGTCATCATCGCCTTCGGATTCGAATTTATCTCTCAGCTCCGCAAATGACTGCCCTGTTTCGCCGCCGAGTGCCACCGACAGGGCCACAAGCTCTTCCATTTTCAGCCTGCTAATGTCAAGTTCAAGGAAAATGAGGTTCTCATCGATTGTAGCCAATTCGTCCGCTTCTTCAACCGAAAGATCGAGCCTGAAGCCTCGGCTGTCTTCCGCGCTGTACTTGCCAAGCGGCAAGTCCAGCCGCTTTGCCGCGCTGATCGCATCAAACCCCCTGATTGTCATCGACGTTCCTCCATTTATAGGCTCATCCAGATACTATAATCATTTCTCACCAACCGCCCCCCATGAGCAATTTTTGATAATCTCCAGGAGAACCAGGGTGCCAGAAGTACCGCAATTTATTACTGGCTAAGGACTTGGATAAAAACAGGAAGGGTGCCGCCGGTTTATCAAAATCTTTCAGCGGCAATACGGAAATGGGCTTGGATTCGGGGGGTCTTCTTTACCAATCGGAGCAAACAATCTCAGGCTGTTGCGCCAAACTCGGTAAATTGCGGTGTAGCTAATAAAGTCGAAAATTGGTGTGAATCGAAGTCGATTGCTTTCAGGCTTTCTTCCAGGCAGGAACCGTTCATTTTTTCGAGGTCATGGCCAACCATGAAACGGTAGCCGGTGAAATCCGCGATATGGACCAGGTGGACGAGGTCTCGGTAGCTCTCGGCTGCCTCAGGGCAGTGGTGGTTAAGGATGGCTTGTGAAATTGAATCCGGCAGGTCCCATAGCTGCGCAAGACGATGGCCGGCATCAGTGTGCGATATTCCGAATATCCGTTTTTCGGCCGCATTAAGGTCCCCCTCGCTCTGACAAAGGCTCCGGTAGAAAAGGGGATACGCATGATTCATGTACTGGTCCAGTACAACCTTTCCGATGTCGTGCAGCAACCCGGCTGTATAGGCCAGGTCGGCGGTGAACTTTCCGGTTATTTCAGCCATTTTCCTGCTGACGTTGGCCGTATAAACGGAATGATTAAACAGTCCTCCCTTGCAAAGAGAGTAACCATAGTTCGTACATGCTATGAAATTCTCCATCGAGACCGCCAGCGCAATTGGGAAGAGGCTTTTTTCCCCGATCCGCAGCAGAGCTTTTTCAACTGAGCTTACCCTCATTGTCGAGTGCACCCAGACCGAGTTGCAGAGCTTAAGAATCCTTGCACTCAATACCTGGTCCTGAATGATCTCCTTTGCGATGTCCCTGAAGCTGAAAGAATCATTGTCGATCATGCGAATTATCTTCAGCGCAACCTGCGGGATGGGCAGAAGATTGGTGATTGCGCTATCCAGCTGTTCGGGACCGGGCTTAGTGAAGACCTTCCCGCCTGTCGATGGTGCAGGGATGGAAATAGGATCGATGGAGGCCTCCAGGGTATCCATATTCAGACTAAGGCGGCAGGAAAAATAGCCTCCTATCTCTCTTTGGATAATCCGGATGCCCTCGGCATCGAGAATTTTCTGGGCTATCTCAGAAGTTCGCCCCCCTATATCGAGGATCAGGTCCGTTTTTGAAAGAGGATCTATCAACGCTCCTCCCGCAATGCATGCCTCCAGTTTCTTCTTTTTTGCGCCTAGAGAGGTCAGGGCTTTGATAAAAGCCGGCAGGCCGGTAGTCGCGCTCACCTCGGGTTTCCATGAAGCATCGGCGCTGGGCGGTTCGGGCAAAAGCAAGTGTATAAGACCGCCGATTCCCGATTCGCGGTCGCAAAGGCTTATCCCGACACAGCTTCCCAAAAAAGCCTGGAATATCTCCGGTTTTTTTGTGCCGACCATAAACGAGCCCGAAAGTATAACGTGATTCTTCATGACCCCTCAGAGCAATCGATGGTGAGGATTGTAAGGACATTTACTTCCATATCATTAATCGGCACAGCCGGTTTCTTCCTTGAAATTTGTTCGCCCTGTGAACCGCTGAAAATTCCGCCTTCACGAGCAATGGGACTAAGCGGGAGCTTAGACCAAATTACTTGTTTTAAGAATCGAAAAGCGATAGGATTTAAGATCTTCCAGTAATAGCTTTCCTGGTTGTGGAAGAGTTGGCACGGCGGTAGAAAAGATTATCACAAAATTATGGCGCGCCACTTTGTAGTTAAATGGGCATTGGATCTGTTTGTTATTTTCTCCCGCCACACTTGAAATTGTTTAATCTATTTCAGTTTTTTTTTCGATTACCACTGAGGACATCCGCACAGGGGCGAGTGCATTGAACGCTATGTGCGATCCGGGCTGGATTGGCGATAATTGATACTCAACGGGGCTTTAAGTCCCTCCTTCCCGATCCTGGGATCGGGATGCTTCGAATTTTTATAAGAACTTAAATAGCGGAAGTAACGGAGAAATATTCATGCGGTTCCTCCTCCCCAGGAATCTCCGCTCGCGTCTAATCGCATCTTTGTGCGTTGCGATCCTGCCGGCAATGATCTTTGGCGGCCTGAACATCTTCAGCCAGTACAAATCCACGAAGCAAACCTACCAGCAGGAAGCCATGCGGCTTGTGCGCGTGACCGAGTTTCAATATTTCCAGATGATCGACAGCACCAGACAGTTTCTTGCTTTCCTGTCCAATTTCCCGGTTGTCGCCGAGATGGATGTACCCTCCTGCAAAGTTCTTTTCCACGAATTCAAATGCCGGTTTCCCTACATTACCAACGTTTCAATTGCGACCGCGGAGGGCAACAGGGTCTCGGGGACGCTGCCCGGAACAGGCTCGGACAGCATTGCGGGCCGGTTGTGGTATAAACGTTTGCTCAACACCCGCGAATTTACAGTCGGAGAATACCGACTCGGTGAAATGGGTCGTAAGCCCAGCTTTGAAATAGCCTATCCGGTGAATGGCAGTGATGGAGAACTCAAGGCAATACTATTCGCCGAACTCGACCTGAACTGGTTCGAGGAACTTGCGGTCTCCCTTGGTTTGCCCGAGGGTTGGGTGCTCACGGTGCGGGATAATGGGGGCACCATTCTGGCCCGATATCCGGAAGGTTTGAAGTACGTCGAGGTGAGCGCTCCCGATATACCGATAATGCGCGCTATGGCCGAGAAGAAAAACGGCTTGATCACGAGTGTGGGTATCGATGGAATCGAGCGGATCTATGCATTTACCGACCTCCATCGGGACCAGGGCACCGGGAGCATCTATCTCAGCGTTGGAATGCCTCTTAATGTGCATAACGATCTGCTTTTTTGGGTCGGTGGTCATTTTCTCGTTCTTCTACTCACATTTTTCGGAATGGCTATTGGAAGTCATCTATTCATTTTGCCAAATGTCAGATCATTAACGAATGCAACCAAACAGCTCCGGGCCGGAAACTACAATGTCAGAACGGGGCTGCCCCATGAAGACGGAGAGTTCGGCGAGCTGGCCTCGGCAATTGACCGGATGGCGGAGTCGCTGGAATCAAAAGAAGATGATCAAAGGCGCTCCCGCGAGGCTCTGCTGGAAAGCGAGCACCGGTTTCGCACCATTTTCGATTCGGTAAATGATGCCATTTTGGTTCTCCACCCCTCGACCGGCCTGATTTTGGATGTGAATAAGCGTGGCTGCGAAATCTCGGGCTATGGAAGGCACCAGCTCAGGGGCCTGAGGGCAGCACAGTTGAGTTCCGGTGCCGAACCTTACACGGAAAAAGCGGCCCTCAAATGGCTTCAAAAAGCAGGGAAAGAGGGGCCACAGGTCTTTGAGTGGGAAATCAGGAACAGGATAGGGCAGCTGTTGTGGATTGATGTAAATCTGCGCGCCGCCGTTATCGGGGGCAAGAGCGTCATGCTGCTCACTGCCCGGGATGTGACGCGGCGCAAGAAGGCCGAAACGGGTCTAAGACAGAGTGAGTCAAGGTACAGGGCCTTTGTGGCAAACAGCTCGGAGGGCATCTTTCGAATCGAACTCGAAAAGCCGGTTTCTATTTCTATGCCCGATGAGGAAATTATCGAGCGGATATATGCATCCGGTTACCTCGCTGAGTGCAGCGACGAGATGGCCCGCATTTACGGCTTCGATAGAGTAGCGGATATCGTTGGGTCCAGAATCTCCGAATTCCTGCCCCGATCGGCCCCTCAAAGTATCGACTACCTTATGAGCTTTATCAGGTCCGGATATAGGCTCGTCGAAGCTGAATCCCACCGCCGGAACATGAGCGGCGAAGAGATCAATCTTTCGAGTAGTCTTATCGGGGTGATTGAAGATAACCGGCTCGTTCGGGCCTGGGGCGTCCAGCGGGAGATAACCAGGCAGAAACAGGCCGAGGAAAAACTTCGAAATCTGAACCGGTTCAACCAGGAAATAATATCCAGCGCCAGGAACGGAATTCTCGTCTTTGACGTAAACCTGAATTACGTCCTCTGGAACAGTTTCATGGAGGAGATGACCGGTCTGCCGGCCGGTTCCGTTTTGGGCAGGAACGCCCTCGAAGTGTTTCCTCCAATAAAGGAGCAGGAAACGCTGCTTAAAAGAGCGCTTGCCGGTGAGCACTGCCGGTCCGGAGACATTCATTACAACCTTCCGAGCACCAGCCGGGAGGTGTGGATGATCGCCGACTATGGGCCTCATTTCAACACGCGAGGGGAAGTCATCGGCGTTATGGGTATCGTTACGGACATCACCGAGCGCAAGGCAGCCGAGGCCGAAATAGAGCGGATGAACAGGCAAAACCGCCTGATCCTGAATGCCGCCGGTGATGGTATTATCGGAATGGACAGCGACGGGCATTGTATTTTCATGAATCCCGCTTCCACCGAGATGCTCGGTTTCGAAGCCCATGAGATAATAGATAAGGATGTTAACCGGCTCATCCGTTACGGCGGTTCCGATTACCTTTCCCACCAGCCGATGGAATGTACGATCTCAATGACGCTTTCCCGAGGGTCAAAGTGCCGGATCAGCGATGGAGTAATGACCAGAAAAGACGGCAGCACCTTTCCTGCCATTTTTACCAGCACGCCTATAGTTGAAGGGAGTGAAATAACAGGCGCGGTTCTCACTTTCCGGGATGTTACCGAGCAAAGGAACACCGAGGAGGCCCGAAAAAGGCTCGAAGAGCAGCTTGGGCAGGCACAGAAAATGGAAGCGATAGGCGTGCTCGCGGGTGGGATTGCCCACGACTTCAACAACATTCTAACTCCAATTATGGGCTACTGCGAGATGTGCCTCCAGGAACTCAATAAAGGGGACAGCCTGCACAGGAAGATCGAACTGGTGCTCAAGTCGAGCATGCGGGCGAAAGAACTGGTTTCCCAGATACTCGCATTCAGCCGTAAGGGCGAGCAGGAACTCAAACCCGTACAGGTCAGCCTGATAGTAAAAGAAGCCTTGAACTTCCTCAGGTCCTCGATCCCGTCAACAATCGAGATCCGTCGCCGGATCGACTCTGATGCGGCCTCTTTCAAGGTGCTGGCCAGCCCGACGCGAATCCACCAGATAATGATAAACCTGTGCACCAATGCGGCCCATGCGATGAGAGAAACTGGCGGGAAGCTGGATGTGGCGCTGACCAGGCATGATATCGGCGCCGGTCTCGGAGCCTCGACCGAACTGGGGCCCGGGGTCTATCTCAAGCTTGTCATATCGGATGACGGACAGGGAATCGAGGAAGAAATTCAGAACCGCATTTTCGAGCCCTACTTCACTACAAAACCCGCGGGCGAGGGCACCGGACTAGGCCTGTCGGTAGTCTACGGCATCGTGAAAAGCCTTGGCGGCGACATATCTGTTATCAGCACGCCCGGTCAGGGTGCCACATTCGAAATTCTCCTGCCGATTGCCGAAGTGCCGGTCGTGACAACTGAATACACCGATCATAACCTGCCGGCCGGCAAGGGACATATCTTGTTGGTGGATGACGAAGTGACCGTTGTGGAAATGCAGGGGGAAATGGTTGAACATCTTGGCTACCGTGCAACAGTAAAGTACAGCAGCCTTGAAGCGCTCGATTGTTTTCGCGATGATCCGAGCGGGTTTGACCTTATAATCACCGACCAGACCATGCCCCACATGAGGGGGGATGAATTGGCCAGGGAAGCACTCAAAATTCGTAGTGACATACCTATTATCCTTTGCACCGGGTTCAGCGAAACAATCGATGCAAAAAGGGCAAAGGAACACGGAATACAAGGCTTTCTGATGAAACCGCTCTCTCTTCGCGAAATGGCCTCGGAAATAAACCGCGTAATGAAAACTGAAAGCAGGCCGAATGGACCTCCTGAGGGCCCATAGAGCAACAGCTTCAGGAGCAATACCTTCTCGCGGGTCGGTGGGATTCCAGGTAGCTTGGATTTAGCGGTAATAACGGAAATGTGCCGCGAATGCTTTGAAAAAAGCAAACCCAACGCTCCGGTACCGGTTTATTGGGCTTGCTTTTTTATACCGATCTTGCAGATCGCAATCCAGTCACTCTGTCGATCTTGCCCGGGCAGGGTCAGTTCATAAACACATCACGATAATAATCGAAGTGCTCGGTGACGGAACCGGCTCCGCGAATGACTGCGCGAAGGGGGTCTTCGGATCTGTTGACCTGGAGTCCGGTTGCCTGATGGATCATAAGCCTCAGGCCTTTAAGCAGCGCGCCGCCTCCGGCGAGCCAGATGCCGTTTTCGGCAACGTCGGCCGCAAGGTCTGGGGAAGCCTTTTCGAGAACGCGTCTTACAGCCTCAACGATTGCGCGGGTTGGTTCCCTGATTGCTGCTCTGATATCCGCATCCGTTATGCTGACAATCTTGGGCATGCCCGATGACAGATCCTTGCCCCTTAGCTTTATTTCAAGCGTTTTTTTTAGCGGTACGGCCGATCCGATCTTCATTTTGATGACTTCGGCCATCATCTCGCTTACCGCCATTCCGTGCGCCTGGCGAATATGCTGGCAGATCGCTTCATTTGCCTCATCCCCGGCAACCCGGAGCGATTCGCTGCATGATACGGCAAACTTTGAAATGATCGCAACCTCGGTCGTCCCACCTCCGATATCCACCACCATCTGGCCTTCGGCTTGATCGACCGGAAGCCCCGAACCAATTGCCGCGGCCATTGGCTCTTCTATCAAGAACACCTTCCCGGCACCCGCCATTTCAGCGGCTTCGATAACGGCCCGCTTCTCAACCGAGGTTATCCCGGCGGGCACAGCCACCACCAGTTTGGGCCTCGACAGGGGGAGGCGCCTGAATACTTTGCCAAGGAATGAACGCACCATAAAGGAAGCTGTTTCGAAATCGTGAATAACGCCGTCTCGCAAAGGCCGCAGTATTTCCATGCCCCTGCTGTGCCGTCCGGCCAGGCTCTTTGCTTCACGCCCGATCGCCACAACTCTGCCCGAGCCCTTCTCTATGACCACCATTGAAGGCTCATCCAGGACTATCCCCTTGCCCTTTACATAAATTAGCGTATTGGCTGTCCCGAGATCCATTGCCATGTCTCTGGAAAGGAAGTCCATCATGCGGCCGAACATAGTCGAGGTCCCCTCTGGTGTAAGAATTTTCCCAATTGACGTCGAAGGTTATACAAAAGACCGCACCTTTTTGCAAAGATTTGTTCCGGCACGGAGTTTAAGTGCGTAGTCCCGCGGATAATCCGATAAGAAAAACCGAATAATTTTGTTGACAAAAGGCGCTTCAATCTCCATAGATACACATGCCTCGGATTTCCTTGAGAAACTGAGCTGATCGGCGCTGGTTAGCCGCTTTGACGATAATGCAGTCCGTTGACCGGGTGCTCAAAGAGGAGTGATTCATGCAGCGCAAGCAGCAACTCTTGTTGTTGTTCTTCTTCCTGTCCTCCATTGTCCTGGTTCCTCAACTTTCGCATGCAAAAACAGCCAGTAGAGTGAACGCGCAATCAGCGATTGTCATAGATATGGAGAGCGGTAACGTTCTTTTCGAGCAGAATGCCGACCTGCCTATTGCACCTGCGTCCATTACCAAGATTTTGTCGCTCTACCTGGTATTTGAGGCAATAAAGGAAGGGCAGGTTCACCTGTCCGATAAGGTTGAAGTCAGCCGGCGCGCCGCATCGACCGGCGGATCCAGGATGGGGCTAAAGGCGGGCACCAGGGTACCCCTGGAGGAGCTGATAAAAGGCATGGCGGTCGTCTCCGGTAACGACGCCTGCGTGGCGGCGGCCGAGCACATCAGTGGCAGTGTTGATCGATTCGTCGCAAAAATGAACGCAAAGGCCCGCGAATTGGGAATGGTCAAAACGCGGTTTTTCACACCAAACGGTCTGCCCGCTGCAGGCCAGGTTACCACGGCGCGAGATATAGCAAAACTCTCAACTATATATCTTCACCGATTCCCGGAATCCCTAAGCATTCATTCGCTTCAGGCATATAGCTATGGCAGGAGTTCACACCACAATGCCAACCGACTCCTTGGAAGATGCCCAGGTGTGGACGGCCTGAAAACCGGTTTTGTCTGCTCTTCCGGCTATAATATCTCTGCCACTGCAAAACGCGGGGGCACTCGCATCCTTGCCGTCGTAATGGGCGCCCGCACGCCCTGGATAAGACTTGCAGAGACTGAGAAGCTTATTGAAGCCGGCTTCCGCGAATGCGGTGCACCTCACGCGGATGTGAAATTCGCCATGTCGGCTGATTCATCGCCTGAAGTAGAGGCCTCCCCCGTTAAAGCCGCTGGAACTGCCGCCGCCAGTTTACATCGAAACAAGAGCACGGTAAAACTTACCCGGCTTGCGGCCCTGAAAGCGAAAAAACAGGCATCCTCCGTTCCTAAAACGGTAAAAGGAAAAAAGATCGCAGCAAACTCCGCTACTCCCGCAAAAACGGGAAAGGATCTGACCAAATCACACAAAACCGCTAAAGCTACCAAGGTCAGCTCCGGAGATGCGGTTCAACAGGCAAAACTAAAAAAACCGGCAAAGACAACCAAATCCGCCGGAAAACAGCCCGCCAACAAAACCTCGACAGTCAAAAAAGCCGCTGCCAAAAATAATCCGCATGCAAACAATGCCAAGAAGAAACCAAAAGGCTAAAAGCAACAACCCCATTCAGGCTGAAAGACGGTTTAGCAGGTTTGCAGAGGTTCATTGAGCGGCAGATGGAATTTCGCTTCGAATGCACTCGTGACAGGGCAGAAAAGCGGATTTGAGACTGGAAATTGCTCGGCGGGAACTCCTCAAGGCATTAAAAAAAACCCCAGAACTTTCTTGCTATGTTCGTCCATGCTCGTAAAATGGGCCCCGATGCGGTCATTTCTCACGTTGCATATTTGAGCGACACCGTGAATGACTCCGTTCCCCACTTCAAAGGAAAACTTGAAAATATCATTTGGTTCCGGAGATTTGCCAACCGGCTTGACAAAACACAGACCTCCCTGGGAAACATCAATCAATTTGACCAAAGTTTCGGCGGAATTACCTGGGAACAGGCACTTGGCGGTCACGCTGATCTGCTTTCGATAAAATTGTCTTTTTTCAAAAGTTATGGTGAAAACGTTGCCGCACTTGCATTTGGCCGAAGCTGTGCGTGGGATTTCAGCGTTTTGGAACCTGATTGGTTTTAGGTTTCCGCACTTCTGGCAAATTACATTTCCAGCTCTGTCGTCATTAAGGAAGACTTTTACCTGTTCCATTTTTCACCGACGGAATATCTGGATTAAGGTTAATGGATGTCCATCCCCAAGTTGTTCTCCAGAGAGTAAAAAACTGTTCCCTCATGGGCGGAGTAGGTACGGTACGCATATTTTTCAGAGCTGTTTTTCACGTATATCGTATTTATAAACGAAACTATAGTGCATTCGATCTCACTCGAGCTTTGAAAACCAAAAACAGACAAAACGGGGTAGACGATTTCGAAGTAATAAAAGTCTATCGAGGTATATGGAATGAACAAACTGGGGCGGCCAATCAACTGAACCATGAGGAGCCGATATGAAAGCGAAGATTCTGGCAGTTTTGATCCTATTCGTCCTATTGGCTTTGCCCGCTGCCGGTGCACAAGCCCAGGAATGCTGCTACGTCAATCCTTTGGCCATTCCATTTATAGCTGCCGCGGGATTGGTGGGGGCTGCGGCATCAGCCGCAAGCGCGCTGGTCGTTCCCGGCTATTACTATGCTCCGCCGCCCTACTACGGACCTGCTTACGATGGACCGGGATATTACGGTCCCGCCTATTATGGGCCGGCGCCTGTATATTACGGTGGCTACTACTACGGGGCGGGCTTTTACGGTCGCAACTATTACAGGGGCGGTCATTATGGCGGCCGACACCATGGCGGCCATCACAATGGGCACCCGGGACCACGCTCCCCAGGGCACGGACCAACTCCCAGGCCGTAAAAAGGGAATGCAAGTCCATTATTAAATAGCCTCTGAAACGAGGAAACCCGACACTTCGTCGCTGGAGTGCCGGGTTTTCGCATTTTTATATTCTTCGGATCAGGCGCGGCAATCTCTACTCAAAATTCATAATCGAGCCGCCAACGAACAATGAAAGAAGGAAAAGCTGGATAAGAAATACCCGGAACTCTTGAAAAAACCCAGAAATGCAGGATGGGCACGGTATTCGTGCCCATCCTGTTTATTCACCGCTTTTATCTTCGTGGAAATCATTAACCCTCGATGGCGCTGAGTACAATCTGGCTTATATCGACGATCTTGATGTTCTCTTTATTGAGGTTCTTGGTACCGTCCATCAGCATCGTGCGGCAGAACGGGCAGGCGGTGCAGACGGTGTCCGCGCCGGCTTCGATGGCCATTCTCGATCGGGCAACATTGATGCGCTCGCCCTCGGTCTCCTCCATCCACATTCCGCCTCCGCCAGCGCCGCAGCAGAAGCTGAGCTGATGGTGCTTGCTCATCTCGATAGGTGCCCGACCGGTTGCTTTCTCAATCAGTTCGCGCGGCTGCTCGTAGATGTAGTTGTACCTGCCGAGGTAACAGGAGTCATGCCACACGAGATTGCCAAGATTTACCTTCTTGTTCAACTTGATTTTGCCGTCATCTATTAGCTGCTTGATGAACTCCGTGTGGTGGTAAACCCGGTATTCGCCGCCGAACTGACGGTACTCATTTTTGGTTGTATTGAAGCAATGCGGACATACGGTGATGATCTTCTTTACGCCGTAAGCATTGAAAAGCTCGACGTTGCCCTCCATCATGGCGGCTGAGAGATACTCGTTTCCGAGCCTCCGGGCCGTTTCGCCGCAGCACATTTCTTCCTGGCCGAGGATGGCAAAGTCAACTCCCGCGGCTTTGAGGATCTTGGCCGTGGCAATGGCAATGCTCTTGTTTTCCTGGTCCAGGGAAGCGGAGCAGCCGACGTAGAGCAGATACTCGGCCCCTTCCTTTTCGGCCATAGTCGGAATTTCGATACCGTCAGCCCATTCACCCCGCAGGTGCTGGCCCATGCCCCACGGATTCGAGTTTTTTTCCATGTTGCGCATGAAGAGTTGGACCTCGGAACTCATCTTGGCTTCGGTGAGAACCAGATAGCGCCTCATGTCGATAATCAACTGCACGTGCTCGATCCAAACCGGGCACACAGTCTGGCAGGCCTGACATGTTGTGCAGGCCCAGAGCAGGTTCTCGCTGAAAACACCGCCGATCAACTCTTTATTGAGGATTTCATACTTCTGTTTCATCTCCTCGAGCTTTTCTGACGTCAACTTGCCTTCGGCAATGAGAACCGGTGCGCGCTCGAACAGGTGTTCCTTGAGGTCGTGGATCAAGCCTTTGGGACTAAGTTCCTTGCCGGTGTTGAAGGCAGGGCATTGTTCCTGGCAGCGGCCGCATTCGGTACAGGCATAAGTGTCGAGCAACTGTTTCCAGGTAAACTGTTCGACCGCGTTTACGCCGAAGGATTCGGCTTCTTCGTCTTCGAGGTCCATTTTGTTGACTATGCCTGTGGGGCCGAAGTCGCGAAGATAGATGTTGGGGATCGCCCCAAGGAGGTGAAGGTGCTTGGAGCGGGGAATATAGTAGAGGAAGAAAAGAAGCGCGGATAAGTGAACCAGCCATAGAAAGCCGAAAACGGCTTTGGCCATTCCCGTTACTTCACCTTCCTTTGCGGCCGGCAGCAAACCCCTGAAAGTGCTCGAAACAGGCGCCCAGAAAGCGCTCATTTCACCGGCTGACACTCTCATTGCGGTCATGAAAAAGTAGCTGATGATGAGAGTGGAGATAAGGCCGAGAACGATTATTGCGTCAACGTGCCCGGATAGCGGACCTTGCAGCCTGATCGGTTTCATGACAAATCGGCGGTAGAGGGAGATCACGATTGCGACCATTACCGCCAGGCTGATAATGTCAACGAAAAGCCCGATGAGGGCGAACCCGGGTATTTTCCAGAATGAGATTTGCGGGATCAACCCGTTGAGAATGAACTCCAGCGTGGCCAGCGAGATCGTCAGAAAGCCCCAGAAAATCACGAAGTGTCCGAATCCTCCAGGGAACATTAAAACCCGCCTTTGCCCGAAGACGTAAGTAAGCAGTGCTTGGACCCTGCTGGGGGGATCGTCGGTCCGGGGCTTTGGATCGGGTACGCCGAGTTGCATAGCCTCGACAAGGAATCGAACACGCGTGGCAAAAAGGTAGAGCACGTAGACAAACGCCGCCAGGAATAGAATTCTCACCAGAAAAAATTCGCTGGGAGTAAGGTATGAATACATGAGATCATCCTCTTTTTAGATTTTTGTTTTTGTCGAACACGGAAAATGACCGAAAAGATATGGATTTATTCCCTGGGTAAGATGTTGCATAATCCTGGCATAGCGGGACGCGCTCAGCAAACCCCCTGCGGCGAAATCATCTTTCGCGCTTGCAGTGGATGCCCTCTCGATACTATGCGTCCGCCCCAGGACTTCTAAAAAGAGCTACAGCGGCTTCAACAGTTCCTGAAATCAGATCTCGAAGGGAAACTCGGAGGCGAACTCCACCCAGAATTGTGCAAAACTCTTCGATGCTCTGATATCCCAATCAGAAACACAAGTCAAAGGTGATTGGCAAAGTTTTTTGTGATTTTTGGGGCAAGAACAATAAAAACACTAGTGCCGGTTCCCCTGATTTGCAACCCTGGGAGCACAACTCTCGGCCTCGCGACTTGAATTGCCCCGCATGAGCCTTATTTTGCCTCAATCGGCTACCTTCCAGCTGATTGCCCATCACAAGACAGTTGCCCCAATTACCCGAAAAGGAGGAGAGCAATGCCTGATAAGATCGAATGGGTTAAAGACTTCAGCCAGGCGATATCGCGGGCAAAATCGGAAGGAAAATTCATTTTCCTCGACTTCTTCAATCCCGAATGAATTGGCTGCAAAACGATGGATGCGGCTACGTATCCCAACCCAAAGGTCATTGATTTTTTGCAAAACAAAGTGATACCGCTCCAGTTGTCCTACGACGCCCAGCCCTACTCAACAGACTACGGCGTCAAGTGGACGCCCAGCCTGCTTCTTATTGACGCCGAAGGAAAAGAGCACCACCGGGTGCTCGGCTATCTTCCGCCTGTCGAACTGATCCCGTCTCTGATGTTGGGGATCGGAAAGGGCTGTTTTAACAAGGACAGGTTCAAGGAGGCCCTGGAAAACCTGGAACAGGTAATCTCCGAATATTCGTACAGCAGTTCGGCGCCGGAAGCCGTCTTCTTGAAGGGAGTGGCATCATATAAGAGCACCCACCAACCCGGACATCTAAAGGAAGCATATAATACCCTGCAGGTGCGCTACCACTACAGCGAGTGGTCGCGGCGTGCATACCCGTACTGGCTTCTGCCGTGAACCGCTGCTTTAGTTCTTAGAATGGATGTTTTGTACATCCGGTAGTTTTTGTAGGTCGAGTCGAGTGTAAATGTAAACTGCACCGATAGCATTGAGCCGAGCGAAACCCAATTACCAGGTGACAGAAGGTTGGGTTTCGCTTTTTTCCATATCTAAACGGGGATAGAACTCATATTCCTTAACCGATCCGGACCAATGTTTAACGAGATTTGCGGCAGATGCCATAAACCACTTATACTAATTCGCGTCCAAGATCGTGCCAGGAATCGCTATAGAAATGTAGCATAGCCCCTTGTGGGCGTTGGAGAAATTGGACGGGCACAAGGCCCTAAGCTACATCAACTTGAACGCGAATTGTTATTAACCTGCACCCGCTGACAGTCCGTTTCTTCCGCCGAAGACTGGCATCAATAGGCTGAATCGATTGCAAGTATTGTAAAAATTTATATGTTTGAAATAAAAAAAGAGCTATTCTTTCGCCGGTAGGTTGTTCCAGCTATATGGCTGATCGCATCGTATATCAGTAAGCTCTAACCCGATGTTATTATTTGGTATGGAACCAGAAATGGAACTGGATTGCTTCAGGAGACCAGTCGAGTCGTTTTCGGCCATGCTTTCCCGACGAGGACTGGAGCTTGCCCGCGATCATACCCGAATACTCCAGGTAAATACCGGCTGTTTATGCAACCAGGCATGCGGCCACTGTCATCTCGAAGCCGGACCTGAGCGCCGGGAGATAATGGGCATAAGGGTAATGGATGAGGTAGTCGCCTATGTGAGAAGGGCCGGGTTTAAGGCGGTTGATATCACCGGCGGCGCTCCGGAACTCAATCCGAATATAGAGCACCTGCTAAATGAACTTGCCGGGACAGCTACACTTATCACATTTCGTTCCAATCTTACGGCTTTGAATTCACCTGCCGGTTTCCGCATTGCAGAGCTATTACGAAATCTCGGGATATCCATAACGGCCTCTTTTCCCTCGACTGAGCAGGCCGAGATAGAACGGCAGCGGGGAAATGGGGTGCTGGATGCAAGCATAGCCTCTTTGCGGAAGCTGAACGAACTGGGCTACGGAAAACACGGGTCCAGTCTCACACTCGACTTGGTGCACAATCCCGTTGGTCCGGAGCTTCCCGTGGACCAGCGCACACTCGAGGCAAAGATTCGCTCTGAGTTGCTCAGGGGGTGGGGAATCAGTTTCAACCGCCTGTTCAGCTTTGCCAATGCGCCGCTGGGGAGGTTTAGAAAAAACCTGGAACTAACTGGCGAGTTTGACCGGTATATGGCCCTTCTTGCGGCCGCTTTCAATCCAGTGGCGCTGCTGGGAGTAATGTGCCGCAGTATTGTAGCCGTATCATGGGACGGGTTTTTATTTGACTGTGATTTCAATCTGGCGGCCGGGGTTCCAATTGGCGGACTGCCAGTTAAAATAGATGAAATGGATTCGCCCCCTCGATCCGGCTCCAGGATAGCAGTAAGCGACCATTGTTACTCGTGCGCGGCCGGCGCGGGATTCACCTGAGCCGGGGCCATAACTGTCCCGTGCGGACTTTCGTAAACGGGTTGCTTCAGGGATTCGCGGAGCGGACTCGCGAGCTTGCCTAAATTTTCAGGAGAGCAAAATGGAGCTTTTTGAATACAGGGTCACCAGGCACCCTGCCGAAACTTTCCGTGAGATAGTCTATTTTTGTTCTCAGGAAGGCAGATGTGATCTGGAGGTGATAACATCGGATCAGATCAAGAAGATGGAAAAGATTCTTAATGAAGGCGGCAGGGAAGGCTGGGAACTCGTTCAGGCAGCCTTTGGAAAAGATGGTGTGCTGGTCTTCTGGAAGAGGTTGTTGGAGGCCTGATACCGGCGTTTCGCAACCACCATTAGTTTCCCTCCTACTCCCTTGCCCGGTTTACACACTGGAAAGCCAGCACGAACAGGGCAACCCCAAGTCCTGCCAGCAGCAGGTAAGAAAAAGGATCGACAGGCTCATCGAATGCCGCTGCCCTTATTGCACTGGAAGCATGAGTAAGGGGGAGGAAGTGCAGAAGGGTTCTCGCCCAATCCGGCATTTTGTCCACCGGAAAAAATGTCCCTCCGAGGAAAGCCATGGGTGTAATGAAAAAATTGCTGAGCAGGGCCTGGTCCGAGTGGGATTTAACCAGCATTGCCAACCCGACGGCAAGGGATGCGAACAGGAAGCTGTTCAGCAGGACGGCAAGCCAGAAGTGAAAGTTGTAAGCCAGCGTCACTCCCGAAAAGAGCCCGATAATCAGGATAATGGCGGTGGAAATTAACGCCCGAGTGACACCCGCCAGAACCTCTCCCGTAACGTATGCAATATTCCTTATCGGAGCGGCTTGAAACTCCTCGAAGATGTGCCAGTAAAAACGCGCGATATTTATTTCGCTTGCAATGGCAAACGCCTGCACCATGCTGCTCATGGCAACCAGGCCCGGGATCAGGAATTCGAGATAGGCATGGCCCCCAACACGTACGTCACGGCCCATTCCAAGTCCAAAAGCGACCAGGTAGAGCAGGGGACTGACCGACATCGAGGCGAGCTGGCGGAAAAGTTTTTTTCTGAGGATGAGGATTTCGCGATAGTAGATCGCCAGCATGCCGCTCATGGCTGGACTTTCTTGCCGGTAAAGGAAATAAAGACGTCTTCGAGGTTCACGCGGCGAACCGAGAAGCTTTCATCATGTCCCCCGATATGCCTGTTTGCTTCGTCCCTGTCCCGAAAATAGCGCGTTTGCATAGCGCCGTTTTCGATCCGGTCGAGCGCCCAGGCGCCCAGCCTCTCCATTAGAGTTTGAGGCGTATCGAGTGCCACTATTTTTCCCTCGTCCAGGAAAGCCACGCGGTCCGCCAGAAATTCCGCCTCTTCTATGTAATGGGTGGTGAGAAAAATCGTAGCTCCGCCCTGTTGGATTTTTTTGACAAGCGACCATATACGTCGGCGGATCGCGGGGTCCAGGCCTGCCGTGGGCTCATCGAGGAAAAGAATTTTAGGCGAGTGCATCAGAGCCCGCGCTATCATGATTCTTCGCCGCAGCCCGCCCGAGAGGTGTTTTACCGGGCTGTCCTGCCTGTCGGTCGCATCTGTGTATTCCAGAAGCTCGGCTATTTTGCCGGCGCGCTCCCGCTTTGACATCTGGAATAGCTTTCCGTGAAGATCCAGGTTTTCGTAAACTGAAAGTTCCTGGTCGAGATTTATGTTCTGCGGGACCACGCCGCACTGCCGCTTGGCCTCGATACTCTGCCTGCCTACATGGTACCCGTGGAGCCATGCCTCCCCGGAGGTGGGAACAGCAAGTCCGGTCAGTATTTTGATCGTAGTGGTCTTCCCCGAGCCATTGGGGCCCAGGTATGCGAAAAGCTCTCCGGCCGGCACGTCAAGGCTTACGCCCTTGAGTGCTTCAGTTCGATTGTATTTCTTTGTGAGATTTTCTATTCGGATCATTGCCTGATGCCCATCGGCACTCTCATATTAGCCTGCATTGAAAGCAGGAATTTGCCCCGTTTCACATTTTAGCTGAAATAGCAGGATTTTACGTCTCGGGAAAGGGATTTAAGGACCCTGAGGAAATTTAAAAACTGAAGGAATAGAACCAGGCGCATTGATGAGCTATCCAGAAGCCCAGGTGCCTTGATAAGCTCTAGTCCAGGACCACGAGCCCGCTCGCAATTGCAAACTTTACCAGGCCGGGGACATCGGAAATTGCAAGCTTTTGCATGAGTCGGTTGCGGTAGGTTTCCACGGTTTTTACTGAAATATCCAGGGCTTCTGCGATTTCAGAGCTTGAACTCCCTTCCACGACCAATTGGAGAACTTCCCGCTCGCGCATGCTCAGGCGGTCAAGTGGGGTGGTGTGGCCGATTTGCCGCTGAATGTGGCTCCCGGCCATTATGTCTGCAATCGAGTTGCTGATATATTGCCGGCCGCCGCTAACCGCGCGAACGGCATCCTTTAGTTCTCTTCCCGCGGATTCCTTGAGCAGGTATCCACTGGCGCCGGCCCTGAAAGCTCGAAAAACATGCTCCGGACTCGAATGCATGGATAACACCAAAATCTGAATGGAAGAGTGCCGTTTCTTTATCTGCTGGATAGCATCAATTCCGTTCAACTCGGGCATCGCAACATCCATTATGACTACTTCGGGCCTGAGCATAATAGCCCTCTGTACGGCTTCTCGCCCATTTGCGGCATCTCCCAGAACTTCCATGTCCTGTTCCGATTGAATGAGCAAGCGCAGTCCGTCGCGGACCACGGCATGATCGTCTACCAGGAAGACCTTAATCGTTTTCTGCTTCATGAACTATCTCCACGGAGACTCGCGTCCCGCTGCCTTCATTTGACTCGATTTTCAAGGAAGCGCCCATCATCTCCGCGCGTTCCCGCATTATCTTCAATCCCCATCGGGCCGCGCTGCTTCCGCCGACCTTTTCGCTGTCAAAGCCGCACCCATCGTCGCAGATAAGCATTCGGAGATTGCCGCCGTACCCGCCCAGCATCAGTGAAGCATTCCTCGCCCCGGAATGGCGGGCGATGTTATTTAGAGTCTCCTGGGCGATGCGGAAGAATGCCCTTTCAACGGCGGGAGAGGGGCGCGGATCCTTTAGATCTACCACTGCATTAAGCCTGATGCCCGAACGGTTTCTAAATTGCTCGGAAAACCAGGATACAGCTCCGCTGAGCCCGTATTCGTCCAAACCCGGTGGGCGAAGGTCAGCCATGACCCCCCTGATGCGGGCGGTCGTATCTTCAAGAAGTTTCAGCGAATCATTCAAACGGACCTCGATCTCACCCTGAACGGAAAGCCGAGGCAGTAACGCGTTTAAATTAAGGCTGAGGGCGGTCAGGTTTTGCCCGACTTCGTCGTGCAGCTCGGAAGCCAGCCGCTTCCTCTCCGTTTGTTCGACCTCCTCCAGGCGAGCGCGAATCTTTCGGATTTCCTCCCTGTGTCCAACAATATTATTTATCAGCCCATCTGCCATGCCGGCCGTGCTCTCCTTCTTCTCCTCGCTGATTGCATTCAGAAAAGATCTGTAGCTTACGAGGAAGGAGAGTGAAACTGCAACGGCCACAAAACTGCAAACGACCTGGAGATAAGCCCGCCAGGCGCCATCGGGGGTGTCATAATAATCCAGAAAAAAAACGGCCAGGTTGAAAACGGCCGCCACTGCCACGACGAAAATGGTGAAAAGGAGGAGCAAAAAAGTCATCGTGGCTTTACTGGAGTGTGTCCTGAGACCCAACGAAAACCTGTCGAAAGTTGTGTTGATTGACAGATTCATGTTCTCTAACTCGAAAGGAGATAGCTGCTAAAAATTAACGGCGAAAACGGCTATGAACTTCCGCGCCCATTCCCGGTCCGTTGAATTTATTTTGCCGGGCAGCGCATTGTAAAAATCAGTTTTTGAGAATATGATAGAGAGTCATACCCTCGGCTTAGCGCTGTTGAGTGTTTGCAGAACAGTTCCGCTCTCTTGCGCAGACAGCCGGACAGTTGATGTTCCCGGCGGAGGGATGCTAAGAATATTTGGCAAGCGATTTGCCGATAAACTACTCTGACTCACTTTTAAGGAATCAATGGACAGTTTGCAAGATGCCCGGCATCAAATAGACGTTTTCGGCCGTTGCAAGCGCGTGCTGATTAAAGTCGGCAGTGCGGTGCTAACAGGGCCCAAGGGTCTTAACCGCGTTATGGTCCATCGACTGAGCGATCAGATTGCCGAGTTGCGCCAGCGCAATTCGGGATTGGACGTGCTGGTCGTTTCCTCGGGGGCCGTTGCATCGGGTGTGCGGAAGATCGGCCTTGGTGAGCGGCCGCGGAGTATTCCCCAGAAGCAGGCCACTGCCGCCGTCGGACAAGGTGTTTTGATGGAGGCCTGGGAAGCAGCATTCGATAAGTACGACCTGCTTGTAGCCCAGGTACTCCTGACAAGCGAGGACCTTGCTCACCGCCACCGATACCTTAATGCCAGAAATGCGCTGGAAACGCTGCTTTCCTGGGGAATTCTGCCGATCATAAACGAAAACGATACCGTGGTGGTCGATGAGATAAAATTCGGAGACAACGATCAGCTTTCGGCTGCAATCGCTGGGCTTGTAGGCGCCGATCTGGTGATTAATCTAACGGACACCGAGGGCCTCTATGATTGCGATCCCCGTCTCAACCCATCTGCCCGCCTCATTTCGCTGGTGCCCAAGGTGGACGCAAAGGTGGTCGCCTGTGCGGCGCCTACTTCGGGTGTGGTCGGAACGGGCGGGATGCTCAGCAAGGTCAATGCGGCAAAAAAATGCCTGGCATCGGGCATTCCGATGATCATCGCTCCGGGGCGTGAGCGGGACGTAATCTTGCGCCTTTTCGGCGGCGAATCGCTCGGTACCCTTTTTCTCCCCAGGGAGCGCGCCTACCAGGGTAAGAAAGTGTGGTTGGCAAGCCTGCCCAAACCGGTCGGCGATATAACCCTGGATGAAGGGGCCGTTACAGCCCTTCTGAAACGGGGAACCTCGCTTCTACCGATCGGCATTCGCGCGGTTCGGGGAAGTTTCGGCATAGGGTCGCCCGTGCGTTGTATCGATAAGCAGGGAAATGTAATCGGAATAGGCCTTACTAACTACAAATCATCCGAAATAGACGCGATAAAGGGCCGGCATAGCGAAGAAATAGAGGCCCTGATCGGGTACAAACACTCTGACGAGGTAATCCACAGGGATAATTTCGTGCTGATCGCCGAGGCGGTATTCCCAGAAGACTGATGAAATGGAGGAACTTATGCGGGAAGAAATAGTCGAAATGGGCAAGAAGGCCCGTGAAGCCTCCCATTTTATGGCAAAGGCCGATACGAACCACAAGCGTGAGGCCCTGGAAAGGATGGCCGCATCAATTGAGACTGAGAGACGGTCAATTGCCGAGGCAAACCGCAGGGACCTCGACGATGCGGCAGCCAAAGGGCTTGGCAAGGCAAAGCTCGACCGGCTGGAAATCAGCAAAAAGGTACTTGAGGAAATGGTTGCCGGACTGAGGGAAGTTGCCCTGCTTCCCGATCCGGTGGGCGAAGTCACGCGGATGTGGACCCGGCCCAATGGGTTGCGCGTGGGGAAAATGAGAATCCCTCTGGGCGTTATCGGGATTGTCTACGAATCAAGGCCAAATGTCACAGTGGATGCTGCAGCGCTTTGCATAAAGGCGGGAAACGCCGTAATCCTGCGCGGCGGGTCGGAAGCGTTTCACTCGAACAGCCGTCTGGCCGCAATCCTTCGTGAATCGCTCAAAGAGGCGGGTCTTCCCGAGGATGCCGTGCAGTTCGTCGAGACAACCGATCGCCAGGCGGTGCTCGATCTTCTTGGGCTGGAAGAATACGTGGACGTAATGATTCCCCGAGGCGGGGAGGACCTCATAAGGTTTGTAGCCCAAAATGCGCGGATGCCCGTCCTGAAACATTACAAGGGAGTTTGCCACGTTTTTATAGACTCGGATGCCGACATTAAGATGGGCATCGATGTATGCCTTAATGCAAAGGCGCAGCGACCGGCAACCTGCAATGCGATGGAAACGCTGCTGGTGCACGAGAAAATAGCGCCTGATTTTCTGCCGGCGGCGGCGAAGGAGCTGCGGGCGCTGGGGGTCGAGATCCGCGGGTGCGAAAAGACTCGGGCCATAATCCAGGGCTGCGGTACGGCAACCGAAGAGGACTGGTATGCAGAATACCTGGAGCTGATACTCGCTGTTCGCGTGGTGTCCGACATGGATGAGGCCATCCGGCATATAACCAGGTACGGTTCGATGCACACCGAGGCGATCATCACGGAAAATTTCGAAAGAGCGCACCGGTTCATCCATGAAGTCCAGTCTTCCCTGGTACTGGTGAATGCGTCCACTCGCTTCAATGACGGTTTCCAACTGGGTCTCGGCGCGGAAATCGGCATCTCGACATCGCGCCTGCACGCATTCGGACCGATGGGAATCGAGGAACTTACCACGACCAAGTTCATTGCTTTCGGAAATGGCCAGCTTCGAAGCTGAGAATGAGAAATAGAATTACTGAGCGGTTGTAAGAAATAGACATGGGTAATGAAAGGGGCCGAAAAAGGGATGCAGCGAAGGTTCGGGATAATGGGAGGCACGTTCGATCCCGTACACCTTGGGCACTTGAGAGCCGCTGAAGAAGCCTCCTATCTGCTCGATCTTGACAGAGTGCTTTTCGTTCCGTCGGCCGATCCCCCTCATAAACCCGGATGCGAATTGTTGGCCTACGAGCACCGGTTGAGTATCCTCCAGCTCTCGATCTCCAAAAATCCGCGATTCGGAATATCGGAAATCGAGCGCAGGTTTGCCGGCAAATCGTACACGGTAAATTCCCTCCGCGGATTGCACGAAGAGTTTCCGGGCTCAGAGCTGTATTTTCTCATGGGCCTTGATGCTTTTCTGGAGATTGATACCTGGTACAAGTTTACGGAACTTTTCCACCTTGCCAGGATTGTGATCTTAAGAAGGCCGGGTTTCGGCGAGGCCGACGTCGAGGATTTTCTCACCCGGCGCATCTCGGCCGACTTCAAACGGGACCCGGAAAATGGCAGTTTCATTCACCCAGTGATGTACACGGTCTACTATCTTCGAAATACGCGTTTGGACATCTCGAGTACCAGGATCCGAAAACTTGCCGCCCAGGGGCGGTCCATACGCTATCTGGTTCCCCCCGAAGCAGAGGGTTATATTAATGGCAGGGAGCTTTACAGAGGCGGTGGGAGGAATTAAGGGAGAAACGCATAGAATGGCTGACCCGACAAACGTGGCGGGGACACATGGCGGCAAAGAGGGAAAGGCCGAGAAGTTGGCGAAAAGAGAAGAGAGGGCAATTGCCTTCGCACGCGAGGCGTTGCGCTTTAAGGCACTAGACCTGCTGATTCTTGACGTTTCGGGGTTCTCCTCCTTTGCCGATTATTTTATCATTTGCAGTGGAAAGTCGAGCCGACAGGTTCAAAGTATAGCGGAAAATGTCGAAACCGCTCTTAAGGAAACCGGGGCAAGACCTCTGGGCGTGGAAGGCAAACGCGAGGGCCACTGGGTTTTGATGGACTACGGGGATATTATCATCCACATTTTCTACGAACCGGTGCGCTCTTTCTACGATTTGGAAAGCCTGTGGTCCGAAGCATCGCGGCTGGACCCCGGAGAAGGACCGGACGAAGGTCTTTAAACGAGGGAATCGAGGTAATCCAAAAGATGCTCTCACCTGCTTTTTTCCGCAATAGGATTAAAAAGACCGCGGCTCTGGTCGCGCTTTTTTTTACGCTGGCAACGATGATTCCAAGCGGTACGGCAGAGGCCTTGAGCCTCAGCGATGAAAAGCAGGTAGGTCGCCAGGTCCTCGAGATTATCAGAAGAAAAATGCCCCTGGTCGAGGACGGAGATATTCTTACGTATATCCGCAATGTCGGCAACCGGATAGCGCAACAGGTCGGGCCGACCACCTACCAATATCAATTTTTCCTCGTCGACCAACCCGTACCCAATGCATTTGCTATTCCCGGCGGATACATCTTCATATACCGGGGCCTGATCGAAATGATGTCCAATGAGGGCGAGCTTGCCAGTATTTTTTCCCATGAACTCGCGCACATTCAGGCCCGACACATTCACCGGAGCCTCGATGAGGCCAAGATCCTCACCGTGGCGGCGGTTGCGGGGATGATCGGGGCGATATTCCTGGGCGGAGGTGCCGGGCCGGCGGTAGCGGCCGGAAGCATGGGGCTGTCACAATCGGCGGCATTGGCCTACAGCCGCGCTCATGAAATGGAAGCCGACCAGCTTGGCTTCAGGTATCTCTGTGCTGCCGGGTATGATCCAAAAGATATGGCTTTGATCATGCACAAAATGGATCAGCTGAAGTGGACGGGATCATCGAGCGTACCAAGCTATCTCTCGACCCATCCTAATCTGGGCGAACGCGTCCTTTATCTGGATGATATGGCAACAGGGAAGAAGCCATCCCCTAAAAAACAACAGAACACGGTGGGTGATTTTCCGCTTCTCCAGGCGGCACTTATAGCCGATCATGGAGATCAGGCCAAAGCTTTCGAGCGATTCAGGTCGGGGATGGAAAAAGGCGAGAAGCCGGCTATTTTCGGCATGGGCCGTTTCCTTGCGCGCCAGGGCAACCTGACCGAGGCCCTGCGCCTGCTTCAGGAAGCCGCCCGCCAGATACAATCCCCGTTTGTGCTCAGTTCACTCGGCGATATATACTACCGCCTGGGCAGGATACAGGAGGCCAAAAAAACATTCGAATCGGCGCTCTTTCTCGATCCTTCGGCTTCCATAGTGCATTACAGGCTGGCGGTCGTGCTCCATGAAACAGGGCAGAATAGTGAAGCCATCGACCACCTGATGAGTATCGAGGAACTCTCGCCGATGTTTCCCGAAGTGGACTATCAGCTTGGCATTCTGCTGGGGCAGACCAACCGTATCGGTATGGCCCATTACTATCTCGGCCGCTATTATGAACAAAAACTGAACTGGAGCCTTGCTATAATGCACTACAAAAAGGCAAAGGCAAACATTCTGGATTCCCCTGCCAAAATAGAGGAGATAACCGCTGCCCTGAAGCAACTCGAGAGCAACAAAAAGGAATCACCTTTCAAGAGCAAAAAATAATCAGGGGTTCACCAAAATTACCAAAAGCCGCAGTTTAGGTATTTTGGTAAAGTCTTGCTCCCTGGACCATTGGTTCCGGGGAGTTGATTTATAAAACAGGGAAAACGAGGGGAACTGTTCATGTCCAACCATCGCCAGAAAAGCCTAACTCTGCTCATCGTAGGTTTGGCCGGATTAATGGTCTCTTTGCTGGCAGGGGCCGCCGAGCACCTTACTTTCCTGAAGTCCTTGTGCACCTCGGCATGTAGGGATACCGCCGAAATCAGCCTCCTGTATGCCCCTGTCTGGTTCTGGGGGGCAGTTTTCTGGGTCGCTGTGGCATCTACGGCTTTATTCAACAGCAATCTGACGCCATGGATCGCCGCGCCGGCTTTCGGGATTGAAGCCGCACTGGTCTGGGTCATGGTTCGAATGGGAGCACCGTGCATGTTTTGCATAGCTAATGCCGCAATCGTTGTAATACTCTTGGCCTTTTCTGTCAGGAGAAAGCTCCTTTGGCAGCAGTTGGCCCTTGCCCTGCTATTCGTCATGATCGGGACTGCCTGGATTCCTTATGAGAACAAGCTCTTTGCATCAACTGCCGTGCAGGGCCAAGGGGGTGCGGAAGACGGGGTGGCCGCCAAAATAGGTGATGAGGTAATAACGGAGCAAAGGCTCGATGTGATGGTCGGCTCCAGGCTTTTGGATTTGAAAAAAGAGGTCTATAGGCTAAAGACCGAAAAGCTCGACCAATTGATTATCGAGTATGTCCTGCAGAAGGAATCGAAAGAAAAGGGGCAGGCCCCTGAACAGTTTCTGGAAGAGAACTTTCCAATGTCCAAGTTTAGCCCGACCGAGCAGGAAATAGACAAATCCATACAGGACAACCAGGATCGCCTGCGAGAATACCAGGGGCCACCCGAAGAGTTACGGTCGCGCGTGAAGTCCTTCCTGGAAAATCAGAAAAGGGTCCAGGCTATAAACGCGTATGCTCACGCCCTTGGGCCCAAATATGGCCTCAAAGTTTA
This sequence comes from Desulfarculales bacterium UBA702, assembly GCA_002298165.1. Classification (GTDB taxonomy): domain Bacteria; phylum Desulfobacterota; class Syntrophobacteria; order Syntrophobacterales; family Syntrophobacteraceae; genus SbD1. The sequence goes on from DBMI01000021.1 coordinate 29,936, forward strand.
TCTGCAGGTGCCTCAGCCGGCAAAAATAAAGGTCGATACAGACGGGGCTCCCTCACAGGGACCGGCGGATGCCGCTGTTACCGTGATCGAGTTCTCGGATTATGAGTGTCCCGCCTGCCGGGCAACGCATGAAACTGTTCAAAAAGTAAAGGAAAACTACGGAAGCCAGATACGCTGGATCTTTATGGATTACCCCCTGAAACGGCATAAATTCGCCTTCAAGGCGGCTGAAGCGGCCCATTGCGCGGGTGACCAGGGCAAGTTCTGGCAGTACCAGGAACTCGCATTTACCAGGGAGAAGCTCGACACCGACAGCCTCGTACAGTACGCCAGGGAACTTGGCCTTTCCACAGACACCTTCCGCAGTTGCCTGGATAAGGACAAGTTCAAGGAACAGATAGAAAAAAGCATCAAGAACGCCTCTAATGCCGGTGTGGACAGGACACCCTCGTTCCTTATCAATGGGAATCTTTTCATTGGTGGTCCCGCATTTGAAAACTTCAAAGCTGTAATTGAGACTGATTTGAAGAAAAAGGATTAAAACCAGCCCGCCCAAATCCGTGATGGGCCTGGAAATTCGCGAAATTGTTTAACGAGGCGAGACCCAATATCCCGTGCGGGAATGTTGGGTCTTACTTTTTTTGCTCTTATTTTCAGCCAGGATTTTGCTGACTGACTCGGCCAACTCGCGCATTCCTACCGGCTTCCTAAGAAATCCGCTGATGCCAAGCTTGCTCGTTCTACTCTCATCCACCCATTCGCTAAACCCCGTGCAGAGGATTATGGGGATATCGGCGCGAATCTTCTGAATTTCCCGTGCCAGATCGATGCCCGTTATGCGAGGCATAGTCAGATCTGTGATTACCAGGTCAAAAGATTCAGGGTGCGCTTTAAAGGCCTGGAGTGCATCCGAACCGTTATACTTCCTGGCGACTTCATAGCCCAGGGGAACGAGTATATCCTTTAGCAAATCGACAATCGATATTTCATCATCAACCAAAAGGATAAGACCCTCGCCCCTGGGCAGTGATTCGGGTAATTCGATCTTAGGCGGCTGAAAGGACTTCGGTTCTCGGGAATAAAATCTCGAAAGTAGTGCCCGCGCCCGGTTCACTGAAAACGGCTATCCCGCCCGAAAGGTTCATGATTATTCCATAGACCACGGCAAGACCGAGTCCGGTTCCTTCAGAGGGGCCTTAGGTAGTGAAGTATGGGTCGAACATGCGCTTTTTGACTGCGGCCATGCCGGCTTTTTGTGCGAAAGGGAGAAGCTGGCTGGTCCGGTTGCTGAGTTTCTCGCCAAATGACGGATCGATTCCCGTTTTGCATGCTTCCCCTGTAGAATAGGCACTTCAATTCGGGCACTTGGTCCGGCGTGACCTGAGCCTATATTTTCCCGTGATGCCCAAAGATAAAATCAATTGGCAACCCTCAACGCAGGTTGTGGCACGGTCCCCTAAACCGGTTGTGGCACGGTCTCACGACCGTGTCACCAGCCCCGACCGAAGGTCTCCCGGAGGTTGTATTCCGGTATAAACTGGTCTTGAATGAGTGTGAGACCTTCGGTCGAGAGTATGGCGCGGTCGGGAAGAACTGCTGCTCAAATGGAATTTCGTTCTA
>DBMI01000086.1 GCA_002298165.1 Desulfarculales bacterium UBA702
TGCAGAACTTCCTGCACATTACCTTTCCGGGCGCGGCAGCCAGCCAGGTAGGGTGGGCACAATCTTTACGTGCCCACCGAGGTTACTATTCTGAAAGAGGAGGGCAGATGGAGCCTGCCCACCCTACCGGCTACTCGTCCTTTTTTCCATTTTCTTTTCTTTCACTATTTGCCAGCATTAATATCCCAGCCATTATGAGACACAAGCCATATAAGGTATTGTACCCAGAGAAATCGAAATACCCACAATACCTCCAGCTATAAAAAACGGGATTTACAATGATCATACAACCAAGTACAACCATAATAAGCCCTCCCAATACCATCTCGAACGAATATCCTCCCATTTGCACCATAGCTTTTCACAGCCCAAATTGTAGGCTCTCAACTCTCATGAATCCAGCGATGCTATTAAAGATCTGATTGTGTTGGATCAACAAGTTTATCTACCAGCGCCCTATAAAGTAAAATATAGGAGTGTACTACATAAGCGCTAGTCGCTGGTAAAAGGATAAGGAGAATCAGGGGTCCTCTAGGGATTATCAGAAAACCATATAAAAGAAAAACCATAAAAATCATCGAAAAAAGATTTACCCTAATGCTGATGGTTAGTGGTGAAAATGGTTTAAGGTTGGCGCAGAAAAGCCATGCACCCCTAAAATATGGATAATTAGCCCTCCTGATATAAATCTCTGAGGAGGGCTCTCTGAGGGAATATTCAAGGGTAACTGTATTCAGAATACCAATTTCACTGACTTGTGATAAGATTAGTTGATATGCATTTGGATCCACCCGCAGATTGGAAACAGGTATTCCTAATGAGTATGGATAATCCAAGAACAAATAAACACATAATTGCTCGATGAGCATTAATATTGCCGCAAATGTAATTAGCAAAGTAGACCAATCCATGCTATCTCCTTATTTGCAATTGCAATACAAGATCGACAGCTTTTCTGCGCAATTTCCAGGGTCCCACAGGTGGTTCTGGTTGTAGCACTGTCTCCCCAGGCTGTTGCCCAAATTATTTTTCGAAATGCTATGCAAAATTTGATGGCACGAACCTGATGAACGTCATTCCCGCAGCGCTTCTGGGCGGGAATGCGGATTTGGGCAACAGCCCGTCCCGACCGTGCTACAACTAGAGTTGGAACTACATCAGATCTCTTAAGTTGACGGCAGGATTCATATCCGGACGCTGAGCACAAGAGACCTCGCGGAGGCATCTAAAATCGGTATGCGTTGGGTGCAAAGCAGTAAAAGCAGGTTCAGCCAGGTATATGCTTGAAACTACTCCGCTGGAGTTGAAATCACTGCTCTAATGCAACCCTCCCGCGCTTTGCGGCCAGTGCACATCCCACAGCAAATGGATCTTAGAGCCTCCACTCTTCTACCACGGGATTTGTCAGCACCCCTATTTTTTCTATCTCGACCTCTACCAGATCGCCATGCGAGAGGCGGCCGACGCCGCTGGGCGTGCCGGTAGCAATAATGTCTCCGGGCAGGAGCGTGAAGTTTTTCGAAATGAATGAAATTGTTTCGGCGACTGGAAAGATCATCAGGGCGGTGCTGGAGTCCTGGACCGTCTTGCCGTTAAGACGACACTGGATTCGAAGATTTTGCGGATCGCCCAAGTCTTCGGCTAGTACTATTCGAGGGCCGACCGGACCGAAAGTATCCAGGGACTTTCCACGAAACCACCCCGAACGGTCTCCGGTCTGGAGATTGCGCTGGCTGACATCATTAATACAGGTATAGCCGAAAACATACTCCATGGCATCTTTCGGGGCAACATTTCTGCACTTCCTGCCTATAATCACCGCCAGTTCGGCTTCATAATCGGTGCGAAGGTCCTCGAATTTGTAATCGAGGAGGAATTTGGGAATAACGATGGATTCCCCCGGCCCGATGAGCACATTGGGTGTTTTGGGAAATAAAATCGGCTCCTCCGGCACCTCTTCGGTAAAGCCCCTTACCTTTACGGAATGGCTCTCAGCTATATGGCTCCTGTAGTTTAGCCCCAGCGCTATGATCTTGCTCGGGTTCAGGCCGAATGGTTCTGTTCTGTTAAGGACGGGTAATGTGACCATTTTAATGCCTTTTTATGAGAATTATTTTTAGGGGTTTCGCGAAATCCACCGGATTGCCGGTTCAAATAAAATGGCCGCCATGATGCTGGCGGCCAGTCTATTTTTTGTAAGCATTGAAATTGTCCGCGGCAAACTATTCCTTTTCAGGCGGCGCTACCGGCATCGACATCTTCTGGTATCCTTCCGGAAGATCGAAGAGCGAATCGGCAAGAGGGCCTTCCTTTATGTTCTTGTATTCCATCGTTACTTCGGCGTCTTCGACCTTTATCGGAAAAGGAAATTGCTTGGAAATCCAGAAGATTGTCTTTTCTCCATCCTCAATGCTCTCGTATTTTTTGCAGGGCAGCCCCGATACGGTCTCCTCCCCGAGCAGCTTTGCTTTCTTTTCCTTTTCAGCGGTCCATTCCTCGAACGTCTTGTCCTCGGATTGGTACGGCATTTCCATGTATATCTTCTCGTCTGGAGTTATCATCCAGGTGAGCTTCTTATCCGGACGGATTATCATAACCTGGGTCTCACCCTCTTCGGTGGTCTCCTGCCTGACCTTTTCGTCTTTTACGAAGATTTTGCCCGTAAGAGCCTCATCACCCTTCGGCTGTATCACCATGTCGGCTGCAAATTCGACTGCCGAGGCCGGCGCTGTGTAGAATGCAAAAAGAGCAAAAGCAAACACGAAGACCACGGCAAATCTGTTTTTCATTGCTTTACCTCACTGGGCATTGTTAATTGAGAACAGTTTTTTGGCCGGGAGAGAATTTACAGTTAGGACTGAATCTCAATTTCTACTCGGGGCCCAATGGCGGGGAGATTATATTACTAATTTGGGTGTGTCAATACCGCTCGAAGGTAACCGAATAGTTTGTTCGGGCATGTTCCAAAGGATCGAAATGGATGGTAAAAATTTCCCTTTCCTTGCTGCAAAGGGGGATGGGACGCTTATCTCGGTACACGTTCAGCCCAAGGCTTCAAAAAACGAATTTTGCGGGATTTTCCAGGACAGGTTGAAGGTGCGGGTCTGCGCACCTCCGGTTGAGGGCGAGGCCAACAAGCAATGCATTATACTTATCGCCCAGGTGCTTGGAATATCCAAATCCGAGATCTCCCTGGCCAGGGGTGCCCAGTCCCGGCAGAAGACTTTCCTTGTCGCCAAACCCATGGACTTTGTTCGCGATCAATTGGAAAAGGCAGGTGTTGCGGCCTGATCAGGCAGTCGAATATATATTTTTTTTGTAAATCGAGGCCCACTCTGCTACAAGTACTCCTTGATCTTATCTCACGCTCATTTTGTTACAAGCTCACGCTGATCAACTCAGGACCGCCATTTCGTCGAAAAGCCGGAACCCAGTATTCTCGAACTTCTAAGATGGTTCTAACCGCTGGTTCGGGCGCTCTGCGCCGGTTCACCGTTTGAGATTTCTCCCGAATACCGGAACGGATTTCGACTGAACACCAAAAAGCCGGAAGTTTCAGCGGGTTGCCGCAGCTTTACTCCAGCCGGGCAGGAGAGTCATTTAACTTCCGCTGACTCGATGAGTTCGCGGCATCCTGCTGCCCGGTGCCTTGTGCCGGTCATATCGGACCGGTGCTTCTATTGTTCTTTCCTAATAGGTTTTAATAAAGATTCAGCGCGTTTAGCGCCGATACTTATCACGCAGGAGGTTGACATGCGAGAGGCTGTAATTGTGAGCGCCGTGCGTACACCGCTGGGAAGCTTCAACGGGTCGCTCAGCACGATAAGTGCGACAAAACTGGGTGGAATAGTCATAGAGGAAGCCCTGAGGCGTGCCGGAATCGGCAAGGACCAGGTAAACGAAGTAATAATGGGTATGGTGCTCCCGTGCGGATATGGCCAAAATCCCGCCAAGCAGGCGGCTATCCAGGCCGGAATGCCCTGGGAGACCGAATGTTTTACCTTGAACAAGGTTTGCGGTTCGGGACTCAAGGCAGTGATGCTGGCGGCTCAGGCGGTGCAGACCGGGGATGCCGATGTCGTCGTTGCGGGCGGCATGGAAAACATGAGCGCGGCCCCCTACTACCTCGAGAAGGCGCGCACCGGGTATCGAATGGGTGACGGAGTCCTGCACGACCACATGGTCCACGACGGGCTGTGGGACATCGTGAACGATTTCCACATGGGAATATCCAATGAACTTTGCAGCGAAAGATACAACGTCTCGCGCGAAGATCAGGACAAGTACGCCGCCGAGTCCTACAGGCGCACGCTAAACTCGATTGCCGAGGGCAAATTCCGGGATGAGATCATACCGGTCGAACTCCCGGCGCGTAAGGGCGAAAAAGTGGTATTCAGCGTTGATGAATGTCCGAGAGAAACCTCGTATGATGCGCTGTCGAAGATGAAGCCCGCATTTAAGCAGGGCGGCGTTACAACCGCCGGCAACGCCTCGGTGATAAGCGACGGCGCGGCCGCGGTTGTAGTCATGTCGCGGGAGAAGGCAGCCGAGCTTGGCTGTAAGGTGATGGGAACCATCGGTGCTCAGGCCTCCAGCGGCATTGACATGAAATATGTTCTGGTGGCGCCTATTTGGGCGATTCCGAAGGCCGCGAAAAAGCAGGGCATAAGTGTTGGCGACATCGATATTTTCGAAATCAACGAGGCGTTCAGCGGCTCCACCGTGGCCGTCATCAAGGAGTTGGGCCTGGATACCTCGAAAATCAATGTAAACGGCGGAAGCGTCTCGCTGGGACATCCCATAGGTGCCAGTGGCTGCCGACTTCTCGTTACCATGCTGCACGAGATGGTGCGAAGCAACAAAAAGACCGGTCTCACCACCCTTTGCCTCGGAGGCGGGGAAGCGGTCGCAATGATAGTAAGAAGGTAGGGAGCCGCGAGCTTCAGGCAATCCCTTCATTGTTGTGCTAGCCGATTTATTGGATTTGATAAAGAGGAGGTATACCGCATGGAAATTAAGACATTCGGAGTGGTGGGCGCAGGCCAGATGGGGAGCGGAATTGCCCAGGTGGCTGCAATGAGCGGCCTCAATGTAATCATGAGTGATATCAAGGAAGAATTCGTCGAGCGCGGTCTGAAAAGCATCACGGGCATTTTGTCGAAGAATGTGGATAAAGGCAAAATGACAGCCGAGCAGAAAAATGCCATCCTTGGAAGGCTCAAACTGAGCACCAGCTTAAAGGACATGGCCGCGGCAGATTTCGTCGTAGAGGCAGCGAGCGAGAACGAGAATATAAAATTCGGGATTTTCCGGGAACTCGAATCGGTCTGTGCCCCGGAAGTGATCCTTGCGAGCAATACCTCATCGATACCCATCGGCCGTATAGCCACTCAGACCAAGCGTCCCCCCAAAGTAATCGGCATGCATTTCATGAACCCTGTCCCGGTAATGAAGCTTGTCGAAATAATCCGCGGGATAGCAACATCTGATGAAACCTTTCAGACGACCTGGGACCTTTCAATAAAATTCGACAAGACCCCGGCGCTTTCCAACGACTATCCGGGTTTTATCGCGAACCGAATCCTCATGCCGATGATTAACGAAGCCGTCTATGCCCTTTATCATGGAGTCGGGACACGCGAGGACATCGATACGGTGATGAAGCTTGGAATGAACCACCCGATGGGGCCGCTTACACTGGCCGACCTGATCGGACTCGATACCTGCCTCGCAATTATGGAGACCCTCTACAGCGGCTTCTGCGATTCCAAGTACCGCCCGTGCCCTCTTCTGCGCAGGTACGTCGAGGCTGGTTGGCTCGGGCGTAAAACAGGCCGCGGTTTTTACGAGTATTAGACCCCCGAAAGGATCTGCCAAATGGAATTCGAATTAAGCGAAGAGCTAAGAATCATTCAAGACATGGCGGCCAAATTCGCCAAGCACGAATTGGAACCGGTTGCTGCTGAACTCGACAGGACAAAAGACCGTAACCTACTGAAGCAAAACCTGAAAAAACTTGCCGAACTCGGCTTCATGGGCCTCAACATCGACCCGGAATACGGTGGGACCGGTGCGGGCACAATGGCCTTTTCGGTCGTTATGACGGAACTCGGCCGCGGATGTGCCGCAACCGCTGTTACTACCTCGGTAAACAATATGGTTGCCGAAGTCATCCAGGCGGTCGGCTCCGAGGAACTCAAAAGAAAGTACATCCCTCCGATTTGTGACGGGACCTACCCGGCCGGCAGCTTCGGCCTGACCGAGACATGCGCGGGATCGGATCCCGCCGCCATGCGTACATCCGCCGTCCTGAATGGAGATCATTACATCCTGAACGGCAGCAAGATTTTCATATCCAGCGCCGAATACGCCGGTGTTTTCGTCGTCTGGGCCGTTACCGACAAGGACGCCAGGAAAGGCAAGGGCATCAGCGCCTTCCTGGTTGAACCCTCGTTTCCGGGTTTCATAATCGGAAAAGATGAAGTCAAAATGGGCCAGAAGGCTTCGTGCACCAATGAATTGATCTTTGAAGACTGCAAGGTGCCGAAGGAAAACTTGCTGGGCAAGCTTAACGATGGATTCAGGATCGCCGTGGCCGAGCTTGCGGGCGGGCGGATCGGGATAGGATCGATGGCGCTTGGCATCGGCTTGGCCGCGATGGATTATGCAACTAAATACGTGAAGGAGAGGGTCCAGTTCGATCAGCCCCTCTCCTCGCAGCAGGCCATCCAGTGGATGATCGCGGACAATTACACCCGCCTCGAGGCCGCCAGGCTGCTGCTCCTAAGGGCCGCCTACCTCAAGGACAACGGCAAGTATTACGCAAAAGAGGCCTCGATGGCCAAGCTCTATGCGACCGAATCGGCCAATAAGGCATGCTACGACGCCCTCCAGATGCTCGGCGGATACGGCTACACCAACGATTTCCCCATCGAGCGCTTTGCAAGAGACGTCCGCATAACAACCATCTACGAAGGCACGAGCGAGATCCAGCGAGTCGTTATCGCACGCGAGTTGCTTAAGTAAGCACCAAGACAAAACAGCAATCGCCTGACAACAGGCGCAAGCAGGGTGGGCACGGTGTTATCGTGCCCACCTTTATTTTGGTTGCCACGCATGTAGGTCACCGTGAAAATAAAAGCGAACGAGGAATAATAAAGGGTAACCCGGTCCCGCTTTTGGCGGGATTCCGGGTGCGGAGCACAGGAGTCCTCGCCGATGCGCCGGAAATCGGGATGACGATCAAGTGCAGGGTAGTGGAACAGAGTTCGGCAAAGTAGAATCTGGTTGTAGCAAGGTCTCCCCAGGCTGTTGCCCAAACAAGACTGCGATACAAATTCCCCGCAAAACAGTATGTAGGGGCAAAAAATCTTTTGCCCCTACAATGACAACGGGTTTTCGCATCATGCCCTGGTGGGTACCCCGGATGCATATCCCATGGCCGTAATGCGCTTCTTCTATTCCAATGTTTAATGCTGATTCGGCTTGCAGGGAGGGCAATTGTTGTTGCGGGAGTTTTTCAGCCATACCTGAAAGAGGTGGAAAAAACGTCCTACTCCAAGCTCGATAAGGTTGAACCGGCTCTTTCGAAAATCCCGGCATATAATCGGGACGGTTGCTACCTTGAGACCGGCATGCCCCGCCTCGCACAATAAATCCAGCACGTAGCCGGTATCATCGCTTACTCCTTCGAGGAGCGGCCGGACCGATTCGAGCCTGTAGCCTTTTGCTCCAGGAGAGTAGTCGTCGTAGGGCAAGCCCAGAAGGACCTGCGCGCATAGAGCATACAGGCCTGTTCCCGCGTTGCGAACCGCCGACCTGTCCTGAGAACCAGAGAGTTTAGATCCCACAACGATTTGGTGATTCTTGAGCAAATCCAGCGCTGTCCTAATGAAATCCGTACCGACGGACATATCTACGTCAACGGTAACCATGAACGGCGAGACAGCCATTTCAGCCGCTATTCTGAATATATGGCCAAGATGCCCCCGGTCCGGAATCTGGAAGAACCTGACATGGCCGGGAAGTGCCCCCTCGAGCATCCTCCCGATTACCGCGGTGGCATCGGTGGAGCCATTGCACCCCAGCAGAATCTCCGCATCGATCCCTTCCTGTCGAAGAAAACGGAGTAACTGCCGAACGCCTGCAATTAGGGTTTGTTCCTCGTTATAGAGCGGGATTAGAATCGAAAGTTCTGGGGCGCCCATTCTGATGCCTTTTGCTGATATAACTCCCAGGCCGTTTTTAGTCGGCCAGGTTAAAGAATCTCAGGATTTTTCCAATTACCGTGTCGGGCATATCATCTTCAGGGGAATTTTGCCAGAGCTTGTTCTGATCCATCAAAATATTGCACTGGAGAAGCACCTTGCGCACCTCCCCTGAATCAGGGGATTCGAAGTTTGCGTTGAGCCATTCCAGAAAGAGATTCGAAGCCTCTTCCCATCGGTTCATATAAAAAGAAGAGTAGGCAAGAAAAAGAATCCCCTTATCCCTGGCAGCCTCATCCTGGCTTAAACTAAGTGCCTTAAAGAGTAGATAGGCGCCAGTGTATCCACCGGATTCGAAAAGCTCCGATGCCCGCTCGAATACCGCATCGGAGCCGAATATCTCAATCAGGCGAGTGCCGGCTTGCATCGAAATATTCGACTCCGGCCATATAAGGCTTGCCTGGTAGTATAGATCCCCCGCATCCTCGGCCTTTTCCTCCCGCAGAAGAGACTCCCCGGCAAGGTAGAGAAGGTCGCTCTGCACTCGTGTATCACTGTGATCTCTCAGGTACTCATGAATCATGTCCCTGAAATCCGACCCGCTCATCCTATCCAGGAGAAGATAGGACTTTAGAAGAAAGCAATGGTCGAATACATAGCTGTCGGGAAACCTCGATATTGCCCGATCAAGCTGGGCAAGAATTTCCGGAATTATATCTGCCTTCTCCACCTCCATTTCCGGCGTGGCCTTCCCCGAAGATTCTTCCGCCCGGATTTCCTGGAGCCGTTCGAATTTTATGTTTGCCCTGTTGTACAAAAGCTGCGGATCGCTGTCGATCCTGAAAAAGAGCGATATCGAAATCGCCCCTGCCATTGCAACAGCCGAAGCTATAAGAGTTGCATTAAGAAATGCGCTCCGGGTTACGGGTTGCGGGTTGCAGCACCTCGCAAAAAACCCGGCGGCAAGGCTGACCAGGCATACGGCAAGCGCAGCCAGACTCGATATTCTTCCCGCAAGATAGATCCCGTTTCGGGTATCAAATTCGAGTACCACCTCCGAGCTTTTCGGGACCAGCAGAATAAATGAGGGAGAAGCAGCGTAGATTTCACCTTCGCCCCTGGCCACCCGCCATGAAGGGTGAAAGGATGTTTTCAACCAGAGTGGATGACCTGGCGAGGATGTTTTAACGGTGATTGCGTTTGCGGAGAGTACGGCTTCCGCCCTGACCTCTTCGGCGCCCGCAATTTGTATTTCGGGAAGATCCCCAAGCTTCCCATCAAAAGATTGGACTGTCTTCCAGAACTCTCCTTCGCAGCCTTCCCCCGCTATAATAAGTGGTGTTTGCAGTGAAGTTTTGCGGAACCATTCGAACTGAACCCGCCGCCAGTTGCTATCCGAGATGCGAAAAGGCTGAAACCGCAATGGTTCGACGTAGGAATTTTGGGCATCTTTCAGCAGGTAGACCCTGAATGGCGGGTAAGCCGCCTGGAATTCGAAATCTTCCGATTCATCGAGGCCGTTTTGTATGTTTGCCGAAATGGCGATTACCTGATTAGCGTTGAACAGTCTCATGCGCCGGGCCAGGCCAGCGGGGTCAAAGCGCGAATAGAAGTAGCCCGGAAGCGGTGTCGAAGGGACCTGGGACACCTCCGACTGCATATAGTACACAAAGGGGGCGGTGAGGCTGGACTGCATATAGAGGCCTTCGAGCGCTGACCTGCCTGCGTAGTAGGGCAGCAACTCGAATGCTCTGGTCGTCCCCGCGTCGCCAAGGGCCTCGGAGTGTTCCCAAACTACTCTCGGGCTGTTTTCATCCCCACCGAGGAATTTAGCTGTCTGGGAAAACGTCTGCCAAAGTTTTTTGGATTCCATTCCCGAGTAGTTGTATTTGATCCAGCAATCAACAGTCGAAGAGTTTGCCACCGAAAAGAGGGTAATCGCGGCTGCGAACGCGCTCAGCCAGACATTCGGGAAAGGCAGGCGAAAGATCAGTTTGCCCCATCCGATCGCACCGAGCATTGCCAGCATTATTTGAGCGAATGGAAGGAGGCGGGCATCAACCAGTCCGACCCGGGTGACTAACCCGAAAAGCAGCAGTGCAACCCCGAACTGCCACCAAAGATATTGCTCGGGACCTGGTTTGGGTTCCGATCTTATGGATTGCAGGGGGTGCAAAATCAAGTTCGGGAGTTTCTTAAAATGAGGTGCAAGGCCGATGAGTACCCCTGCTATCGACGGCCAGAGGAGTTGGGGAACAGCCTCGAAGATCGACTGAAACGCCCACGAATGTGCGAATTGGGTGTTCCAGGGAGCAAACCATAGAAGGGGCAGAATCCAGAAGCCGATAAGCCCGAATGCCAGGACGTGCATAGCAAGCACGTAGCGGACCGACCCTCCCTTAATCAAAAAATAGCTCGTCCCCACACCAGCTTGGAGAATGGGATAGCCATTTCCAAGCGCGATCAGCGCCTCGATAAACGAATTCACTGCAAGCGACCTGCGCAATGGAATATCAGTGAAAATTTTGCCGATATATAGAACAGTCAAAATGAACGAGATCCCGTAAGCGAACTCGCCGGCCATTGTGCTGCTCATATTGCCGCCCCACATATGATTTCCCTGCTGCACGAGGAAGGGCAGGCAGAGCACGGCGCCCAGGGCAGGGACACTCCCCCGGAAGCCTAGTCTACGAAGAGAGTAATAAACAGCGGCGGGAAGTGGAACGATTGCAAGCAGCGATACGAGTTTAAACGCAACCTGGATAGATGTGACAAACGAAATTAGTCTCATCAACATGAACGGCAGGGGGAAATACTGCAGAAAGAGTGGAAAGCCGGCAAAATTCCCATGCACCCATGTAACCGGTGAGAAAAAAGAGCCCACGTCCTTTACTGCAAGCGCCGAGAGGAAATGCGACGGGGTATCGCCGCCCGCTAACAGTGTGGGTTCAAATATGAGTGAGAGTGGAAAATATATCAGCAGGACTAACTCGGTTGCCACCAGTATGGATACGGGTATGTCGAAACGCTTTATAGTCATCGAGACAATAATCGTAAGAGGTTAATGCCGGTGCCCTGCTCTATTGTTATTCGCCGGGATGAATCCTTCCAAAAAGATTATACTAACTGAGTCCAAGGGATTTTGGAGTTCCGGGAAAAAGCACAACCCATAACTCCCGACACTTGCACTACCTCGAACGCAACACCGTATAAATACCTGCACACCAGAATCAAAGCAAGTCCAGGTTATACACACGAAGAGGTGTTCGATAAGCCCTGCCGTCATAGTCCAGCTGAAAGGCGAAGGCATAGATAGGGGTAGCCCGGATTTATATCCGGGTGCGGAGCACAAGAGGCCTCGCGGAGGCGCCTGAAATGAGGATGACAACCGTGCAAAATAGTGAAGGTACAGTTCGGAAAACTGGTATCTGCGTGACAGGTCCCCTGGAGTTGAAATTGCTGTTATCCCACCCCTCATGCGCTTCGCGCCCAGCCGCGGTACCCCTCGGGCATAAGAGTGCCCTCCATGGACTTTGGTTTAAGCAGCCAACTGAAAATTCGCCGCAAAGCAACTTTGCAGGTTCGTTGCCTCTTCATCATGGACAGGTAAAATAGAGCCCATCAATGTGCCGTTTTTGCCGGAGGCTTTGTCTTTGCCCCGGGCTGCCCTGATTTCCCCGTTTCCGCAGCTGCCGCCTCTTCTTTCTTTTTATCCATCCGAACAAATTGCTCGTGAAGCCTTTTCATTTGTTCATCCGAAAGGTCTTCGGCATCAATTATGCCGTTCCTGGCTTTCCTGGTGGCCTGGATAAGCTCGTCCAGTTTGAGGTGAATGGCCTTGGAGTCCCTGTTTTGGGTGTTTTGAATCAGGAATACCATCAAGAACGTGATTATTGTCGTTCCAGTGTTGATTACGAGTTGCCAGGTATCTGAAAAATGGAAAATAGGCCCTGTCAAACCCCAGACGATCACTATTCCCAGTGCAGCGATAAAAACCCGGAATGAGCCCGAATAATCTGCGGCATCCCTTGCAAAGATACGAAATCTCTCGCTGAGCGGCTTTTCATTTGACCTACTGGATTTCATCTCTTCTCTTTCCAATCCCTAGAGTGCAGTAGAGAATGCTTCCTGTAGAATAAAAATAATCAGCCCGCTCGCCCCAAGGAATATTTGTCACATGAGAGTTCTCTGAATTAAAGCTGCCCGGCAAGGCGTTCTTTCAGGAGGGTAAATCGCGACTGCATCTTGTTGTTCCGAATGGCTATCGCCAGGGCTTTTTTCGAGCCGACAATGACCGCCAGCTTCTTTGCCCTGGTTACCGCGGTATAGAGGAGGTTGCGCTGGAGCATTATAAAATGTTGGGTCAGGAGTGGAAAAATGACGGCGGGGTATTCGCTTCCCTGTGATTTATGGATGCTTATTGCGTAGGCAAGAGTTAATTCGTCCAGCTCCGAGAAATCATAGCTTACCATACGGCCGTCGAAATCCACGCGCACTTCCTGGTTTTCACGGTCTATTCGCCTGATGCGGCCTATATCGCCGTTGTAGACTTCCTTGTCGTAGTTGTTTTTGATCTGCATCACCTTGTCGTTTACGCGAAATGTGCGCTCACCCCGGTCAAGGGTGACCCCCTTCGGGTTCAGCGCCTCCTGAAGAGCGGCGTTGAGGTTCTGCGCGCCGATCACCCCTCGGTGCATGGGGCTAAGTACCTGAACCTCCTCGATCGGATCGAGTCCGAATTTACGGGGAATGCGCTGTGTACAAAGCTTGACAATCGTTTCGGCGGCCTCCTCCGGGTCCTCTCTGCCGATGAAATAAAAATCCTGGCCTTCCTCCGCGCTGATGCGCAGGTCCGGGAAGTTTCCCAACCGGATCTGGTGAGCATTGGTTATGATCCGGCTCAAACTCGCCTGCCGGAAAATCTCAGTCAGTCTTATTACCGGAACCTTGCCTGAATCTATGATATCCCCCAGCACATTGCCCGGACCGACGGAGGGCAGTTGGTCGGCGTCACCGACCAGGACAAGGACTGCCTTTGCAGGCACCGCCTTTAGAAGATGGTGTGCGATAACGACGTCCATCATCGATGTTTCGTCAACAATGACGATATCAGCGGAGAGTTGCTTTTGCTCGTTTCGTAAAAATCCGCCCGCCTGGGGACTGAATTCGAGTAGCCTGTGGATAGTTGCCGCCTGCCTCCCGGTTGCTTCCGAGAGGCGCTTTGCGGCGCGCCCTGTCGGTGCGGCCAGTTTTATGCGGGCGCCCATCCGTGCATAGATTGCCAGGATCGCCTGGACAAGGGTCGTTTTCCCGGTGCCTGGCCCCCCCGTAATTACAACCACCTTCTCTGATATGGCGCGCTTTACGGCCTCTTCCTGGAGCGGTGCGAGGGTAAAGGGGAGCTTGTCCCGAAGCCATTCCAGGGCCTTGGCAGTATCGATTCCAGATCTCAGGGCGGGGAAGCGCCGGATCGATTGAAGGTGATTTACGGCGCCCGTTTCGGCGGCATGGAGGGAGCGAAGATATATGGCGCGGCTACCGCCGAACTGATCGGCAACAGCGGGCGGAAGGACCTGCTCGCGGATGCGGGTGTCGGCCTTAAGCACCCTCAAAGCATCTTCGATAATTGGGTGATCTATTTCCAGCAACTTGCAGCAACGCTCGACAAGCAACTCGACAGGCACGCAGACATGCCCCTCATCGCTTGACTCGCCCAGCACATGGATGATTCCGGCCTCTGCCCGAAAGGGCGAATTGTGCTCGAACCCGAGATTTACGGCCAGCTTGTCCGCGGTAAGAAACCCCACCCCATGCACCTCCATTGCGAGGCGGTAAGGATTCTCCCTGACGATTTTAAGCGATTCCCTTCCGTATTGCTTGAAAATGCGCACGGCAAGCGCGGCGCTCGCCCCGTTCGAGCGCAGGAAAACCATCAGCTCACGGATCTCTTTCTGCTCGTCCCAGGCCTTGCGTATCTGGGAGATACGATACTTGCCGATCCCGTCAATTTCACCCAGCCTGCCTACTTCCGAATCGATGATATCGAGGGTGCGCTCGGCAAACTTCTTCACTATCCGTTCCGCCATCTTCGGGCCTATGCCCTTGATAAGCCCCGAACTCAGATATTTCCTGATCCCCTGTACGGTAGAAGGAGCAGCGGTCTCGTAGCGCTCGACCCGGAACTGCTCGCCAAAACGCGAATGGTTGCCCCAATCGCCATCCATTACGAGTGTCTCGCCTGGCGATACCGAAGCGAAGTTCCCCACGGCAGTTACCAGGTCACGCCTCCCCGGGACCTGCACTTTTATCACAAAGTAGCCGTTCTCTTCGCTCGCGAAGGTTATTCTTTCCACTAATCCTTTGAGGCGTACACTCATAAATTTTGGGCCGCTTTATCAACTTTCAATCTGCAAAAAACTTAACATTTACCCAGGTTATAATGTATAATTTAGAGCTAAGGCGAAGTCCATTTTGACAACAATTCGCGAAGTGTTAATATAGAAATGAAGGTTCTGTCAACGTCAGGGGGCTTTGCCAAAGCCTCTCGCCCCCGCTCGGGGCGTGGGTTAATAATCCCCAATTTTGAGCGGAGAGGTTGCCCGATGTCGCTTTACATCAAAACCGACGATTATCGAAAACATGGCATCAGTAAATACTCAGATCCCGCACTCATACGGGCCGTGGTGCAAAAGGAGCTTAACATAGATCGGGTATTCATTTCATTTGTAAACAAACATGAGTACATCCGAGTGGATTTTCTGCGGCCGAGGCCGCCCCGCAGAATGGGCCGAAGGCCGAACCGGCGGGCCTCTTCCAAGTAAAAAACAGGGCGCCTCAGGGCGCCCTGTTGCATTTCCCCTCAAAGTTATGGACAAACTCTGTTAACCTCATAACAGCCACAAACCTGTAAAATCACTGTTCTTCCGGGAAATCAGATGAATCGCGAACTCAGAATTTTCGTCTATGGGACTCTCAAAAAGGGCTTTTCAAATCACGAAAGCTATTGCAGGGGAGTGTTGCGGATTGAGCCAGCCACACTTCGCGGCAGGCTTTTCAAACTCTTGCCCAACATTCCCGTCATGATAGTTCCGCATGACGAAATTATTGCATCCGGTTCGACCGACCTTTGCGCGGATATGCAATTGCTTGCACACCCCGGGCCGGCTTGGGGCAGAGAAGCGTCGGGGGACCGAGTTGCCGGGAATCATGGAAACTGGAAGACAATTAACGGAGAAATACTTTTTTTCGACGATCCGGAAAAACGCCTGCCGCTGATGGACAGCCTGGAAGAATTCCGGCCCGGAGAAGCTTCAACCTATTTGCGAGTGCTCATGGAAGTATACCCCACAGCTGGACCGCCGCTTACGGCCTGGACCTATATTGCCGGGTTCGATACCGCGGACCTTGAAGAATACGATGGGCAAACCTGGTATCCGGAATAACAGGAATCAGGAGGTAATGCCGATTTCACAGGGGGCCGGCGCCGACCTTCCACTAACCGCGAATTGAAGCCCCAAATCCGAGAGAAGGGCCATGCGCTCCTTGCTCTCCCAGATCATCCGGTTCAGGAATTCCCTTTCCCGTGGTTCAACTGCTTCTTTTAAAGCATAGATGAAGAACCGAAGACAGGCCTGTTCGATTGCCAGTGAATTTTCAAGCGCGATTACGTCCTCGGCGCCCGGCCGATGGCGCCTGGTATCCTGAAAGATAGCGCTCCTTATCGATTCGACTTTTTTCCAATCCCATGGTGGTAGATAGGGAAAGGAGCAACTGGTTTTTTCGGGTTGCGCGGTTCGGCCTTTCCCCAGAATCGCCATCTGCTCGCATTCCCGGTCACGAAGGAAGCTGAAGGTCTCTATCCCCGCCTCGTCCGTGCACTTCTGGGCTGCGTACTCATAGAGGTTTTTCTTCATTTCCTTGAATTCAATGGTTGTGGCAAGAATCTCTTCTGGATGATCGAGGGGGTTCATTTCAGGGCCTCCAACTTGAATGTTAAATGCTTTAATCCCTAGGTAATCAAGAACTTGAGGCTTCCTGTGCAGCTTTCCCTTAGAGTCAATCAGGTGTGAAAATTCTGCCTCTCATCACGAACCGGTGAAAAACGTGTAGATGAGAAAATGATCTGCAGCGCTGGAACGAGACAGATGGGATGGACATACCCCGGCCATAAACCTCTCCGAGGTGCTTAGTTTACATCAATTTAAATTTCATTACAAAGGAATATTTTCTCTATTTGCCTTTTAGTGAAAAATCTTTCGGCACTACGAACAGATCGGGGTTCAAAGGCTTTTGCTCAACTTTCCTGAGTGTGCTGGTAACTGTTCCCCCCATCATATTGGTGACAATCATAACCGGAAATCCTTCCAGCTTGTCCACAATCGCAGCAATATTCATCTGCCTGAGCACGGGATTTTTTGCGCTAAGAGAGCCCAGCTTCGCTCCAATCGATTTTAGTTCAGTATACCCGGGTACATCCTTTGACACCCAGTAAACTCCCTGCGTCATCGCCATATCGACCAGATACTTTCGGCAATTATAGCCCTCGACAGTCTTGCTCTCCGATGTCGGAGAGACCTTTAACTGCATCATCCCCCCCATCAGCTTTCCTAGCTGCTCCTTTTCAGCAGGGGACGCTTCGGCCGGGACCCCCGGGACATCGTCAATCTTCACCTGTGAGTAGGACCTTGTCATGGGACTGAGAGTGTAAAACACTGACGAGTTGTAATCGAATATTATGACTTTGCCGTCCCCGGTCTCGATGCGGGAGGCGGACGAAGTGAGGTAGTTTTTCTGGATCCTGCTCCCGTCCGGCTGGCGCGGAATGTTTTTCGAGATGTTCTCGTACTCGAAGTAGAGGTCAGCGTGAGCTAAAAAGGCGAAAAAGAGCATCAAAAATGCTGTCGAGCCAAAACAGATTGCAAATTTACTAAATCTCATACTTCCTCTCTCCTGGAAGATTTTCCGATTAAACCAACTCAGCTGAATGAGAACCATGCGAAAAAGGTTCTTATACCAGCGACGGAGAACTTTCAATATAGACCTTACGACCCTCCCCCGGACCGTCCATTCCCAGCGCAGGGCCAGGGAAAAAATTCCCAGTTAGGGATTAACGGTTTTAGATGATTTAGAGAAAAAGTTCTGATATGGTTAACCGGAATTGGAGGATAAGGTTAACCGCCTCTTTCCCCATCGTCCCAATGCCCAATCATGAACCACGAAAGGAATGACCGGAAATGAAAGAAGGCACGATCAAAGAAATGCGCCGCCTGTCGGAAAACGATATGCCCATATCCCAGGAGATCGCGCTAGAGATTCTGACCTGCGGGCCGGAAGAAATCCCCGAGATAATGGCTTGCGCATCACTTTTGAGGAAGCGGCACTTCGGAGACGGACTCCTCATGTGTTCTATCATGAACGCGAAGAGCGGTGCATGCACCGAGGACTGCGCCTTTTGCGCTCAGTCGGGCCACCATGAAACAAAAACCCAGATTTCCCCCATGGCCTCAACCGAACAGATCGAGGAGGCTTACACGAAGGCGACACAGCTTCCGGTCAGC
This sequence comes from Desulfarculales bacterium UBA702, assembly GCA_002298165.1. Taxonomy (GTDB): domain Bacteria; phylum Desulfobacterota; class Syntrophobacteria; order Syntrophobacterales; family Syntrophobacteraceae; genus SbD1. The sequence goes on from DBMI01000086.1 coordinate 17,765, forward strand.
CACTTCGGCGTGGTCACAAGCGGAAAGGCCCTGAAGGAAAAAGATATCCACCTTATCTGCGATGCGGCAAAAAATACAAACGACCCGCGCCTTGCCTGGTGCGCATCCTTGGGATGCCTCGATAAAGAACTTCTCCTGACCCTGAAAGATGCCGGATTTAAGCGCTTTCATCATAACCTGGAAACCTCGGAGAGCTTTTTTCCCAATATCTGCACTACTCATTCCTACCAGATGCGCATCGACACCGTTCGCGCAGTGAAAGAAGTGGGGCTGGAGATATGCTGCGGAGGAATCCTTGGCATGGGGGAGAGCCTGGAGCAAAGGGTAGAATTTGCGGCAATTCTTGCTGCAGAAGAAGTAGACTCGATACCGCTTAACTTCCTGATCCCGATTCCAGGGACTCGGCTCGAAGATAGCGAAATAATGAAACCCCTGGATATGATTCGCACAATCTCCATGTTTCGTTTGATGAACCCCAAAGCGGAAGTAAAAGTATGCGCCGGCCGCATCCATTTGAGGGACCTGCAGTCGATGGTGTTCTACGCCGGTGCCACCGGCATAATGATAGGCGACCTCCTCACCGTTGCCGGCCGAAATCCCGCCGAAGACCTGCAAATGATAGAGGACCTGGGTTTTAAAATTTTGTGCTGATTGTCCTGGATCAAGCGAGAGGCTCTTCGGCAGAACCGTGGCCCACCTGTTTTCAGCTAAAGACAGGTGGGCCGCGATATTTAAGCAGGCCTGCCATCCCGGGGCAGGACAAAGATAATACCGAAAATGTCCCACCATGAACTGCACGGGCATGATTTCTCTAAAGCCAATATGATTTACGCAGACAAATAGTAGCTATTCTTCACTATTTGAAAATGGTGAGTTGTAGGGATTGTATCGTAAAGCAATTTCTGATTAGCTGTAATCATGGAGTTGCTGTCTCAAATAAGCTGCCCCGCTCAAGCTCATCCCTAAGAAATATCCGATTCCTTTCCTGGACCCATTCACCTATCTATGTTGCGTCCAACGCGTAGTCTAGCCCTTTTTGGGCTATGTTTTGATCCCGCGGAACATGGAAAGGAGGTGCGAATATCATCTTTAACCGTGATATCATCGTTTAGCATTTTCACCTTTATGCATTATTAGACAAGTATCGGTAAGACTCCTAGCCTGTGCAAAGCCGGCTGAGAGGCAAGATTAGTTGCTTGCTTGGGGCTCAGTTCGCCTCCAAATTGATTTGCTGCGGTAATTTCCTTTTCGCACCTTCCAATTCACCATGAGAAGCTCTGATGTACAGACCCATGCCTGATAATGGGATTACCGGGAAATCCGGGACCGGCTATTTTGCCATTTCTTAGGTAAGCGCGGGTTAGGTCCGGGCGGGCAGTTTGCTGCACGCCATCAAGCTATAGCCAAGGACTTCAAGAAAGGAAGCATCATCATGGCATTTTTACCTATTTCCCTTAGTATCGGTGTACTCACTGGTTTGTGGTTTTTTGTAACAACCCAGGTTGCCTGGCTGGTTGCCTGGGTAGGCTTCGCCGGATGGGCCAGCTTTTATTACGCGGGAGGAAATGAGGACGCGCTGCTCAAATCCTCGGTGGCCAATATAGCAGGCATGATTCAAGGTGCGATCTTCTTTTGGTTGTTCCTGAATGTAGGCAACGGAAGCATGATAATTTTGTCCATATTAATAGGGGCGCTTTGCTTTGTAATGACAATTGAAGCTAACATTTCGCTGCTTTCGGCTATTCCCGGGCAGTTTGTCGGAGCAGCGGTGTTTTTCGGCAATTTTGCGGCCCACGCTCCGCAAAGTTGGGGGCTTGTGGACGTTTTGATCAACACAGCAGTTTGCATGCTGATAGGCAATGTAGCCGGAATTGTTTCCGCAAAACTGCCGGGGTGGGTGAAACCGAAGGAAAAGGCAGCCGTTCCCGAGAAAGCATAGCTATATAAAGCGAGTCTGCCCTCCTGGGCGGGTCAAAAAAAGCGGGGCGGCAATAATGCCGCCCCGCTTCTATTCTATCTCGGTAAGTAAACCGTTTTATGCGGTCTTCTTTCCGAACTTAATGTTGTCGAACAGGTGCTTGACCTGCGAAAAGCCCATCTTGCGGCGCAGGATGCCAAGTTGATCCTGAAGAGGGATCTTCTTCGGGCATACATCTTCGCAGCCGAGAAGTCCGAGGCAGCCGAAGATTCCGTCTTCATTGCCGACAACCTCGAAATATTCTTCCGTGCTCCGCTGGTCGCGCGGGTCCATCATGAACCGGGCCAACCGGTTGAAAGCGGTGGCTCCCATGAAACCTTCGGGAAGCATATTAGCCTTGCCGCAGGCTGCTACGCAGCAACCACATTCAATGCAGCGCTCGAGTTCGTAGATCTCGTCGGCCAGAGCATTGTCCATACGCTCTTCTTCCGCCTGAGGATCGAACTTCTTTTTGGTATGAACCCAGGACTGAACCTTTTCGTTCATGGCACGGAACCACGTCCCGGTATCAACCGACAAGTCGCCGACCAGCTTGAAAACCGGCAGCGGCATAAGAGTGATCTCGGTCGGCAGATTCTTGGTTTTGGTATGGCACGCAAGATCAGGCCGCCCATTGATCATCATGGCGCAGGAGCCGCAGATACCCGCGCGGCACATAAAATCAAAAATAAGCGTGGGATCCTGCTCCTCCCTGATGCGGTTCAGGGCAATATAGAGCGTCATGGCATCGGTTTCCTCGAGATAATATGCATCCATGTGGGGAACCGAAGCCGGATCTTCCGGATTATACCTGAATATGCTGAACTTTAGACTTCTTCCCATTAAAACACCTCTCGCTTGGCTTAGTTGGTCTCCGGCTTAGGAGTACAAATCTCGGGGTCCTCAGTGCAAATGATCTTGGTCGAACCGTAGCCTCGTTCGCCCGGCGGAATTTCCCAGACCTTCGAGGGCTTTTCGTACTCGAGAGTAGGCATGGTGTCTTTTTCGCTCTTCCAGTAGGCCAGTGTACGCTTCAGCCAATCTCTATCGTTACGTTCCGGGAAGTCTTCGCGTGCGTGGGCTCCGCGGCTCTCGGTGCGCTGCAGGGCGCCGTAAGCGATCATCAGGGCCAGCTTAGCCATGCCGGATACGCGCAGCGCAGTCGCCAGTTCCGGATTTGCACCGGCTGTCGTGGAATGTAGCCCAACCTTGAGTGAGCGTTGGTAAATTTCCTGGAGATTATCCACTGCCTTCTGGAGTTCGGCGCCGGTACGGAAGATGCCGACCTTGTCCATAAGCTCGTTCTGGAAAGCATCGCGAACCGCGTAGGCGCTTTCCTTGCCGTTCTTGCACTGGATCAGGTCATCGATTCGAGTCTGCTGCTTTTTGACTTCTGCGCCTACCACTGACGATTTGAAATCTACCTCGTAGCCCTGGAGGAATTCAGAAATCTTCTCGCCCACAATTCTTCCCGCCACGATGGTTTCAGCCAGTGAGTTGCCGCCAAGACGGTTGAATCCGTGCATATCCCAGCACGCACCCTCGCCCGCCGCAAAGAGGCCCTTCAAGCCATAGGCCGCGCCGTCTTTGTTGGTGCGCACGCCACCCATGCTGTAGTGCTGGGCCGGACGTACGGGAATCATCTGGGTAATCGGATCGACATCGAGGAACTCATTGCAGATTTCTTCAACTTCGCGCAGTTTCGTCTTGATGTGATGTGCGCCAAGATGGCGAATATCCAGCCACAGATGGTGGCCATAGGGACTGGGTACACCCTTGCCGATTCTGATGTGGTGGGTCATCCAGCGGGAAACAACGTCGCGCGATGCAAGTTCCTGCTTGCCTGGCTCGTAGATGTGCATGAAGCGCTCGCCGTTTACGTCTTTGAGCGTTCCACCGTCGCCGCGGCAGCCTTCAGTTACCAGAATGTTCGTGGGGACGATACCGGTTGGGTGGAACTGAACGGCTTCAGGATTGCCGATGGGAACCAGCCCGGTATCAAGAGCGATAATCGCGCCGTCGCCGGTATTTATAACCGCGTTGGTGGTCTCGCGGTATGTACGTCCGTAACCGCCGGTCGCAATCAGGGTAGCCTTGGCGAGATAAACGCGAAGCTTGCCCGTCTTAAGATCGCGCGCGACAACGCCCATACAGGTCTCGCCGTCATGGATCAACGAGAGGGCTTCCACACGGTCGTGAACGGTTACGCCCAGGTGCACCACTTCATTGTCCATCGTGAACAGAAGCGTATGGCCGGTGCCGTCCGAAGTATAGCATGTACGCCATTTGGCCGTACCGCCGAAGTCGCGGGCCGTGATAAGACCTTCCATTTCGGCTTTTTCGGTTTTTTCGTATTCTTTGCCGGCTTTGTAGTAGATGCCCTTGCCGGGTACTACGCGGTTCCAGGGAATTCCCCAGGCTGCCATTTCGCGAACTGCTATAGGTGCGGTCTCGGCAAACATGCGCGCCACTTCCTGATCGCATCCCCAGTCAGATCCCTTTACGGTATCGGCGAAGTGCACATCGGGACAGTCCCCCTCGCCCTTGCAACAGTTACCCAGCGAAGCCTGCATGCCGCCCTGAGCGGCGGAAGAGTGCGAACGCCTGGGCGGAACAATACTCAGGCAAATCGTATTGAATCCCGCTGAAGCTGCCGCAACCGCCACACGCTCGCCTGCCAAGCCCGCTCCGACGCATAGAAGATCAGTATAGAAGGTATCCAATTTCAGCTCCTTACATTGCTTTGACTAAAAAGAAGAAGGTCAACAGAGTGATGACGCCAAT
>DBMI01000071.1 GCA_002298165.1 Desulfarculales bacterium UBA702
CGGTCTATACACCCCTCCCACCAAGGGAGGGGAGTTTACCTTCAACTCCCGTAGTGTTGGTTTCGATCCCACTTTGGCGACGATCTTCGATCCAGCTTTGGCGGCATTCCTTAGATTCCTTTTTTGCGGTCCTTATTCGTATCGCAACGCGATAATCGGGTCCAGCCGGGAGGCTTTCCAGGCCGGGTAATAGCCGAACGCCATTCCCACCGCGGCTGAGACGAAAAATGCCGCAAAAATTGCTTCCAGTGACAACTCAATTGGCCAGCGCAGCAGGGTGGTAACAAGGTATGAAATACCCTGTCCCAGCACTATGCCGGCAAACCCGCCGAAAAAGCAGAGTACAACCGACTCGACAAGAAACTGCTGGAGCACCAGACCGCTTCTTGCTCCGACAGCCATTCTCAGCCCTATCTCACGCGTGCGCTCGGTAACCGAAACCAGCATTATATTCATAATTCCGACTCCTCCCACCAGCAGCGAAATTAGGGCAACCGCAAGCAGCAGATTCGTCATCATTGTTGCGGTCGAGGATAGGGCTTTCATCATTTCGGTCATATCCCTGACGTTGAAATCCTCCGCCTCGCCGGGGTGGATACGGTGCCGCTCCCGAAGAAGCTGTGTCATCTGCTTTATCGCAGAGGGGGATTCCGCTGACGAGTTGGCGGCCGCCAGAATCTGGTCAACGCTTCGAAACCTTACCGGAAGAGGGGTATCCGCAGCCTGGACTGCCGACTGCTGCGGGTATAGATTGGTCTGTGTATTGGGGTAGATCTGGTTCAGCGTATTTACCTGAGATGAAGTGGAATCGGAAGAGGAAGCCGCCGCACTCTGGTTCACGTTTCCAAGCGCCGATCCCGTTACGCGAAATTTGATGGTGGTCCAGGGTGCAAGGAGTATGTCGTCCTGATCCATGCCCATCATGTTGGCGCCTTTGCTGGACAGTACCCCGATGACCTTGAAGGTCACGTTTTTGATGCGTATCTCCTTGCCTATCGGCTCTTCGCCCTGGAAAAGCTCCGATACGAGCGTACGGCCAAGTATCACCACTTTGCTCGCGTTGCGAACGTCGCGGTCGGAAAACATCTCTCCTTCATCTAGGCTCCATTCACGTACGTCGAGGTATTCTGGCGTAGTGCCCTGGATAAAGCTTGGCACCCAGTTGCGATGACCGTAGACTACCTGCGCGCGCGCCCGGACTATTGGCGCTGCCGACCTGACCGAGGGGCATTCCGCAACAATTGCGTCGCCGTCTTCGGGCGTAAGGGTCATAACCGATCCGGCCCCGAAGCTCACGCCTCCGCTCGATGCCGTTCCCGGAAGAACCATGAGGTTATTGGCGCCCATGCTGGCTATCGTTTTCTGAATGGCGGTAGATGAGCCGTGGCCGATCTCCATCATGGCTATCACGGCCGCAACCCCAATTACGATCCCCAGGGTCGTGAGGGCCGCACGCATGACGTTTCGGCGCAAACCGTTGAGCGCTGTTTTAAGCATCCGGACCGGGCGGAGTCTGACCTTGGACTGTTTTTTTGGCACATTTTCGGCATGGGTCGAATTGCTTTTGCCCTGTTCACGGTTTGTCTCCGACTCGATTACGCCGTCGTGAATCCTGATGACCCGCTTGGCTGTTTCCGCCACCCCTGGGTCGTGGGTAACAAGGATGATGGTTACCCCTTCTTCCTCGTTTAGCCGTCGGAAAATGCGAAGGACTTCTTCGCTGGTCTGCGAGTCGAGATTTCCCGTCGGCTCGTCCGCAAATAGAATGGAAGGGCTGTTTATGAGCGCCCTTGCTATGGCAACCCGCTGCTGCTGTCCACCCGATAGCTGTGATGGCTCGTTTTCCATCTGCTCCGAGATCCCCAGCTTATGCAGAAGCTCTTCGGCCCGTTTGCGACCATCTGCCACCGACATTGAATCAGGGCTGTATGTGAGCGGCATCATTACGTTATCTATGGCACTGGTGCGGGGCAGCAGGTTGAAATTCTGGAAAACAAAGCCGATTTTGCGGTTCCTGATCAAAGCCCGCTCATCATTTGAGAGCTTTCCCGCCTCGACCCCTTCGATGGTGTAGGTGCCGGAGGTAGGCCGGTCCAGGCATCCGAGGATATTCATGAGGGTCGTCTTGCCTGAACCCGACACCCCCATGAGCGCCACGAACTCGCCCCTTTCGATCCGAAGAGATACGCCCCGCAGAACCGGAACGCTGATTTCGCCCAGAAAGTAGGTTTTTTCAATGTCCTTTAGTTCGATCAATTTCATTTTATATTTTAGCGCCCTCCGCGCGAACCTCCACCGCCACCGAAGAGCTTGGGAGTAAACGGACTGGCCGCAGTCCCTGCGTTGGCTGATTCTTTGCGGGCCTCGCCTACTACCACCAGGGTGCCTTCCTGAATTCCATCTCCCTGAACTTCGGTCATAGAACCATCCGTCATCCCAACGCGCACTGATATGGGTTTTACGAACCTCTCGTCGGTCGTCCAGATAAATCCACCCCCTGAGCCTGCCTGAGCTGCTCCATCGGGTCCGGGCTTGGAAATTTTCCTGATTTCCGGTCTATTTCGGTTCTCCGGGGATATCTGCTCCTGCTGAGGGACCCAGCGGACAGCGGCGTTGGGGACGAGCAGGACGCCCTTGCGGTTCGAGGTCATGAACTTGACATTCGCGGTGAGGTAGGGAAGAAGTTTGCCGCTCGAGTTATCAGTTATAACCTCGACAGTGTAGTTCACGACATTCTGGGTCATCGTGGCATTCAGGCGGACCTTGCCGACTTCTCCCAAAAAAACCTGCCCGGGGAAAGCATCCACCGTGAATGATACCGGCTGGCCGGCAGAAATATTTCCTATATCGGCCTCGTTTACCGCTACCCAAACCTGCATGCGTTTGAGGTCCTTGGCAATAAGGAAAAGGCTCGGGGCATTGAGGCTCGACACAACCGTCTGCCCGATATTTACCCGCCGATCGATAATTACCCCCTTAACCGGGGAAATGATCGTACAGTAGTCAAGATTTTGCTGATTCCGGCGAAGGCTTGCCGCAGCTTGGTCGACGGAATTTTTTGACTGTGCGAGAGATGCCTTGCCCACTTCGAGATTTGCCTTCGCAACCTCGAATGCCGACAGGGCCGCATCGTAGTCACTCTGGGAAAGTGCATCGGAGGGCCCGAGCTTTTTTGCCCTGTTCCAGTCGCGCTCTGCCTGAACCAGCTTTGCCTGGAGCTGTCCCAGGTCAGCTTCGGCTCTCTTCACCGCTGCTTTTGCCTGGTCAAGCTGCGCTTTTGCCTGGGCCACATCCGAGGCGTATAGCGAGTCGTCTATCTGGGCAAGAATGGTCCCCTGCTCGATTTCGGAGCCGTAATCTATCTGTTTTCCCGACCTGTCTTTCCCGAAAGAAACGATTTTCCCGGCAACCTGCGCCCCAACGTCAACCACTTCCTCGGGTTCGACAGTCCCGGTAGCGCTTATTACTGCCTGAAGATCGCCCCGCTCGACCGCTATTGTCTTGAATGAAGGCTGCTCGGAACCATTTTTAGCGAAGTAGCCGATCCCGAGCGCGACAAGTATTGCCACCGCGGCCAGCATAAGCACGCGTTTCAAAATTCGTTTCATTTAAAGTTCCTCTGGATTACCGGCCAAAGCTCAACAATGGCACGGTCCCGCGACCGCCTCGGTTATGGGGAAGGTCTCACCACGTTGTTGCCCAACAATAAACCAGGATAAGGTGCGTAAATTCCAAGACAAATCCCCCTACCTGGATGGGAGGGGCCAGGGGAGGGTGNNCCCTCCCGCCAGGGGAGGGGAGCGTTCGTTCAATTTCCGCTGTCCCTGTCTCGATTCCGCTATCTGAGCAACAGCCGTCCCAACCGTGCCATCCCCATGCGTCTGACTGGAGCATGGCGGCCATCGGGAGACCCGCGTCAAAACGGAAGGTGCCATACCGCTAGACCCGCCACATCCCGCGTTTCTCCTGGATTAAGGCACTAAAAGCATAAACAAGGATTTTACAAGCCCTGCATTATAACTCATAACAGGCCGATTCCAATCTGTGCAACCCTCGCTGCGCCTATTAATGCGGCGCTGTCGCCAAGAGAGGCGCGGTGGACCAGGGCGAGTTCGGGGTCAAGCATCGATAAGCTTTGCGAAAGGCTTGCTTGTAGAGGTTCGATGAAAAGATCCCATGCCGCGCTCACCCCTCCGCCAATGACCGCGTTGCGGATGCCGAGAACTGTAAAGATATTCGATATCGCAATCCCCAACGCCCATCCCAGCTTCTCGAAAAGGGCAATTGAGAGCGGATCGCCGTTTTTTGCGCACTCGTACATGGAGCCCGAGCTAAGCGCCCGCTCGCGCCAAAGGTCGTAGAGTGGTCCACTTTGTGCCCCAATTGCCGTTAAAAGCCTCTCGGCGCCGGTAACCAGCCCCCGTGCCGAAGCAAAGGCTTCGAGGCATCCTTTGGACCCGCAGGGGCACCTGGGGCCTTCCGGCTCGATTATCATGTGTCCGATCTCACCGCAAAACCCGAGACCATCTCCCTCCCACAAAGTGCCGCCAAGGATTAAGCACCCGCCGGTTCCGGTGCCAAGCGTGATACCTGCCCAGTTTTCCATGCCCATAGCGGCCCCGGCGAAGCCCTCACCCAGACCGAAGACGTTTGCATCATTTTCCATGAAAACGGGAATTTTTGTCCTTTCGCGCAACTCGTCTCCGAGTGGATATCCGTCCAGGGGGGGAAGATTGGGGGAAAAAAGAACCGTTCCGGCCCTGTCGATCTTCCCGGCTACACCGAGGCCTATAGCCTGGACGTGGAGCTTGTTTTTGCGCGCGGCGCGGGCGAGGCTTACGCATTGTGCGGCAAGGCTTTCCGATACCGCCTCGGCCCCCAGATCGATCCGCACATCTATTTTTCTCGAATCGAGTATCTTCCCGCCGGGATCAACAAGTGCGACCCTCAGGTTAGTCCCGCCCATGTCCACACCTATATAGACATTATCACCTGCTTTTTCGTTTACGCTCATGGATTGGCGTTCCTCTGATTCAAAGGACGGTGCTCATTTCGCCTGAAAGGATTTGGGAATGTAGAAGACATATTCCCGGCAAAGAAGGTCGAACTGATGGTTGGCCTCCTTTTCGATAAGCAACAGCAGGTCCTTAAGTGACGAGGCCCCCTGGACCGCATTCAAAAACAGGTTCGGGTTGTAGTGCTGTGGATAGATGGGAAGAAGAAAGCCCTGCACGCTTCCTTTCCATGCGACCCCGAGCTTTTCGCGCTCCTCGGTTATTATCTTGAAAAACCGCCGAACGAGGTCTGTTCGAAGAATAGGGGAGTGGGCGCGTGTTATGCATTCCATGAGACCCGCCAAGCGGTAGAGCCTGCGCATCCGGGCTTCATCGTGTCGAAACCGGAAGAGCCACAGGGCGGTAAAGTGGTAGCCCGCATCGAGTGTAAAATGGTTGGGGACAAGGGATATAAAAGGCCTGTCCTGTGCCTGATGAATTTTTTGGCGCTGTGCCTCGAATCGTCCGGATGCTTCGCGTGTACAAAGAACGGAGTGGGCGGCAAGCCAGTCGCCCTTGCGAAATTCGAGCGGATGAGGGGAAATGAGGTTACTTGCCGGCTTCAGCCTGCTTGATAAGTCGATAATATCGGCCATTCTTTTCCGATTTCTCAGCCGCAGCCGTCAGGACCTGTCCAGGTAGGGTTCGAGGTCCTCCACGTATTGGGTAAGGACCTTGTAGCCCTTGCTCCTAAGCATATCGACGGCCTCCTGGAACCGGGTAGTCCCGATGCGCATCATTATCTGCCACTGGTCTTTGTAGCCGGGAATAGGAATGGTAAGGATGCTCCTGATATTTATGCCTGCCTGATGTAAAAGTTGGCCGATCTCGGCAAGAAGGCCGATCCTGTCCGTCGTTATTAGCGAGAGCCGCTGAGAGTCTATGCCAAGACCGATGGCGGTAAGGAGCACTTCGGTCAGGTCCGCGGTCGTAATGATCCCCACAAGCTTGCCCTCATTTACCACCGGAAGAGCGCCAATCCTTTTGTCGTGAATGATCATTGCCGCCCGCTCGATGTGCATGTCTGGGCTGGCAGTTATAATGTCGCGCCTCATTACCGTCCCGACAGTAAGCTTCTGAAGAACATAGGTAAGTTCGTGGACGCTAAGAGTTGTTGCCGGAGATGCCCAGGCTTCCTTCAGGTCGCGATCGGTCACCAGGCCCACCAGATTGGCCTTGCCGTCGGTTACCGGAAGGTGCGAGATACTTTGAGCATCCATTATCTCCCGGGCCTTAAAAAGGGTGGTCTCGGGACTTACGGTTCGAAGATCGGTCTTCATGTACCAGCCGACATACATGCCGCCCCTCCTTTTGTGCTGTCTTTGTTTATGCAAGAATAGTGAATATCCTGGGGGAGTTCAATTGAAAATGTCGATCATGCGGGTTGCGGGTCGGGGTACTAAGGCTCCGTTCCCAGTCTTCCTTATTCCATTTTCTGTTCCCTTGCCTGCATTACGGTTGCATCAACCGGGCATACGCTTACGCAGAGTCCGCAGCCAAGGCATTCGGTTTCATCGTAGGCGAGGACGCCCTCGTTGAACTGCCTTGCTTCGAAGGGGCAGCGTTCCGCGCAGGCGCCGCAGTTTATGCACTCGCCGCTGTCGGTTTTGGCGATGTATTCGGATCTTGCGACAAGGTCTTTGCGACTGCAAATTTTGAGGATCTGCAGGTCATGGCAGCAGCATGGGCAGCAACTGCAAAGGGCGAATACTTCGTGGTGGGGCATATAGAGGCTTAAATGTACCAGGCCGTTTTCGTCGGCTTTCTTGAGCACCTGGATTGCTTCGGGAAGGGTGATATGGCTCGCCGTACCCTTTTCGACGAACTTATCACCCGATTCGTTCAGTATGAGGCAGACCTCAAGCGGTTTGTCGCACCTGGAATAGTGCTCCCTGCACATGCAGTTCTGGAGAGCTATTGAGCGGGCCGATTCAAGTATTGTCCTGACCTGCTCGGAGGGAAGGACCCATTGTTTAGCTTCAAAAGACTCGCTTACGGGGACAACTTTCGATGAAAAAGATATTCTTCCGGTAGCCAGCCATTTATCGTACCTGACCAGTCTTTCATTCAGGAAATCGTCGTCCATGATAACACCTGGGTAAAATGCAGTTGAGCGTGAGCGAACCAATCAGGAGGTGTTTTTAATTTATAAAAACGTTCCTGTAGAAATCCACGTGCTCGATTACCGAGCCGGCGCCTCTTGCGACGGCGGTGAGAGGATCGTCCGCTATATTTACTTTCAGGCTCGTGCTCTGCTGAAGAAGCTTATCAAGGCCTTTGAGAAGGGCGCCGCCTCCAGCAAGCCAAAATCCATTATCGTGAATGTCCGCGGCAAGGTCTGGAGGAGTTTTTTCGAGTGCCCGCTTGACGGCTTCAACTATTGCCAGGATTGGCTCCTTGATCGCTTCACGAACCTCTTCGTCGCAGACCGAAAAGGTCTTGGGTATCCCGGTCAGGATTTCCTTGCCGGTTATATCGATCTTTTCGGGCACCTCCGGCGCCATGGCGCTTCCGATTCTCATCTTTACCGATTCCGCAAGCACCTCGGATATGATCATTTGGCGCTCTCGCTGCATGTAGCGAAGTATCGCCTCGTTGGCCTCATCCCCTGCAACTCTTACCGATTCGGAGTAAGCTACGGCAAACATCGAGATAATCGCAACCTCGGTCGTTCCTCCGCCGATGTCCACCACCATATTGCCCAAGGGTTTATCGATTGGAAGCCCCGCACCGATTGCAGCAGCCATCGGTTCTTCGACAAGATGAATGTAGCGTGCTCCAGCCTGCTCGGCAGCCTCGATTACCGCACGTTTTTCAACAGATGTAATTCCGGTGGGCACCGCAACAACCAGCCTCGGTCGGAATATCTGGCGTTTTCTAAGTACCTTGGCGAGGAAATACTTGATCATTACCGCCGTTACTTCAAAATCGGCGATAACCCCGTCTTTTAGAGGCCGGATCGTGACCACCCTTTGTCCGTGCCTGCCGATAATATTTCTGGCCTCCTGCCCGACCGCTATTACCTGGTGTGTGTCCTGGTTAATGGCCACAACCGATGGTTCATTCAGGACCACGCCTTTTCCGCGCATGTAGATGAGCGTATTTGCCGTGCCAAGGTCCATTGCCAGGTCTTGTGAAAAATATGAAGAAAGCCATTTAAGCATGCGTCAGCCTTTTCGTTTTTTAGGTGCGGATCGAGCGCAAAGTCTATAGGCAACGGACAGGCTGGTCAACAAATTATGATCCGGCTTTAGCTGGTTTCATGCGAAAGGCATCAAATAACCGCTGATGGACAAGAGGCCAGAGATCTTCAGTTTTGGCGGAATCCTGGGGGTACCCGGCGGATGCTGTAAATGATTGCAGCTTTATTCCCTTTACGCCCTTAAGGGCAAGCCTTCCGTAGTCGGCAAGTTCTTCGAGCAGCCCGTCGGCATCCTGGAACGTGGTTTCCGGGAAAAGGACTCCGAAGCGGTTTTCGGCAAGCTGCCCCACCAGCACACCCGAAGGAAGGGCTTCGCAAAGTCTTGATGCTATTTCTCTTTGCAGTTGCCGAATTCTTCTGGGTGTTGCCTTTGTTGAAAGGATCTGCCAGGGCTCGAACTGGATCAGCCCAAGGGTAAACGGGGCGGCTGACTGCATGGAGGCGGCGAGGAGCCCTTCGACCCGGGACTCGAATGCCTGGGCGTTGAAAAGCCCGGTGCAGATATCATAGGAGTGCAGGGCGTCGTTTTCTTCTTTGTAGTAGATTTGTTCGAGCAGCAGTTGCAAAAAATGAAAGGCGTGAACCACGGCCTGCTCCGACTCGGTTATCCATTCGAGGGATGTTCTGGAAAGAAACGCCAGGACCAGTTCATAGCCAAGACTTGTCTGAGCGGGTATCCCCCACAAAGTTCCATGATGGGGGAGGTTCTCGGTGGTGGAAAAAAGAAAGTGATCGGGAGTATCGGGGTTCATGCGAAGAATGAGAAGGTTCTTTTTATTTTGAAGGATCCACCCGATAAGCCCCTGTTTTACCTGAAAATTCTGGTTAATAAGACCCCTGGGTGTATTTGCGGTACACCCAAGGAGCTTGTAGGTTTTCCGTTCAGGTTCCTTGAACGCGAGGAATCCGTATTCGGTCCCGAGCAACTGAGAAAGCTCGCTTACAAAGGTCTGACAGTAGTTCTCGAGTGCGTAGCCCTTGAATGCTATATCATCGAGGCGCCCCCACAGATCGAATACCTTTGAGAGTCTTTCCTGCTCAACGGAGCCTTCCCGTTCACGAAGCAGCTTGCCGAGAAGATCGGCGACCTCGATGATCCATTTCTGCTGCTTGTCGTTAAAGCCCCAGCCGTACTTGGTATCCACATACAAGACCCCGGCGCCCCCGGCCACCGGTGCGGCATAGAGACCCTTTATGTGCGATTCTCCCTCACGGTAGAAGGGAAGTGTGAGGGTAAGGGAAGTCGTTGCTTCGTGGAGCTTTTCGAAATGGATTGTTTGTCCCACTTTTTGGACCTGGGAGAGTATCCCGCTCTGTTCAAGGGGCAGCGAAACGGAGGGTGGTATGAACTTGCTGAGGCTCTGTATCGCTGAGAGTTCAAGGCGGCGCTCTCTTGGATCGAAAATGAAAAAAGCCGTGGTATAAGCTTCAAGAATGTTGCTAAGCAGGCTTACAAGCGGTTGGTAGGGATTTTGTTCCATATGGAAAGCTCGCTTATCGGTAAAAACCTGCGGGGATTTTAAAAAAATCATCCCGAAAATAAGTTTCGCAGGATTAGTTTCTGGTATGATTGGAATGGATAGTGGACCGATAGAGATTCCCCCGGAAAATCCGGTGCCCCGCCCCATGGACGCCGGCAGCCAAAATCCGGTGCTCCGCGTCTTCAAGGGTGTAGCAATGGGTGGTCGAATCCCTGCATACTGGAATGAAATTCATCTGTCAATAGATTAAGAAACAGGTTCCACCGGGGCTTTTTATATGAGTAAGATAGCGATTTTACCAGATATTCTGTGTAACCAGATTGCCGCAGGCGAGGTGGTGGAACGCCCTGCCGCAGTGGCAAAGGAACTGATTGAAAACAGCATCGACGCGGGAAGTTCCAGGATAACGGTCAGCCTCCTTCACGGCGGTCGAAAAGAGGTGAGTGTAATCGACAACGGCTGCGGCATGCATCCCGATGACGCACTCCTTGCAATCGAGCGCCACGCAACGAGCAAAATAAGATCGTCGGATGATCTTCAGGCTATAGCAACTCTTGGGTTTCGCGGCGAGGCACTGCCCAGCATAGCCTCCGTTTCCCGTTTTGAGCTGGTAACACGCGAGCACGATGCAGTTTCCGGAATCCAGATCCGAATCGAGGGTGGGGTGCTTAGGGATGTTCGGGATAAGGGGTGCGCACCCGGAACACAGGTGATCGTCAGGGACCTTTTTCATAACCTTCCGGCCCGCCGCAAGTTTATGAGAACTCCTGAAACGGAGCTTTCATATATCACCGACCTTTTCCTGAGGACCGCTCTATCCCGGCCGGAAATCCACCTTCAATTGATAAGCGAAGAAAAACAGTTATATGATTTCCCGAAAACAACGGGTGTTGCCCAGAGGGCGGGGCAGGCACTGGGAATAGATGTGGTCAGGTCGTTTACTCCCCTGGAATTCGAAAGAAACGGCGTGAGAGTATCGGGTTGTGTCGCATCCCCCAATGTTCAAAGGACAAACAGCCAGTCCCTTTTTCTTTTCGTAAACGGCCGCCCCGTCTGGGACAGGCTCCTTCAAAGGACAGTCCTTACAGCCTACGAGGCGCTTCTTCCCAGGGGAAAATACCCGGTTGCATTAATCTATATCGATATCAGTCCTTCGGGCGTCGATGTAAATGTCCATCCTGCAAAGCGGGAAATCCGCTTCAAAAACCCCGGCGAAGTACTTCCGGTAGTGCGCGAGGCAATGATGGGAGCACTGGCTTCGGCCAGGCCGAAGACCAGCTTCTCCCAGGGTTTCGCCGGCCAATATCCTTCAGCATACCGCGCTCCATTCCAAACTCCAGTGGTGATGGAGAGGCAGGCTCCCTTTAATTCCCGCCCACAAACGGGCTTTGTTGGAGAAGATGCTCCCAAAAGTGCAGATTTCAGCAGTGCAGGTAATGTCGTCCCCGAACCGGCGGAAAATCCCGAGCCAGCGGAACCCATCGACCCACTCGACGAGGTATTACCCGAGTTCTCCTTTGCCTCTCTCCGGGTAATCGGACAGCTCGCAAATTCCTACATAATCCTGGAGTCCCCTGACGGGCTGGTTATGATTGACCAGCATGCCGCGCACGAGAGGGTGCTCTTTAATGCACTTTGCTCGAAATCGGCCCGCCCCGCCGGCCAGCGTCTCGCCATCCCCGCTATCGTTCACCTCATGCCAAAGGAGGCCGCGCAGCTTAAAAGAATGCTAAGGGACCTCGATCAGGCCGGGTTCGAAATAGAGCCCTTCGGAGGATCGAGCTTTGCGATACACTCACTTCCGGCGATACTTTCCGGCATATCCCCCGAGGAGATTATTCGAGACCTTATCAGTGCTCCTCCGGATACAACGCGCTCCGGTGATATGGGCCTGCTTAGAAGCCTTGCCAAACTTGCCGCCTGCCATGGGGCATTAAAAGCCGGGCAGAGGCTGAAAGAAGAGGAAATCCTGGCACTTCTCGAAGCGCTCGATAAAACCGAATCCCCCTTTACCTGTCCACATGGACGGCCCCTCTGGGTTATTCTTTCCCATGACCAGATCCTGCGTCTTTTCAAAAGAAGCTGAATTACAGCCCGAAGCGCCCCTGGTGCTTCTTGCCGGAGCGACTGCATCGGGGAAGTCTTTGCTCGCCATGGAGCTTTGTGCAAGGCTTGGCGCGGAAATAGTAAACGCCGATTCCATGCAGGTCTACCGCCGAATGGACATCGGCACCGCAAAACCATCCCCGGGAGATCGGGAAGTCGTAGCTCACCACCTGATAGACGTTGCCGACCCAGATGAATCTTTCGATGCGGCAAGGTACATGGAACTTGCGCGTCCAGCGGTGGATTCGGTAAGGAAAAGGGGCAAGACAGCCCTGGTCGTCGGCGGAACGGGTCTATACATGAAAGTGCTTACCCGTGGGATATGCCGGGTGCCACCAAGTGATCCGGGTATAAAGGAAGAGCTTTTGGCAGACGAGCGGAGGCTCGGGTTGGCAAATCTTTTCACGGAGCTTTCACTGGCGGACACAAAGGCTGCCTCCCGCATCCATCCCCACGACCGGCAGCGCATATTGAGGGCGCTCGAGGTCTATCGAATAACCGGCGTGCCCCTTACTGCTTACCAGCAGGAGCACGGATTCGCGGATATCGAGCTTTCGGCCATAAAGATTTTCATCTACCGCGAAAGGGCGGAACTCTATGAGCGAATAGACAGACGGGTTGATGAAATGATCTCGCAGGGTCTGGAAGAGGAGGTAAGGGGGCTCATTTCGATGGGCTATAGCCCGGAGCTGAAATCCATGCAGTCGCTCGGCTACAAACAGATGGCTCGCTATATCGAGGGCGAGCTTTCGATGGATGAAGCCGTCTACCAGATAAAGCGGGATACCCGCCATTATGCCAAGCGACAGATGACCTGGTTCAGAACGGACCCAGAATTTGGATGGTATAGAGCCGATGATATCCCGGGGATAATTTCAAGGATAAAGGAGTGCAATTTGACAGGTTTGGGTTGAGCAGAGAGAGAATTCCGCGGGAATCCTCTTGAAACGAGCAAAACCCAACACTCCCGCGCCGGGATTGCCGGGTTTTTCGTTTTTAATTAATCCATTCAGAATGTCGAACCTCTCCCGATTCAAATAAACCTGAATGGAGCTAGCTCAGGTAGGATGCCAGGTTGAGATTAGCCGTTAGCCCGGTTACCTTGAGCGCTGCTTCGAAGGCCGCTGTGTGTTGCTGGAGCTTTGTTATCGCATCGGGAAGATCTACGTCGTCAACGTCCGAGAGGTTGCTTTGGGTATTGGTTTTAATTAGGGTTATGGCCGATTTTTGCTGTTCCACCGAGGAAAGACGGGAGCCTATTATCGATGACTGCTTGGAAATGGCGTCCGAGGCTTGTATCAGCGTGCCGAGCTGGGTGGTAATGTTGGTGGAATTGCCGGTGCGAATCGCGTCTTTTAGCTTCCATACCTCGTTAATAACGTTCAGGGTGGAAGCGCCGCTGGTGAAGGTAAACGCCTGGTTGCCGGTCAGGTTTACCGTAAAGGCTCCGGTTGCAACCGGTTCCCTGCTGGTTCTTACCTTCACCGCTTCGTCGTCGCCCGCGTAGGTTACCGTCCCGGTCGCATCATCTATCGAATAAGGGGTGGCCGAGTATTTTGATCCCGCAAAGACGTACTGGTCCCCGTACTGGGTGTTTGCGGCGCTGATCATGTTCTTGATTATCCCGTCAAGCTGGCTTACAAGCGCGTCGCGCTGTTCCGGCCCCGAGGCGCTATTTGCCGAAATCGCGCACTGGCGGGCCTGGCTCACAAGCTCGCCTACGTTGCCAAGCGCGCTATCCGTTGCCTGGTCCCATCCAGTCGCAAAATCCATATTTCCCAGTATCGAGTCGTATTCTCCCAGTCCGTGCTTGAAATCCATCGCTCGGGCCCAGGATATGGGGTCGTCCGAAGGCGTTGCCATCTTTTTCTGTGATGATATGGAATTGGTGAGGTTAGCAATATCCTCTTTCCTCTGGTTGATCCAGAGAAGGGAAGCATCTTTTTCGGTAGTAAATGAGATCCGCATTGTCTTATCCCTCGCCAGTGTCCGCTACTGGACCATATTAATAACAGTATCAAGCATTTCCGCAGCCTTTTGGACGACTTTTGCCGCCGCTTCGTAGATGTGCTGGAACTGGATCATATCAACCATCTCTTCGTCTATGGATACACCCGAAATCGACTGCTGCTGTGCATCGAGCTGGGTTCTAAGGGCCTTGTTGAATGTCTGCTGGGTTGTGGCCTGCTGGGCATCGGTTCCTATTTGTTTCTGGAGGTCTCCAAGGTACTGGTTAAAGGTCGCCGTCTTGCCGGTAAATGCAATCGGGGTACCCTGGAGACCTGCCATTGCCAGCGCCAATGGCGCTTCGACCGCTGCGGTTTGGCCGTTGAGAAAAGTTGTCGAGGCGGTTATGGTCTGGGCATCCGAACCGGAAAATACGGCAGTGGCGCCGGCGCCATGAATGGCGTTTGCCTGCGTGATCAGCTGCCCTGCAAAGTCATCCAGCCTGTCCATATAGCCGTTTACATCCGTCAGGGCTTGCTGCAGTCCCCCGAAACTTCCTCCGGTTATCGTGGAAGTCGAAGTTATATAATTATTCACCGTCCCGCCGGTGACCAGGGTGAGGATTCCAGTCGCACTCCCATCCTCAGTGGTAACCGTCACTATCCCGTTGGCATCCTCGCTGGTATTTACGGGGATTATCGCCGAGAGGTCCTTAAGGGCCTGGTAGCGCTGGTCGCGCAAGTCATTAGCGGGGTGGCTGGCGGTCTCGTTTTTAAGGATTGCCGCATTCAATTGGGCAATCTGGTCTACAAGGTCTTTTGCCTGGGAAACCGTATCGTCAATTTTCGAGGTAATCTGGGTTGCGGAGTCGTCTAACTGAGTATAGGCCGACTGAATGGTCTGGGCCAAGTTTTGGGTCGCCTGGTAGACATCCGTTTGTTGAGCGACGCCCGTGGGATTTTGCGACAGGCTATCCCAGGAATTCCAGAAGGCGTTCAGGGATTGGGATATGCCGGTGTCCCCGGTGTCCGAAAAGACTGCCTGGACTGTTTCCAGTTGCGACGCAAGTTCGCCGTACTTGCTTTCATCCGAGATTGCACCCATCAAGCGCTGCTCGATATACTGATCCCGGATCTGGGTAACCGTTGTGACGTCTGCTCCAGTACCCAGCCAGTTCGGATAGATCAAGACGGCTGGATTGGACTTTACCACCGCCTTTTGGCGAGCGTAGCTTTTGTTTTCCGCGTTGGCGATGTTGTTTGATGACGTCTGAATTTGCACCTGCGTGTTGAGCAGAGTGCCCTTGGCTATTTCAAGAGTTCCCATCAATCCGGCCATAATTATATCTCCCGGCTAAATGCCAGTCCCTTCGGCGTGCGGGCGGGGCTTGTGGTGCGTTCAGCCTTTGGGCCGTAGCCCGCCGGGCATAGAATCGAGAGCATGTCCCGCCAGTGGGAAAGAGAGTTTTCAATAAAATGCCTGTTCGATCGGTTTAGCCTATCTATTCTTTCGAGCACCGCCTTAAGATGTGCGGAAATGGAGGGTCGCGTGCCCGGCTCTTTGTCCAGGCTGCCCAACCGTTGCGACAGCTCTCCAACCAGGAATTCTTTCCTGGAAATTACTTCGATCAGTTCAGAGCCGGCAAAGTTTTTGAGTTTTTCAGCCTCTTCTTCTAGTACGGTTTGGAGTTGCCGAGCGGTTTCGATGCACTCGGTCTCGGCGGCCCCTTCCGGTAGCCGCGAAATTTTGTCCTGGACGGATATTTTTCTTTGCGCCGCTTGCGACAATTTTTTCATTTTCTCACCTGCCGTGGGTTGCCGCGCCACAGTAAAATCGGGAGTTCCCGTATTTCACTTATCGGCAAATCGGCCCTATTTCTTGAGTGAAATGCCTTCAGCAACAGTTGCGCCCGTTATCGCCGTCTCGGGGATTTCGGCTTCCGGCGCTGAATCAGCCGCGGTTTGAGTGCCGTCTGAAACGGTGGGCGCGGCAGGATCGCCGGCAACTTTTCCCGCCGCTTTGAGGGCCGCCTCGTGCTGTGTTTTAAGGAGCGGCTCCAGCTTTCTGTAGAGAATTTCACCCAGGCCCATCGCCGATTTCTTGCCGATTTCCTTCGAGATCTGCCCGGCAAACATATCCTCATACATTTCGCGGGCCGCTTCCGGTTCTTCGGCTTTCATGACCGTTTCGCGCATGGATTTAAGGAGAAAGGAAACCATTACCGATTCGAATTCGCGACAGTTTTCCTGAAGCTTTTTTTTCTGCAGTTCGAACTCCCGCGATCCATCAGCGGAGGATGTAGGGCTAAGGCGAACGTCCAAGGGATCTCCTTTTTCAGGGAAGGAGCAGGGTGGGCGGCTTCTGCCCGTCCACTCCTTCCCGGCGAATCGGCGGGCACTTGAAAAAATCGCCCGTCCAGGGAAGTTCAACGGCTATATGAGTTCTATTTCGGCCTGCATTGCGCCTGCCGCCTTTATAGACTGAAGTATGCTTATCAAGTCTCGCGGGGTAGCCCCGATGGCATTCAATCCCTTGATTACCTGGCCTATGGTGACTCCGCCTCCAACGACCGCAAGCGATGCTTTCTGTTCCTGGACCTGGATGTTTGTTTGCGGTGTTACAGCTGTTCTGCCCTGGCTGAAGGGCAGGGGCTGCGAGACGTTTTGCTGCTCGCTGATCTGGACTGTGAGGCTCCCATGGGCGATGGCCACGGGGGAGATGCGCACGTTCTCGCCGATTACGATCGTCCCGGTCCGCTCGTTTACCACCACCTTGGCAATAGTTTCGGGTTGAACGTCAAGGTTTTCGATCTTTGTTATCAGCCCAACCATGTCGGAGCGCTGAATCTCGGGAACTTCCACCTTGATCGTCCCGGCGTCAAGAGCGCGTGCGGTAATGCCGCAACCGGCCGAGTTTATCGCCATGGCCGTTTTGTTTGCCAGTGTGAAGTCGGGGGTGCGAAGGATAAGATCCAGTTGGGGAAGTTCGGCATACTGTACCTGGACTTCCTTCTCCACGAGCGCGCCGCCGCTTATGAATCCCACGGTCGGATGCCCCTTCTGAACGGAGCTGCCGGATGATCCCGATGCCGCAAAGCCTCCGGTTGAAACCGGTCCCTGCGCGACTGCGTAAACTCTACCATCAGGGCCCTTAAGCGGGGTCATGAGAAGCGTTCCGCCGTCGAGTGCTTTGGCGTCTCCAATCGAGGATGCTTCGACGTCTATGCGGCTCCCAATCCGCGAAAAAGGCGGGAGCTTTGCCGTTACCATTACCGCCGCGACATTTTTTATCTTTGTCTGGGAGGGGTCGATGTGGATCCCCATATTGTCGAGCAGGTTGGCGAGGGTGTTTACGGTAAACAGGGTATTGGTGTTGTCACCGGTGCCGTTTAATCCCACGACAAGACCGTAGCCCAGAAGCGAATTCGAGCGCGTACCAAGGAAGTAAGCCATGTCCTTTATCCTGGCTGGACTTGCGTCGCCAGGCCAAAGGATCAGGACCAGTATCAAAATGAGTGCGGTCGCGCTAAATCGTCCCTTTGTATTCATGCCATTCCTCGCAAACAGATTTTTACGAAGTGCGCGGGGTGGCATTTGGTCCACTCCGCATGACGATTTTGTTGCACCTCGCCGGCTCCACTAGAACGGATTAATCAAATCGACAAACTGGTTAAGCCAGCCGGGTTTCTGGTGCTGAGTGACCGGGCCTTTGCCAACCAGGAATATCTTCGCCTCGGCAACACTTTGTGAGTTTACCGAATTGTTGCGGCTTATATCGGCCGGTCGTACCATCCCTTCGAGGATGATCTGCTGCAGCTCATCATTTACCTTTGTCCAGCGCGAGCCCCGGACAATAAGATTTCCATTTGGCAACACGTCAACCACGGTTGCCGTCATGTATGCTGACATGGAGTCGGTTTTGGAAGTCGAGCCGTCACCCTTGAAGGAGTTTGAGAACTTGCCCGAATAAGGTCCAAAGGAAGCCGCCGCGCTTGCATTGGAGGAAGCCGAAGGACCGACTCCGGCCCCCGAGAAGCTGAATTGCCCTGAAGAGTTCTTTTCCCGCGAAGTTGAGGTAGTTGCAGCCTTTGATCCCTTGGATTCCTCGCTGATTGTAATGGTGATGAGGTCGCCGATCCTGGTTGCCTTGAGGTCGGCAAAAAGCGACCCGGAGGCCTGTGGCCAGAGGGAGCCGTTAGGCGCCAGCGAGGCTGGAGGAGGTCCGGCTTCGGGATATGGGACCTGGACAGCTCCCGCGATTTGTTTGGGAGGCATGGAGGCGCCCTGCGGTGTCTTGTCCGAGCCGGTTGTGACACAACCCGAAAGGGCAAGGCAGAGAAGACAAAATATCAGTAGGGCGGGCCTTTTCCAGGCGACGCTCATCGGGTTTCTCTTTTCAGATTGTGCCGGCATTTTCATCTCCAGAGTAGATCAGGGTGCGGTTTCGCATACCGCTCCCGGCTGTTGGATCCTACTGGACAGCCCTTACCGTCTGTCCGTCGACCACTTTGCAGACTATGGTCTTGCGGCTCGATACATTTACAACCGACAGTGTGTCGCCAACACCCGCGTCGGAGCTTACCTGTCCTTTTGCGGTTACCTGTAGGCCGGGTTGTTCGTAGAGAATGGTCACCGGGTCTCCGCGCTTAAGGACGAGGGGTTTGTCGAGGTCTTTGAGCTCTACAGGCCGATTGATGCCGATGGCTCGAAGTACTCGCCGGTTTTCGACCTGGTCGGGGCGCATGGCGAAACGGTCCGCGGAATCGGTAATGTTTACCTTCTGCATTTTCAGATCGGCGGAGGTTATCATTTCATTTTGCTTGAGGGGCCGGGTGGCCAGATAAACATTCGCGAAGACTTCCACCCTTCCGGTGACTCCCAGGGTGCGCACCTTCTCCCCGTTTACAAAAAATTCTATGTTCGCCGTGACATTTCCAATAAACCGTTCCCTGGGAGTTGTCGGAATGATTTCCCAGGTCAGTTGACCGCTGGGGACCACTGGCAGGCCGCTGAAATGAATTCTCGACAGGCTG
Organism: Desulfarculales bacterium UBA702; assembly: GCA_002298165.1. Taxonomy (GTDB): domain Bacteria; phylum Desulfobacterota; class Syntrophobacteria; order Syntrophobacterales; family Syntrophobacteraceae; genus SbD1. Next base: position 18,823 of record DBMI01000071.1, read on the forward strand.
TATTCCTGCTCCTTCCAGGGAGAGTTCTCGGCCACAAATTGCTTGAAAATTGTTTCCACCTGCTCGGGGCTGATCTGCACCGATTGGCGCCGTACGATAATCTTCTCCGGGACGACCAGATTGACCTCGGCGGCATTAACGCCTCGGGATTCCAAAAGTTTTGTCAGATAGGCGCGAAGCTGATTCGGGTCGACAAACTTTTCGGACCCCGCCGGAGGCGAATCCCCGATGTTTATGCTCTGAGCGAGTGTTTTCCATTCGCCGGGCAGGGTGTCCGAGTCGCATATATCCGAAAGAAAGACGTCCTTGTTGCTTACGACTACATTTCCCAGTACCCGGATCTCGGATACCTGCGTCTGGGCGCTCCATGCCGGACCGGCCCCGTGGAGCGGGAAGAGGAGTGTCGCGGCGGCCAGGAGCATGACTAAGATGGCGATATTTGCCAAAGTCACTAGCGAGCGCATTCGGTTCCTTTCCTGCTAGGCCTTAACTGCATTTGCCTCGCGCAGCATTTCGTCTGCCGATTTTATTATTTTCGAGTTTGCCTCGTAGGACCTCTGACTGAGAATCATGTTTACCATTTCCTCGACCACGTTTATGTTCGAGGCTTCGAGGTAGCCCTGGAGGATCTGCCCGGTGCCGTCGGTCCCCGGCGCCGCCTCGACCACTTCACCGGATGCCGGCGTAGTGATGAAGTAGTTGTGTCCGATCGACTGCAGGCCCGACGCATTTGGGAAATCATAGAGGCGCATATTAACGGTGGCCAGCACCTTGCCGGAGGCATCGAGTGCAGTGAAAGTGCCGCCTGGTTCGATGTGCGTTGAAACAGTGCCCTTGGGGATTGAAATTTCGGGCTGCACCTTGTTTCCGGAGGCGTCGGTCACAAAGCCTTCCGCATCGACTTTGAAGCTGCCGTTTCTGGTATAGACTTCCTGGGTGCCGCGCAGCACCTTGAAAAAGCCTCTGCCTTCGATTGCAACGTCCAGGTTGTTGCCCGTTTCGGTGAAGTTCCCCTGTGCGAAGAGCTTCTCAACCGAAACGGTTTTGGTCCCCATTCCAAGCTGAATCCCTGTCGGGATCTTGGTATTGTTTGCCGTTTCGGACCCCGCCGGAACCAGGTTCTGGTACATCATATCCTCGAAGTTGCCGCGGCTGCGCTTGTATCCCGTCGTGTTCGCATTTGCGAGGTTGTTTGCTATAACGTCCATATTCATCTGCTGGGCCGCCATTCCGGTTGCCGCTGTCCAAAGGCTTCGCATTCAAACCTCCTCCGGGCCGATTTCGGCCCTTGCTGAAAAAATCGCTCCAGGGCAATTATGCCGTGAGCCTGGATATGAGTTGCCCATCGAGGTCCCGGTCAAGTGTTTGCATCATCTTCTGGTAGGCCTCGAAATTTCTCGACGATTCGACCATGTGGACCATTTCTTCAACTGGATTGAAATTGGCCCCTTCAAGCGCGCCCTGCCGCACCGTGCAGTTTTCAGCCTTTACCGGGTTGTCGCCCTGCGCCGGTTCGAAGTAGCCTCCCTGGAGTTTCTTCATCCCGGCACTGTCCGCGAACTGAACGAGGTCAAGCGTGTCAACCTGAGCGGTTCCGTCAAATACTTGACCATTTTCATCTATGCTCACATCTGTCGGGTTGTTGACAGTGATCGGGCCGTTTTTGCCCAGAACCGGCCATCCGTCCTGGGTTACCAACCTCTTGGATTTATCGAGCGTCAGGTTTCCCGCCCGCGTATAAAGGGTGCCCTTGTCGCCTTGAACCCGCAGAAACCCTTTTCCGCTCAGGGCTACATCGAGTTTGTTGCCTGTATCACGTAACGGTCCCTGATCGAAGCTGGTATAGGTCGAGGAGCCCATAAGCTTGCTGAAGTAGACGGAATCCTTCTTGAATCCAGGGTTGTTAGAGTTTGCGATGTTATTCGCAATAACATCCAGCCGCCTCTGCTCTTCCATTGATCCGATAGTCGCTACGTACGATCCCACTTTCATAGGAAGCTCCTTCCGAGCTGTTTTGTTGCAACGAAGATGCCACAGAAGCGCATCACCGAAACCGAGGCCCAATGCGCTCTTCCAGGCTTTCAATTTTTTTCGATTATTTCTCTTGGGGAAATTTTTTCCCAGAAAAAAGGAAATGGGGGCTGGAACTGCCCCCATGCCGGTTTTGCAACCGTCGCCCCCGACTTTTTCGAAATCTCCGTGATGGGATGGCGAAGCAGTAGTCAATTGATTAATTTAGAGTTGGCGGTTATTTTGATCTGAAGCCGTTCCAGTTTTTCGTTAGAGGCACCTGCCGTGAGTTGAGCGCCGTGGGCTTCGAACGTCCGAAAGTCCTGGATTTTCCTCACCCTTTAGGGCCCGGGTTACGCGCAGAAGGATTTTTATCCGCCATGCAACCAGCATTTTTTGAGGAGAGAACAAATGAACATCTACGTTGGTAACCTGTCGCCCAAAACTTCCGAAGATGAGCTTAGGGAGGCATTCGAAGCTTTTGGGGAAGTCGATTCGGCAAAGATAATAAAGGACAACTTTACCGGTAAATCGAGAGGGTTTGGCTTTGTGGAGATGCCGAACCAATCCGAGGGAGAAGCCGCAATAACAGGCTTGAACGGCAAGGAAGTCTCAGGGTCCTCTCTTACGGTGAACGAAGCCAGACCGCGGGAGAGCCGGGGTGGTGGCCGGCCGGGCGGCGGTTCTCGACCGGGCGGCGGCCGACCGGGTGGCGGGTTTGGTGGCGGCAGAGGCGGCGGTGGAGGTCGTAGCGGTGGAGGCGGCGGGGGCCGGCGTCCCTATTAGTTAATTCCCGGAAGGTTTAAGGAAGCGTTCAACTTTCTGACGCCCATGTACCGGAGGTATTCGGTAAAAGTACAAGTTTGCCGAAAAACTCCAATCATAAGTGAGTCCCAGAAAAGTGAAGCCCAATGCCGATGGTATTGGGTTTTGCTTTTTTTAAGCGCTCGAGCGGAGCAGTAAGAGCACATCGCTCAATGATGTCTGTCTGCTCTTTCGAATGAGTTTTAATACCAATTTGCGATCAAGATCGTACCGAGAACAGGTCTAGAATGTAGCATAGCCCCTTGTAGGCGTTTGGAAGTTGGACGGGCACAAGGCCCTATGCTACATTAACTGAACGCAACTTGGTATAAAGAGGTTGGACCGGCTGGTAAAAAAAGAAAGGCCGAAGATCATTTCGGCCTTTTATATTGCTGTATTCATCTAAGGCTGTTCCTGTCCGGTTCAGCCTTAAAACGCTAGACTTTCCTTACGTTGATTGCCCTGGGTCCTTTTGTGCCGGGTTCTTCTTCGAATGCCACACGTTCGCCTTCCTGAAGGCTCTTGAAGCCTGAACCCTCAATTGAGCTGTGATGAACGAAAAGTTCCTGGCCGTTGTCTGAGGCAATAAATCCATAACCTTTTCCATCGTTAAACCACTTTACTCGGCCTTCCGCCATTTTTTACATCCTTTTTAGATTAAGTGAATTTGTGAGGTACGCTACTTAGGGAGCTACTTGAGAACCGTTCAAGGTAGGACGAAAGACCAGTTCCGGGATAACTCGAAAAATATCGAACCAAATGCAGATATTCAGTATATATTTTCTGGCCTGAAAAGACAAGGAAATGGCAATACTCCTAACAATCCTAAAAAGTTTCTCTGCCTGAGTCTACTCCGATTTTCCTACGAAGGCGTGATTTTGCGCAAATTAAGGATCAGTTCCACTTCTCCAACCGGTTTCCTCAGACTCTTCGCAATCTCCGCCGCGTCCAATCCTTTGTCGGCAAGAAAGAATACTTTCTGTTGGTCGGTCTTGGCTGACTGGCGAATACCGGAAGGGGGCGGCGCCATATTGGCCGATGCAGGCGCTTCAAGATCCTGCGTGGCCTTCTTTAAAAGGCGCTCGATGCGGTCGCTTGAATCGCGGGCCTCCTGGATGCGCTCATCGAGGGCGGCCGTTATTTCTTTTATGAGTTCCTGACGTTTCTGGAGATTGGCGCCAAATTCCTGGGAAATTGTCTCGGTTTGCCCGATTATCTTTTCAAAAGACTCGACAACCGCTCTGTCTTTGTCAGTAGCCCTGCGCTTCCTTCCACCCAGGAGCACCGCCAAAAGGCCCAGGATCAGGATGTCCAGGCCTATTTGCAGGACTGCTGTAAGGTTAGGCTGGTTCGAGAATATACCTGTCAAATACTCCATCCAGAAGGACCTTTCAGAGATTTTCAACCTGGGTCAGTTTAATGGCATCAGCCCAGCTCTGAGGCAGACTGACTTTTAAGTACTCCAGCAGCTCCTTTTCCACGAGGGTCTGCCAGTTCCGGGTCGTGTTCCTTGACGCATTCTGTTTCTGAAGGAAAAAGTAGACCGTATCGCGGAATACTACGTTTTGATCTTTAAAAACCTGATATCGCGAGGGGCTGCTGAAACAGACCTCAATGCGCAGTGAGGTGATGGTCTTTTGATCTTCGGCTTCGTTCAGGACAAGGAAATCGAGCATCTCCCGGTAATCGGGTACGGGAATAGGACGTGTTATGCTTGTGACCGGCTCCAGGCCTTGAGTCTCTTTAGGCCCAGGTCTATTGCCGAATTTGAGCAAAAGCAGCCCCGAGGCCGTCACCACCAGGAGAAGGGCCGGAATCGCGATGAGAAGGATCTTGCGCGAAAGAAAACCGGCGAACCGTGCTTTTGCAACCGGGGCGGCGTCATCGTTTCGTGGCTGTTCCTCGAAAACCGGGTCATCCAGAGACTCCCTTGCCTCGACCAACGATTCGGGACCGCTCATGTGCTCCGGTTTGGGAGAGGCATCCATGGGGTCGGTGCCGGGATTGTCCGAAGCGGCTGCTTTTTCGGGTTTTTGCCCCTTCTTCTTGAAAAGTGACATTCACGAGCCTTTCGGGGCCTACTACTTCATTGCCGAATGGTGATGGGTTGCATTCCTTTTCGGTTGAGCCGGCCGAAGATCGTGGTGCGGAATAAAAGACGGCAAATCGTCGGGTTTCAGTTTCTTGGAAAGTCTCGTCTTGAGTTTGATGACGGCCTTGGTATGAATCTGGGAAATTCTCGATTCGGTATATCCCAGCGTCACGCCGATTTCCTTCATTGTAAGCTCATCATAATAGTAGAGCGAGAGGACAAGCTGCTCTTTTTCCGACAAGCCGCCGATGGCTTCGGCAAGATGTTTGCGGATCTCCCGCCTGTAGGCGCTGTCAAAGAGTTCGTCCATACCTGATGAGAGAGCGTGCGATTCCCGGTTTTCCCGAATTACATCGTGGATATTTTCTGGGAGGAACGAGATGCCCTTGGTCTCATCGAGCAGCTTATGAAAGTCACCCATGTTCATCTGCAGTTCCTCTGCTATTTCGTCTTCAGTCGGATCACGCCCGAGCTTCTGTTCGAGAGCCACGCATGCCCTTTCAAGATGGCTGCTCTTCTGCCGCAGAGATCTCGGGACCCAGTCCATCGAGCGAATCTCATCGAGCATAGCCCCTTTTATGCGTATCTTTGCATAGTACTCAAACGGAATGCCCTGGCCGGAATCGTATTTCTCTATGGCATCTATCAGGCCAAGAATTCCCGCGCTTATCAGATCGTCCACCGCGATGTGGTCGGGTAGCCTCGATATGAGCCGAAGGGCGATGTATTTAACCAGATCGCTGTGCTCAAGGATAGCCTGCTCCTTATCCAATTGAAGCGAGCCACTATCGATCCCCTGATTCATGTATGGGTTTTTACGGGCTGGATTGCTCTGTTCCATTGCAGCTCTTTTCCGCTCTTTCTAAAGGTTTAACAGCCGTTTCCAGAAAAACTGTATCGACCCCTGATTAACACTGGGCTGCGTTTTCCGGATGTTGTCCGCCACGACCATGAACGCCTGGGCCGCCGGCGCTTGAGGAAAGGCTTCAAGGAGCGCTCGTTGCTGGAGCACTGACTTGGTTACAGCCGTGTCGTGAGGTATTGCGCCCAGATAATCCAGAGAGAGTCCGTCCAGGAAATGATCGGCAACCTTGCTGATCTTTGCGAAAATGGTTTTTCCCGCCGCTTCGCTGGGAGAAGAATTCACCAGGATGCGAAAATGCCGCTCTCCGTGTTTCGAGTAGAGTACTTTTATGAGAGCATACGCATCGGTAAGAGATGTCGGCTCCGGGGTTACAACGATAATCTTTTCGTGGGCCGCCAGGTTGAAATAGAGCACCATATCCGAGATCCCGGCGCTCGTATCGATAAGGAGCACATCGATATCCGTTTCGATCCCATCGAGGAGTTCGAGCAGGAGCAGCTTTTGTTCATCGGTTAGCCGCGTAAGTTCCTGAACCCCGGAACTTGCCGGCATAATTCGAACCTGCCCGGGACCCGGCACCAGTACTTCCTCGATTTTCTTCTGGCCGTTAAGCACATGGCTGAGGTTGTACTTGGGGGTGAGGCCGAGCAGAATGTCAACGTTCGCGAGCCCGAGGTCTGCGTCCATTATGAGGACTTTTAGCCCCATCCTGTCGAACGCAACCGCAAGGTTGATAACGACGTTGCTCTTGCCCACGCCGCCCTTGCCGCTGCTTACGGCCATAACTCTGACAGGCTTGCGCAATACCGGACGGTCGCTGGCTACAAAGCCGCCCTGTTTGAGTTCGCCGTTTCCCTTTTTCCTGAGGCCTATCGCCTGGTCCATTACTATCCCCTTTATGTGTTCTGGCTTCTGACGGGTAGCAGAAACGAAAGGATCCTCTTCTGAGAGGCCTGCTCGATATCTTCGGGGACGCGCTGTCCGGTGCCCATGAAAGCAAGCGGATAGTCGAATCGCAGAAGCTGGTTGAGCATGCACCCGTGGTGGATGGTTTCGTCTATCTTGGTGAAAATCAGGCTGTGCAGTTCCATCTCCTTGAAGTGGAGTATGGTTTGCCTTAGATCGTCGTCTTTGGCCGCGGCACTCAGGACGAGAAAATGGCTCGTCTTGCGGTCGCCCTCAAAAATCGAAGACAATTGGCGCACATGTTCCCGGTTGAGAAAATTCCTTCCTGTCGTATCCACGAGTATGAGATCGAAATGGCTGAAATCGATTCGGGCCTTTTCAAACTCCGATTTGCTTTGTGCCACGCTGAACGGGACCTCAAGGATATTGGCATAGGTCCTGAGTTGATCGACCGCGCCTATCCTGTAGGTGTCGAGCGAGATGATGCCTATGTCGAGTTGACGCTTGATTTTTAGATATGCGGCGATTTTGGCCAGAGTGGTCGTCTTCCCGACGCCGGTCGGCCCGACAAAGGAGAAGGTAGTTGGCTGGCCGCTCGAATTCGAAATCCCCCGAAAAGGTCTCGAAAATCTCATTTTGGAAAGCATCTGGGAGCAAAAGGCATCGAAGAGCCGCGGGGCGTCGCCCGCATCCCCGTTGAGTTCAGAGGCTGCCCGATTAAGCAGGATGTATATCTGCTTCTCGTCAAACCCGCGCACCAGGAGCGAGTGATAAAGCTCGGCTACCGGCTCCTTCATCTGAAGATGGGTAAAGTAGTCTTTCGAGGATATTAAAAGGGAGAGGAAACTCTTTATCTCCTGTATGTCTCCCTTCACTTCGGCCGAAATGGATTCTGCCGCCGGAGGGGCAGGGGGCTGCGGGGGAGCGGGTTGGGGCGTCCTGTCCAGCGCGGCGCTCACTTCGAACTGTTGTTCCCCGGAGCTGGAAGTGATTTTTCCGCTGCTAAGGATGATGGCGTCAGGACCAAGTTCCTTTTTCACCTGGGCAAGCGCCCTATCCATCGTTGGTGCCCTGAAAGTTTTAACCTGCATTTTCCATCCTGATGATGCCAACTGAGCGAATTTCAAGCGAGTTGTTAAGCTCGCTGTGGCTTATCACGGCGACGTCCGGGAAAAAGCGCTCGAGAAGCTTCCTCAAGTGCCGCCTGACAGCGGGTGAACAGAGAAGGACTGGGTGATGCCCCATGTCCACGACGCGCTTCACTTCCGTATTTACGGCCTGGATAAACTGCTGCAAAAAACCCGGCTCGAGGCTCAGGAAAGCTCCGTGTTCGGATTTCTGAATCCCGCGGCTGAGCTTCTCTTCCAGTCCCTGCTGGAGCGAAAGAACCGGGAATTTATGGTCTTCGGTTTCGTATGGTCGTGTTATGGTCCTGGCGAGCGCCTGCCGCACATATTCCGTGAGGAGGTCCGCATCCTTTGTCAGGGTGGCGTAGTCGGTCAGAGTTTCGCAGATGGTCTGCATGTCACGTATGGAGACAGATTCGTGTATAAGATTCTGAAGCACCTTCTGGATGGTGCCGGTGTTGAGCAGGTTCGGCACGAGTTCGTCAACCAGTTTGGGCTGCTGGACCGCCAGATTGTCGAGCAGTTGCTGGATTGATTGGCGTGTGAGCATCTGGTCGGCAAATTTTTTGAACAACTCCGTCAAATGCGTGGCAACCACCGTTGACGGATCTATCACGGTGTAGCCGCCCTTTACGGCTTCTTCTTTCCTGTTTTCGGGAATCCATATGGCGGGAAGATCGAAAGCCGGGTCCCTGGTCGGAATTCCGTTTACCGGGCTGGTTACCTCGCCGGCGCTGAGAGCCAGGTAGTGACCGACCATGATATCGCCTTTTCCTACCGGATTGCCTTTCAACAACAGTCTGTATTCGGAAGGTTTGAGCTGGAGGTTGTCCCTTACGTGCAGGGCCGGTACCAGTATGCCGAATTCCACCGCGAGCTGTTGTCTGATTGCCTTGATGCGCGGCAGGAGATCACCCTTTTGGGTCTCATCCACGAGTGGAATCAATCCATATCCAAGTTCGAGTTCCAGAACGTCAAGAAGCGGTGGAAGGTCCGATCCTTCCTGGGGCACATCTTCGCTCTGTTCCGGCGCATCCTGGCCCGTGGCATCTGTCTTGGCCCTGGATACCGCTATGGATAACCCTATCAGGGTCGATCCGACCAGAAACAGGGGGATAGCGGGAAATCCGGGTACGATACAGAGGCAGTAAAGTACTCCGCCCGTAATCGAGAGGGGCTTCGGGTGCATGCTGAACTGTCTTCCGAAAGCCGATCCCATCCCGATCTCGGAGGCCGCCCGGCTGACCAGGATACCCGCGGAAGTCGAGATAACGATGGCCGGAATCTGCGAAACGAGCCCGTCACCCACAGTCAGCAGGGTGTATGTCTTGAGGGCTTCGCCCACAGGCATTCCGTTCTGCAGAACACCGATAGAAAGGCCACCGAGTATGTTTATAATCGTTATGAGGATGCCTGCTATGGCGTCTCCTCGGACGAATTTGCTTGCGCCGTCCATCGTGCCGTAGAAATCGGCTTCCTGGCGGATTACTTCGCGCCTTCTGCGGGCCTCCCGGTCGTCAATCATGCCGGTGTTTAGATCCGCGTCGATGCTCATCTGTTTTCCGGGCATCGCATCCAGGGTAAATCTAGCGGCAACTTCCGATATGCGCTCGGTACCCTTGGTGATGACCATGAAATTGACTATTACGAGAATAATGAAGATTACGAAGCCCACGACGTAGTTGCCGCCGACAACGAAACCGCCGAAGGCCTGGATGACATGGCCGGCGGCCGATGTGCCCTCGTGCCCGTGGAGCAGGACTAGCCGGGTTGCGGCGACGTTGAGTGCTATGCGGAAAAGGGTCGTAACCAGCAGAACAGACGGGAAGATTCCGAAATCGAGAGGTTTGTAGCTGTAAATGGCGGTGAGCAGGATAATCAGCCCGCTCGAAATGTTCACAACCAGCAAAACGTCAAGGAAGCTGCCCGGCAGCGGCAAAAGCATGACGGAGAGTACCGTGACTATACCGATGCCCATTATGGCGTCGTTATCGGACAATCCTCTCAGTCTTAGCATCAGGAAATTTGGCGCTGTTGCCGGTTTAGCCATTTTGCATCCGTTGCATCATTTGTTTCTGTTGGTAGATGTAAGCCAGAATTTTTGCCACTGCCCGATAGAGTGCTTCCGGAATTGCCTCGTCGAGCTTCACTTGTTTATACAAAGCACGTGCCAAAGGAGGGTTTTGCATTATGGGTACTCCGTGCTTCCTGCCAACCGAGATGATCTTTAGCGCGAGCGCGTCGGCGCCCTTGGCAACCAGCAGCGGGGCTTCCATGCCGGGCTTATAAAGCAGGGCAACAGCGAAGTGGGTCGGGTTGGTGATTATGACGCTCGCCTTGGGGGTCTTTAACATCATCCGCTGTCTTGCAAGTGCCCTCTGGATCGAGCGGATCCTTTGTTTTATCTGCGGATTTCCTTCCTGCTGCTTCATCTCTTCCTTAACTTCCTGGCGCGTCATCATGAGGTCTTTGCGGGTCTGCCACTTCTGGTAGATGAAATCGAGAAGGCTTACGAAGAGCATGATGGCCGCTACTCTCATGATGATCTTTATCGACAGGATGCCGGTAACCTGGAGCAGGTCGGAGACCTCTCTTCCCGAAAGATCCGCCAGAATGGCCCTTTCAGGCCAGATTACCGAATAGACCGCGTAGCAAACCGTGAGCATCTTCAATAAAGATTTGAATACTTCGATTCCCGACCTCAATGAGAAGAGGCGCTTGAAGCCCGCGCCAGGATTGAGGTTGGACAGACCCATCTTCATAGCCTTATGCGAGAAGATGAATCCCTTCATCTGAACCAGGTTGAGCAGGATTGCAGTTACGAACATCGCCAGCGCGGAAGGTCCGATCATGAGGCACATTGTGGTGACCAGCCCGATCCCAAACCCGCTCTCCGCAAAGTAGCACGGGGTGGTGAAGGCTTCCCTGGTCCACGCTGTTTCAAGCATCCGTCGGAAGGAATCGAAGAAGAGCCCGCCACTGAAATAAACCGCCAGGCTTCCGATCACCAGGACTGCAACAGAGGTCAGATCGCGGCTCTTTGGAATCTGGCCGCGCCCGCGCGCCTCGCCAAGTTTTTTTCCGGTCGGTTGCTCTGTTTTTTCCTGGGTTGTGGCGGCCAATTCGTCTCTCTCGCTTCGAATTCGAGGAAGGGTTAAACCCTTTACCCGTCAACTAAAAGGTGCTTCGTCAATTTTTTGGCCGGATCGTTCAGGATGCATCGCCTGGTCCCTTAATCCGCATCCCGAGCCGCTTTAGGAAAGACCAAAAAGCCCGTTCGGATACATTCTGGGACTATTCCTGCCCCTCATGCATTCCGCAAAATGTCTTTCCATCGGCATCGGAAAGGATTCATTGCGGGAAACATTCCAAAATAGAGAGAAAACTCCGATCTGCTGATTTTTAGTAGTTTCAGGGATGCTTTGAGGTGTGGGATTTAGGTTTGCAGGACTAGCTGTAGGGTGGGCAAGTTTTCATCTGCCCACCTCTTTTAGGATACTAAGCTCGGTGGGCACATTAAGGTTGTGCCCACCCTACCTGGCTCAGCTTCGAACATCGTCATTCCCGCCCAGAAGCGCTACGGGAATGACGTTCATCAGGCTCATGCCATCCAGTTTTGCTTAGCATCTTTCGAAAAACTATCTAGGCAAAAGGCCTACCCGACAGCGCTACCCGCGCCGACCGAAGGTCTCCACAGGCTTCGAAATGATTGGAGACCCCATTGGGAGGACGAGATGCGAATCCCCTCCCTTTGATGGGAGGGGGCAGGGGAGGGCGACAAAAGATCTAAGAATTCGCCCAACCCAGCCTGATTAGTTGTGTGTCTCTTGATTTTTCGCGGTATTCACGGTTCATCCATAACCGGTGTACAAAACAGCTCCGCCTCCGCTTTGCGCCGCCGCCTGAGGCCGGCTTCCACCGGGGTGCCTGGATTACAGTATTTTGAGAACTGATTTTCTACCCATTTTTTATCCCCCCACATTTCTGGGGTGTCGCAGACCCGCGTTATGGAGCCGCGATCCCTGGCTCTGTAGAAATGCGCGCCCAGATTGTATGCGAAAGAAATAAGCGCTGCTCGCCGGTTTTTGTTCATCTGTTCCCATGTCGGGATTCTTTCCAGCACGGGGGCGATAACCTCTTCAATTTCATGACGGAGACACGCCTGGGCCTCATCTTGAGTGATAATATCACCTTTTTTTACCCGGCTCCCGTCGGGGTATGTGGTCGATCCATATCCGATCGTTGGAAGTGCCCAGCCGCTCAGAGGATCGGGATAGGCACGCGCCCGCCCGTCGGGAAGTTTTTCGTGATAGCCTTCAAACCTCTTTATCAGCTCTATGCCGCACTGCGGGATTTCAGCACTCATGACTCCCCCCTGGCTCGATGTAATATGAATACATCCGCATTATTCAGGAGGAAGGATCAGGTAGTGATAATTGGGTTGTTGTGGTCGGGGATTTTTCGGACGGTTTACCTTGAGAGGTTTCCCAGGAAATGAAAAAGGTCGGCAAAACTTCTCCCGGCCATATCGGCCCAGACGACCGAGGTTATCCCGAGAAAGAGAATTCCCAGGCCGATAGTGATCGGCCAGCTCGTTGCGAGGATATTTACCTGGGGTGCAAACTTGGACATAAGTCCCAGGCCGAGTTGAACGAGGATCAGCACGGCCATGACCGGCGCGGCGAGCTTTAGCGCCAGAACGAAGAGCAGGCCTGACATCAGCACTACTTTGGTAAAGAGGGCGGCATCGAGGGTGAAGGAGCCGACCGGCACGGTTTTGAAACTCTCGACTATCAGTTTCAGTACGATCTGGTGTCCATTCATGGTGAAGAATATCATCATGGCAACCAATTGCGCCCAAACGCTTATGACGGAGAACTCGGCGCCGGACTGCGGATCGGCCACCTGAGAAAATCCGAATCCCATCTCGAAGCTCACCAGTTCCCCGGCGAGCTGAAACGCGGCGATGATGATGGCCATTGCGAGTGAATAAATTACCGCGAAGATCACCTCACCAGCTATGACGACAGTGAGGGGAGCGGGATCAAGCGGGAGCGGCTGCACGCTTTCCCTGATGAAGGGGAGCAGCATGAGGCTCATGGCGAGGATGGTGAGCACCTTTATGTTGTTAGGAAATCCGCCGGTAACGAAGATTGGCAGCATGAAAAAGATTACGCTGAGCCGGAGCAGGACCGAGAAGAAGATTGCCAGCTCGGTGGTATTTATGTAAATGCCGGGCACCGGATCATCCTGCTATATTGGGGATATTCATTATTACTTCGCGCAAAAAATCGGCCATCTTTGTCATCATCCAGGAGCCGAAAACCATAAGTGCGACAAAGGTCCCGATGATTTTGGGAACAAAGGTGATGGTCATCTCCTGAATCTGGGTCACGGACTGAAAAATGCTGACTACGAGACCCAGAATCATGCTCACTATCAGCACCGGAAGGCTCACCATCAGCATGACTTCCAGCGCCTGCCTGCTGAACCCCACTACGAACTCATGGTTCATATCTTTCGGTCTCCCTTTACTGGAAGCTTTTTACAAGGGAACCAATCAGCAGGTTCCAGCCGTCCACCAGTATGAACAGCATGAGCTTGAAAGGCAGTGAAATCATTACGGGCGGCAGCATCATCATACCCATCGAAAGCAGGATGCTAGAAATCACCATATCCAGGATTATGAACGGGATGTAGAGCATGAACCCGATCTGGAAAGCGGTCTTGAGTTCGCTGATGACAAACGCGGGAATTACCGTGGAGATGGAAAGGGATTCGGCATTTTGCGGTTTATCCTTCCCGGACATCGAGACGAAGAGTGCGAGATCGCTCTTTTGGGTGTGTTTGAGCATGAATTCCTTCAGGGGGGCGGTTCCGCGCTCGATCAGTTCATCCCCTGAGATCTTCTGTTGCTGATATGGCGTTATCGCTTCCGTGTGAATCTTTTGCCAGACCGGCTGCATGATAAAGAAGGTCATAAAGAGCGCCAGCCCTATAATAATCTGGTTGGGTGGTGCCTGCTGGGTCCCGAGTGCATGCCTCAGAAACGAGAGCACTATGGCAAACCGGGTAAAACTGGTCATCAGGATGAGAATTGCGGGGGCAAGAGACAGGATGGTCATGACAAAGATTATCTGCATGATACCTGAAACCTGCTGCGGTCCATTTGCGTCATCGAGGCCGATGCGAACTCCGGGTATTTCCAGTCCGGCCGCGCAGCAAAGCGCCGGGATTAAAAGGAAAGTCAATAATATCAGGAGAAAAGCAGTTTTCCGGAGAATTTCAGGCTTGAGGATCATCGGTGTCGAAATCGTTGCCATTTTCATGAAATATCTACTTTGGCCCCGACGGCCGAAGTGTCGGCTGTTTCGGGCAGGTTTGCAAGGCTCATGTTCTGTGGAGAAATGCCGACCAGCACCTTCTGCCCTCCGGGGATCTTTACCAGGAGCAGGTGGTGGCGAGGGCCGAAGGATTGTTTCGAAACCACTTCCATTGACGGCTGTATCGAGGATTTTCGCACCATGCCGCCCCATCGCTTCAATCCGTGGATGATGGCGAAAAAGAGGCCCAGGACGAGGGCGAGACTTCCTGCGACCTTTAAGAGTTGAAGCGCGAAATCCATGAAAAGCCCCTGGGATCGGATTGCTTGAGCATTGAAACGACAGGTTCAACCTAACTGTTTTACGCGTTCCGTGGTGCTGATTATGTCTGTTACCCGGACCCCGAATTTCTCATTGACCACAACGGCTTCGCCTCTGGCTACCAGTTTGTGATTAATGAGTATCTCAAGGGGCTCTCCGGCAAGCTTGCTCAATTCGATGACCGAGCCCTGTCCGAGTTGCAGAAGGTCGTTGATCATCATTTTGGTGCGGCCGAGTTCGACCGAGATCTCCAGGGGAATATCGAGAAGAAAATCAAGGTCACGCATTCCTTTAGGTCCCTGTCCCTTTTCAAGTGTTGGAAATTGAGCGTCTTCGCCGTCCATTTTTATCCCTCCGGTCCTTTGGCCCAGTGTTCATTAGAGCCGTTTCTCAATCGCCTCCGGTTACATCGCCGCAAATCCGAAAAGCCTGATTCCCGTGATGAACACCCGCCGTGGCGCTGAATTTGGGAACGCCCTCAACCCTGACCGTCAGCGGCTTGTTCACATCGTGGTCAAGCATGATGACATCGCCGATTTCCATGTTCAGCAATTCACTTCCCTTGAGAGAGGTCCTGCCGAGTTCGACGATCATCTCGACGGTAACCTCGTGAAGGCGCCTTTGCATGCGGTTCGACCACTCCGAATCGACTTCGAGCTGATCGCTCTGGTAGCTTGCGTAAAGCTTTGACCTTATCGGCTCGATGGTGGAGTAGGGGAGCACCATGGCCATTCTGCCCATCAGCCTGTCCATTTCCACCTCGAAGCGCACCACAATGGCTACGTCAGTCGGAGGAATGATTGCGGCAAACTGCGGGTTAACTTCAGATCGAACATAATTGAAGACTACGGGAGATATCGGTTCCCATGCCTGGTCCATGTCCTTGAGAGCCATTTTAACAACTTTGTTGATGACCCTGTATTCAATCGAGGTGAAGTCACGGCCCTCGATTTTATAACTGCTTCGGCCCGAGCCGCCGAAAAAGCAGTCCACGAGATTGAAGATGAGGCGGCTCTCAATCATGAACAGGGCATGGCCGCGAAGCATGTCGGGTTTAAGGATGTGAAGGCTGGTGGGTACCGGCAGGGTTCGGGTGAATTCGCCAAACTTGATCATTTCGGCCGGGCAGACGTTTATATCGAGCATTCGCCTCAGGGCGCCGGAAAGAGAGACGCGGTGAATTTTCGCGAACCTGTCGTTGATGATATCAAGGGTGGGCATGCGCCCGCGAACGATCCTGTCCTGGCTGGTCAGATCGAATACCCGTACATCAGCGGGTGGCTCATCGACCCTTGCCGACTGTTTTGGCACGGCCGTCGCCGTCGCGGACGGCGCTGCTGGGGTAGCTGCTTCGACTTGACCGTCGTCCAGTCCCTTTAACAGGGCATCGACTTCATCCTGGGAAAGTATTTTTTCCATCAGCGAACAGCCCCGGTTTACTGGATAAGAAACTCAGTAAAGTAGATGTCCTGTATCTGGCCTCTTTTCAGGGCCTTGTTCATCGCCGCCGCCAGTTCATGTTTAAGGTTGATCCGGTCCTCGGCCTTGGAGATGTCTTCGACTTCCTTGCCCGCAAGTATCATCAGAACCGCGTCCCGCATTTCGTAGATCCGCGACGTGAATTCGGCCATGCATTGCTGGTTGGACAGCTTGGCCCTCATCGTTATCTTTACGAATCTTTTCCCGCCCGGATCGCTCAGATTGACTATGAAGGAGTCCATCTCTTTTACTATTGGCTCCGATTCCTGCACCGCGGCCTCGCCCTCTTTCGGCTGGGCGAAAAATTTCAGGTATGCGCCGGCCCCTCCGCCGCCTAACAGCAGCAGGGCAATGATCAAAATTAAAACTGTCTTAGAAGATTTTTTTGACGGTTCGCCTGTCGTCTGCTCTTCAGCTTCTGGGGCCATCTGTAGTCCTTCCACTGTCGTTCTAGGGTTTTCCAGGCCCCCGCACATGGGTGCCCGAGTTATTTCATCCGGACCTATTGAGCAATGAATATGCCAGAAACAGGATCCGGAGGGCGAAAGGCCTATCTCCTGTCGCGCAGCAGGGATGAAACCGCGGAGATCGCGGAGAACACAGAGATGCAGAATATAAGTGGGGGAGAGCCGTGTAAGGTTAGTTCACCGCCCAAATCCGGCCACCGTCAAAAACCGCTTCATTGATCGACCCTGAAACGGGTCATTTCCGCCAAACGTGGTGCTTTACCGGTCAACCTTTTGACATTTTGACCGGCATGTCAGTAGATCATCCCTCGATTTCAATTTTCAGTGTTGAAAAAATTTTGCCTCTTTTTTGGGCAAACCGGAAAAAAATGCACGGCCGGCAGAAAAATTTTCCGGGAAATTTTTGCAGGAAGAGGCTGGTGCGATTGGATAAATGCCCGGAATAACTCATATTGAATGGAATGGCACCGGCTGGTATCGCTCTTGCTCTTACACGGGTCGGCAATACCGCGATGAGCGGCAAACTTATTTCGAGGAGATTAAAGATGGCCACAAGCGGAGTATCGGGACTTCTTGGGTCAAACGTACAGAGCGACACTTCTTCAACGACGACGTCAGCCACTTCGAACGCGTTCAACATGAATTCGTTCCTGACGATGTTTATGACCCAGTTGAAATACCAGGACCCCACAAATCCGGCGCAGTCATCCGAGCTTGCCGCCCAGCTCGCCCAGTTTTCAACGGTCGAGAAGCTTACCGATGCGGCCTCGACACTGAAAAATATTCAGAGCTATACCGCTGCCATAAACAACGCGGGAATGGCATCGCTTGTCGGAAAGAATGTAACGGGGCAGATGAGCACGCTGGATGTGAAAGGCGATTCCGTGGGCGCCCTCGACTACCAGCTCGACTCGGCAACTTCCGGAGTAACCGTCACGATAAAGGATTCTACCGGTAAAACGGTATTTAGCGAGAGCAGGGGGGACCAGGTAGCCGGTAGTTACAAGATTTCGTGGGACGGAAAGGATTCAAGCGGTACGAAGGTGGCCGACGGCACCTATACAGTCGAGGTACAGGGTAAGGATTCGGACGGCAATTCCACGACGATCACGCCCACTAAAACCGGCACGGTTGCATCTCTCGTCCTGGACGACGCCAATCCTTACTACCTGCTCTCCGACGGCACCAAGCTAAACGCAGCCGGGGTGGTCGGTGTTGCGACAACCACCACGACAGGCAGCACATCAGCCTCCGCAACCAAAACGGGAAGCACGTCAACTACCGGAAGCACCACGTCAAGCACATCGACAGCAGATAGCACATCGACGGACAGCGCGACTGATACGAGCAGCGTCTCTTCGGCGATCAACAGCATTACATCAAAGCTTTCGACCTTATCGAGCTTATCAAGTCTTGTGGGAGTTTTATAGAATTTTGGATCTTAAAAGCTTTTAAATGCCCTCTGGGAAAGGAGAAATAAAATGGGAGTCAGCAATGCAATGTACACGGCGGTAACGGGCCTGGACAGCTTCGGGACGGCACTGGGAGTGGTGAGCGACAACATCGCCAACGCAAACTCGACAGGCTGGAAATCAAATAGCGCAGTCTTCGGCGACCTGGTTGCCGGAATAATGGCCAACCAGTCAGGCCAGCAGGTGAGCGAAGGAACCGGCACATCGATTCTCGGTATTGCAACCGACTTTACCACCGGTGCAACCCAGAAAACCGGTACCTGGTCTAATGTAATGATACAGGGGAAGGGGTTCTTTGAGGTGCACTCCACACAGGCCGGCGGGACCAGCTACTACACACGCGATGGTGCATTTACAGTAAAGCAGGCTACCCCTACAACTGGATACCTGGTGAATGAAGAAGGCTATTTCGTCCAAGGCGTTGCTGGTAATCTGCAGGTTCAGACTTGGACCGCCGGAGTTCCGGACTATTCAAGTTGGGAAATTAAAAGTACTGGCGAGATAGTGGGCACTCGATCAAATGGTACCGGTAAGGATTCGCTCGGGACTCTCTTGTTGTCAACTTTTCCGAATGAACAGGGGCTAATCAGGAAGGGAAGTAACTTGCTCATTGCCAGTACTGATGCGGGTAATGCGGCAGTGAATACTGCCGCAGCCACGAATCCGGAAGCCGGGACAGTCATCTCCGGCGCAATAGAAGGCTCCAATGTGGACCTGGCAAAAGAGATGGTGAATATGATTATCTACCAGTCCGACTACACGGCCAACTCGAAGGCAATCACCACGGCAAACAACATGCTGGATACGGTTGTGAATCTGGTAAGATAGTGTAGGGTTTAGCAGCAGCAGGCAGTAAGCCTGCTCGGCTGAGAAATTAAAGGGTGGGCACGGTTTTCATTGTGCCCACCAATTTTTTTGGGGATTAGTCGGCGCGATGGGTGATCTGGCGCCCGGAAGCGGATACGACGGTTTTACGGTTGCGCACTGTTGCGGCAATTTCGGGTCTGCGGCAAGGTCCCCGACCTTGCCGGCTGCACCGACCGAAGGTCTCCAGGGATATCGCAGCACTACAATTCAAATAGAATCCGCCAGATGCCGCTCGGTTTCAGTGAAGGTCAACGCAAGAGAAAAAGTTTTCGGCCCCTAGACTGTGCTGAAAGGGCGGAGACCTTTAGTCGATAGCAGTGGCGCGGTCGGGACGGGCTATTGCCCAAAAGGCATTCCGATGAAAATCCCCCTCCCTTGACGGGAGGGGCCAGGGGAGGGTGTTAAAAAGATCTAACAATTTCAGCCCCCCCCCAACCCCTCCCACAAGGGGAGGGGAGCTTGCCTTCACGCTGCGCCGCGTTTATTTCGGTTCCGCTTTTGGGCAACAGCCCGGGGAGACCGCGCCATAACGGGGCGAGGGACCGCTCCATAACGGTGAGCAACTGTGTTATGAGAGACCGCTAACCAGTGGGGCAGGCTTTCCAGCCTGCCAATCCGGCGAGACTACTCTGAACCAGGCGGTTCCTGAGGCGCCTGCACGCACCTGAACCCTGTTACAAAGCAGAAAACATCGGAGCGCGGATGGTCGGAGGCGCGCTGGGCACAGCGCGATGAGTCCGGATGAAACCAGCTTCCGCCTCGAAGAACCTTCAGTTCGCCCCCGGCGGGGCCGCGCGGATCGGTTTCGGGAGAGCGCGAGTAGTAGCGCGGATCGTACCAGTCCTCGGCCCATTCCCACACATTTCCAGCCATATCGTAAAGACCGTAGCCGTTTGCCGGGAAGGATTTAACCGGGGTGGTGTTTTGCCCGTTGATGTTTGCGAGTTTCTCGTCAACGGAATCGCCCCAGGGAAATTTTTTCCCGGCAAGTCCACCTCTTGCCGCCTTCTCCCACTGGGCCTCGCTCGGAAGCATTTTCCCCGAGCGTTCGCAGTAAGCCTTTGCGCCGTACCACGATACCTTGATTACCGGATGGTCCGCATAGCCGTTTTTAGGGGCAAAGGTTCCGCTCTTTTCCTTTATTCGGACCAGAAGAGGGCATGCCAGGCAATCGGTATCCAGCCACTTCTTGCCGCCTTCCTTCCGGTTGCCCGTCTCATTGAGAAAAGCCGCATACTGGAGATTGGTAACAGGGGCCACATCCATGCAAAAGGCCCCAAGGTTTACATGGTGGACCGGCCGCTCATCCTTGTCTCCGTCCGCCTGGCCCATGGCGAAAGTTCCGGCGGGTACCAGGGCCATTGCATCTGGGCACCTCGGAGAATTGGCGAGTGAATTCGCTGTAAAAAGAACGATCAGGAGAAGGCAGATGGTGAATGATCTGATAAAAAGAGATATGTGCATAAGTAGGTACATGACTAGTGCAAAGGTTAGTGGGTTTTCACCCGGTTTTCACCCTCCCCCGGCCCCTCCCATCAAGGGAGGGGAGCCAAAGCCCCTCGCAACAACGGAGGGGAAGCTACAGCCCATCCCATCAATGGGGGGGGGCTAATCTCTCCACCCCGCTCTATTGTCTCGTCAAGGGAGGGGAACTAATCTCTCAACCACGCTGTATTTAACCCGGTAGGTGAGAAGGGTTATTTTCACTTTCCCCCGTATTTAATTCCTGCCCATAGACTTTGGAGGAGTGGCTACTTGCTCTTGGCGTGAGAGGAAATCTAAACGGTGTAAATTATGGTCGAGGCCATGGTCTGTTTCCCTCAGCTAAGTGTCACTCTCCCGTGCACCGGCTCCCCTCCCCTGGTGGGAGGGGTTTGGGGGAGGGGGTTGGGAGTTTCCTATATATAGTTTCAACGACCCCATCGATATTGCCAATAACTTCATTATTCCAGAACCTGAGGACCTGGAAGCCTTGATTCACGAGCCAGGTATCCCTCTCATGGTCCTCTGCTTTTTGGAGTGCATGCTGGCCGCCATCAACCTCAATAACGAGCATTGCATCGAAAGATGCAAAATCCACAATATGGGGTCCTATTACTTGTTGACGACGAAACTTGAAACCTCGCAATTGTTTTTCCCGCAGATGCCGCCACAGGATTTTCTCAGCATCCGTAGACCGGCGTCTGAGATCTTTGGCAATACGGGTAAGGTTTGTCTTGTTAGAAGGGACCAGTTTTCACCCTCCCCCGGCCCCTCCCATCTCAGGGAGGGGAGCTACAGCCCCTCGCAATAATGGAGGGAGCTGATCCTCTCAACCCCGCTGTATTGTTTCGGTCAAGGGCGGAGCTAATCTCTCAACCCGCTGTATTAATCATCCAGGGAGGGGAGCTAAATTGTGATCCCCGGTGCCATTTATTTCTTCAAAGCAGGGGAGCTGTCTTCACTTTCCCTCGTACTTGATTCATGCCCATAGATTTAGGAGTGGCTACTCGTTCCTGGTGATGAGGGAAATCTAAAGGGTGTAAATTATGGTCGAGGCCCTGGTTTGTCTCCCCTCAGCAAGTGTCACTCTCCCGCGGACCGGCTCCCCTCCCCTGGTGGGAGGGGCTTGGGGGAGGGGGTTGGAAGTTTCCTATATATACTTTTCCCTTTCAGCCAGCTCCAGGAGCTATTTCCTGAAATACCCCTTTGACCTCCTGCCCGAGAGTAGGATAGCCGCTATCGCCAGCAGCGCGAAAACTCCGAGAATGGTGCTTATCCAGCGCCAATTTAATTGAGAGATCCCACCCATGCTCTGCCATGCTCTCTTCAGGAATCCGCCAAGTGGAACGTCCTCGCTGCTTATTAATGCTACGGTCCGTTTCGGCTGGTCGGAGACGCTGAATACCAGCTCTCCCACCTCCTGCTGCGCCGAGACAGGGGCGGTGAGATCGGGCGAGATTTTAACCTCCCATTTGAGCAGATTCTTCTGGCTTTGCGGAATCAGGAAAGTTGCCTTGTCTTTCGGAAAGACTGGGATTTCGTCTTTTTGCCCCTTGAGCACCCTGGCGTTGGCGACAGGCTGGCCCTCTTTGAAGGGCTGAACAAGGGTAAAATTTCGAAAGCCGTAGTTGAGCAGCTTCATCGCCTCGCGCTCGCGGGTGGCCGGATTTACGGCGCCCATCACTACTGCAACCAGACGCATTCCGTCGCGCTGCGAAGTTGCGGAGAGGTGATATCCCGACGCGGCGATATAGCCGGTTTTCAGCCCGTCAACGCTTGGGTCCTTGAGCAGCAGATGATTGCGGTTGTACTGCATGATGTTATTGTAGGAATATTCCCGCATCGAGTGATACTTGAGGGCTTCAGGGAAATGTCTGATGTATTTGACATCGAGAATTGCCATATCGCGCGCGGTGGTGATCTGTCCGTCGGCGGGGAGGCCATGGGGATTAAGGAACCTGCTGCGATTCATTCCCAGTTCGGCGGCTTTACGGTTCATTGCATCGACAAAGGTGTCGGTGCTGCCGCTCAGGTGTTCGGCGGTGGCAATGCAGGCGTCATTTCCCGATATTACAGCTATTCCTTTTATGAGTTCTTCGAGCGGCACCCTGGTGCCCAGCCCCACAAACATTTTCGAGCCGCCCGTGCGCCACGCGGTTTCACTTATCCAGACTTCATCACTCAGGTGAATCCGGCCCTGCTGTATGGCTTCCCATATCAGGTAAAGAGAGGCTATCTTCGTAAAAGAAGCAGGCTCGATTGCTTCATCGGCATTTTGCTCGAAAAGTATTGCCCCGGTCGTTACCTCCATGAGAATGGCCGCTCTCGCGTTTATCTGGCCGGGGGAGAGGTCGGTGGCCTGAACGGGTCCGCCCGCCGCATCAGCTTTACCTCGTTTTGCGCCCGGCTGAGATCCGGTTCGCTTTTCGGCCCCGGTAAGGGTCCGCACCCTTTTGCCGGGGGTCTGCGCGAAAGTATCCGAAATTCCGGAACTAACCGTGAAAGCGAAAAAGAGCGCCAGCACCAGGCCGAAGAAGCCGTTTCTTCGCATGTACTTCCTTTCAGAAAGGCAAATTTGGTCTTCCAGTTTGAATTTTGGTCCGTATACAATGCAATATTTTGAGGTCTTATAGCCCGATTCTCAAGTTTTTACAACAAAGGGGAATATTTCCCTCCGTGAGGGTGCGTATTGCCAATTATCCGGAAATATTTGTTAAAATAGAGTGCACCCAGCTGCTCGCATGAGCGCAATTCTTCGAAAGCTTTCATCCGGTGCATTTTGAACTTGAAGTTGAAGTGCAAGGTTCGAAAGATTACACTGGTTTTTATTTTTCCCGTTCAGGAGAACATCATGGCGACCAGGGAGCTGGAGACCAGGCGACTCGAAGAGGAAATAGCGCGGCTGCGATCCAGAGTATCTGAATTGGAGTCCTTGAAGGTGGAAAGCGCCGGCCGAAAGGCTCAGAAGGACCAACTACGCTTTTTGCAGACCCTGATCGACACTATTCCCAACCCCATCTTTTACAAAGACCAAAAAGGACTTTACCTCGGCTGCAACAAGGCTTTCGAGCAGCGCATCGGGCGTAAGATGGAGGAAATCGTCGGCAGGTCCGTCTTCGAGCTTTTTCCGGACTACATTGCGGCCAAATACGACCAGCACGACCTGGAGCTTTTCAAAAAGGCGGGCGAGAAGGCATACGAAACAGAGGTTGTCTGGGCTGACGGGACGAGACGGGATGTAATTGTCACCAAGGGAATCTTTACCGATTCCGAGGGCAAAGTAGCCGGGCTTGTAGGGGTGACGCACGATATCTCGGACCGAAAATTGGCCGAGGGTCTTTTGCAAAAAGCCCATGACCAGTTGGAAAAAAGGGTCGAGGAAAGGACAGCGGCCCTGGCCCGCGCCAACCTCGAACTAAAATTGCAAATCGCCGAGCGTAGCAGGATAACCGAAGAGCTTCGCGCAAGTTCCGAAAAGATGAAATTGTTTGCCTATTCGGTAGCGCACGATCTCAAGAGCCCGTCAATCGGGATTTACGGCTTGGCGAGGCTGCTCAGGAACAGGTATGGCGCGCTGCTCGGCGAAAAGGGAGAAGCCTGCTGCGACCAGATCATGAAGGCTTCGGAGCACGTTGCCTCTCTGGTTGATGCCATAAATACCTTTATTGCGGCGAAGGAAACCCCGTTGAAGCTCGAAATGGTCGAGATGGAAGAGGTCTTCCGCATGCTCGCCGACGAATTTTCAGCCCGGCTTCGTGTGCGGCAGGTCTGCCTCACTCTACCACAGGGCGGCATAGTGATACGGGCCGACAAGCTCTCGATGCTCCGAATCTTTAGAAACCTCATCGACAACGCTGTCAAATACGGTGGTGAGACCCTTGCGAATATTACAATCTGTTATGCGCAAGCCAACGATTTCCATCACTTCAAAGTCTCCGATGATGGAATAGGAATCAGGGGGGGAGATGCCGGCAGGCTTTTTAACCTTTTCCAGCGCCACGAAACCGCAAACGGGGTAGAGGGTACCGGCCTTGGCCTGGCCATCGTCAAGGAGATTGTCGATCTGCACAAGGGCGAAGTCTGGGTGGAGGATGGAAAAGAAGGCGGCACAGTCTTTCACGTCCTGATTTCAAAGGACCTGTGAGACGGATGACGGGTGTCGGAAGGCGGTAGGCGGTAGGCGGTAGGCGGTGACGGGTGACGCCGTTTGCGGTCAAGACTTACCGAAAACCAGTACGATCGTAGTCTAGCCCCTTGTGGGCGTTAAAAGCAAAAAACCCCTCCTTCATTTGGAAAGAGGGGATTTCTTTCTGCCTTTGTTTTCTGCTTTCTCTCCGACGCCCCACATCCGAAATCCGACACCCGTCATCCGACATCCGACATCCGTCTAACGCTGTACCGAAGCTATTTCGTAGCGCTTAATGTTGGGGTCGGGCTTGATGCTTGCCCTCACCAGGTAGACTCGGGATTTAACCCGGAGTTTTTTCTGGGCCTCCTGGTCCAGCGACAGGGGATAGATTTCGCAAGGTTTGCGGGACAAAACATTTCCCTCGGAATCGTATAAAACAAGAGTGAACTCACGGCCCTTCAAATCGACGTTGCTGCTCATCAGTTCCTGTATTACGAGCACCGGGCCGCCCGGTTCATCGCTGATGAAAGGGATGCTTTTCTCGACATTATAGCTTTGGGCATGAACCTTGGGTTTATCGGCACTTTTTTCCTTGCTGGATGCCGTCCTCAGGCGCTGCAACCCCTCTTCGGGGTTGCCCGATTCCCGCACTGCCCCGGGCGATTTTGATGAAATAAGGTCCTGGATCAGCCTTCGGTCTTCGGCGGATGTGGATTCGGTTGCATTTTGTATAAGGAGATCGGGGTCGAATTCTTTCGATTCGAGCAATTCCTGAACTGAGGTGACCTGGGATGCGGGTACTCCCGCGATCCCGCCGGGAACATCGAATTTGTATTCCCCGTCAGACAACCAGTAGTAGGACACCTCCACCGAAGTGCCGTCCTTCATGATTATTCTCAGAGGCCCGGACCATGCGGCAGCGGCAAAAACTACCGTCAGCAAAGCCCCAAGGCTGCAAACCGCCAAAAACTTTGTTCCAAACCGGAGCGTCATTATGTTTTTCCTTTTTAAGCTTTACCCAGGTTAACGATATTTAGTATAGAGGATAAGACTTTCTCTGTCCAGCAATCCTAAAGGAGAATTAGTATGAACATTTTCATATCCGGCTCTTTGGCCTATGACAGAATAATGAACTTTCCGGGCCATTTTGCGGATCATATTCTACCCGAGAAGATCCATCTTCTCAATGTTTGCTTCAACATCGACTCGCTGGTTGAAAAATTCGGCGGTACAGCCGGAAATATCGCATACAGTCTTGCCGCACTCGGGGAAAAGCCCTATATCGTGGCAACCTGCGGGCAGGACTTCGCCAGATATGAAAAGCGGCTGGTCGAGCTTCAGCTTCCCACCCGCTGGATCAAACCTATCCCCAACATCTTGACTGCCGGCGCCTACATAACGACCGACCTCGACGATAACCAGATAACCGCGTTCAACCCCGGTGCAATGGCTTTCGAGGCCGAGCTGCCGCCTCTGGATGACGGCTTTTTCCCCAGCATAATTCTGATTGGCCCCGGCAACAAGACCGACATGATTAACTTTGCTGAAAAGGCCAGGAAGGCGAAAGTGCCTTTTATTTTCGATCCCGGACAGAGCCTGAATATCTGGACCGGCACTGAACTTCGGGCTGCCGTTGAAGGGGCGCTTTGTTTTATTTCCAATGATTACGAACTTTCGCTTTTCCTTCAGATGACACAATGGAACATCAAAAACCTCTACAGTGCGGTCGATGTGGTTATCACGACTATGGGCCCGGAGGGGGCCATTTTGGATCTGAAAGGCGAAAGGACCCTCATTCCGGCAATCCCTGTCGAAAATGTAGTTGATCCGACCGGCGCAGGAGATGCATTCAGAGCCGGCCTCCTAAAGGGCCTCAAGCTGGATCTGCCCTGGGATATAGCCTGCCAGTTGGGCGTTACGATTGCTTCCTTCTCGGTTGAACACTACGGAACCCAGGAGCACCATTGTGACTGGGAGAGTTTCTGCAAAAGATACGAGAAAGCATTCGGCGAGCTTGTGTGCTGAAGGGCGGATGTCAAAAATATCTAAGAATTTCAACCCCCCCCCCCNNCCCCTCCCGCCAGGGGAGGGGAGAACGGTAGGCTCAACCTGCCGGTAGGTAGATAAAACGCTGTGCCCAAGCATTTGAGCGGGGCCAGATTGCTGGGTTTCGCTTCCTTTTTGCCGATTGGCCGCTTTGATTATTTTCACCGCTCAACCCAGCCTACGAAACCCAACCCACAAAAAAATTTACGCCGATGCAGATCGGTGCCCTATTTCCGCCACGCCGACAGGATGAAAACGGGATTGAGCGCCTCCATGCGAAGGTCATTGCCAAGCGGCACCGAGCGGCTCACCTGGATTTGTGTCAAGGTGATTTCGAAACCTCGGCCGATCCAAAAATTCTTCACCTTCTCCAGGGTTTCCAGCAAAACAATTGTCTGAACCACCCCGCCTCCGGGTAGAATTCGGCCGTGGACCGCATCGAGGATTTCGGTGAGATTGCTTCCACTCCCCCCGATAAAGACCCGGTCCGGAGCCGGAAGTCCTTCGAGAGACTCGGGCGCTCCGCCGTGGATGGCCTTTACAGCCGATGCCCCGAAATTATGTATGTTTTCGATCATCTTTCCATATCGGCCGGCGTTTTTCTCGATAGCACAGACTTTCTTGAGAGGGGCAATTCTTGCCGCCTCGATTGAGACCGAGCCCGTGCCGGCGCCGATATCCCATAGCACTTGACCCGGCCCGAGGCGCAGTAGTGCCAGGGCGACCGATCTGATTTCCATTTTGGTGATAAGTCCTGCGTCGCGCTCGAAGCAGGATTCGGGAAATCCGAATACCTGGCTGACGATGGAAGAAGATGCGCTCGGTTGCTCCGAGGGCAGGATAAGCACAAGGTTCAGATCGGAGAAACTTTTTTTTGCGGCGTCCGATACGGGGAATTCCCTTATGCATTCGGATGGGCTTCCAAGGTTTTCTCCGACAACAATGAAGCAATCCCGGAGCCCCGATTCGCTAAGGTCTCGCGCAATCGATTGGGGGGTGTTCACTGGATCGGTAAAAACCGCTACCTTCCTGCCGCGGGATAGTATTTCGATGATCCGGGCGGTCGTGGCGGGGGTTTTTTCCCTGCCGTGCAGGGTAACCGTTTCAACATCTCCCCACGGGAGTCCGATCCTCGCGCAAAGGACCTGAAGGCTTGTAAGATTGGGCACGACAACGATGCGCTCCCGTCCAAATTTTTCAATCAGCCTTTTGCCGATTCCAAAAAAGAGCGGATCGCCCGAAGAAAGCACCGCTATTCGGCGTGTTGCCGAGAGTTCGGCCACAAGCTCGATTTGTTCGGAAAGCGGCAAGCCGAAAGCTATTTTTTCTCCTGCGTAATCGGGAAACATTTCGAGATGCCTGGCGCCTCCGGTAAGGACCTGAGCGCTATGTATCCATTCTCGCACGGCCGGCCCGAGATCGCCCGAAGAGGTGCCCATTCCGATCACGGCAATAATGGGTGCTTTCCAGTCGCATGCTTTAATTATGGGGAAATCCGATTTCATGATTGCAGACTCACATCCGATAGCAAATTGCCCTCATAGTCGAAAAGGAGCAGTCTCAGGCTGACACCCTCCCCCGCGAATCGGGCCGACTGCGCCAGTGCCCTTTCCGCAACCGCCCCGAAAATTTCCAAAATACCCCTGGCAGTAATAATCTCCAGAGCGTGACGTGCGGTATTCGCGTTGGCCAGTTCGCCGCCAAAATCGTCGTCGCAGCCCAACCCTTTCGCAATCCCGGCAAGGAGTTCCAGGTCGAGTGAAGCTTTATGGGCGTGGGTGTATTCATAGCCCTGGGCCATCTTGACGGCTTTGCCGAAAAAGACGCTGTGCACGATCCGCGTTAGCCCAAACCGGCGCGCCTCCCGGACCGAAAATGCGAAGAAATCCGCCACCTGCACGAAAGCCTCCGTGGGTTCGCCGGTAAGCAGATCCTGGGCGAACCGTTCGCTTTTGCCGCCCGTGCTCAGGATTGCCGTTTCACAGCCGTTCGATACCGCGACCGACAGGGCAGAAGAGATGGTCTCTTCGTAGGCCTCGTGGGAAAATGGTTTGACAAGCCCGGTAGTCCCAAGAATCGAGATGCCGCCAAGTATCCCCAACCGAGGGTTCAGCGTATGCCTTGCCAACTCCTCTCCTCGCGGGACCTCGACTGTAACCCGGATCGAGATGGAGTCAATCTCCGTCAGCGGACCTTCAAAAGGCAGAAAAACAGTTGACGACGGAAGGGTAGTGGATGCCGGATTTCCGCAGTCGGAAATTGGAAGCGGGGATGCCGGCCAAAGGGTCAGCAGGGTTTCCAGCAGGTTCTCGGAAAACATTTTACGAGGTACGGGGTTTATGGCCGGCTCTCCCGGAGATACCGGAAGTCCGGGTTTGGTTACAATGCCGACACCCTTGCCGGCTGTCAGGAAAATACCTTGCCTGGCAGTGGCATTGCCGGTAACTATTTCGACTTTCGCCGCGATTTCGGCCCGATTGGTGATATCGGGGTCGTCCCCGCCGTCCTTGATGACCGAAGCTTTGGCAAAACCTTTTCCTGTGCCGCACCTGAGTATGGGAACGGGAAAGTAATCTCCTGACGGAAGTCTAACCGCAACCTCTTTCGGCGCCTTCCCGGTAAGGAGGTGCCGCAGGGCGGCAATCGACGCTGCAACGGCAGCCGTCCCCGTGCTGAACCCGCTCCGCAGAGCTCTTTTCTTTCTGCTGGATTTCGGTGGTGCAAGTTCGTCAGGCATTTTCTATTTAAACCGTCCGGGATACAGGGCGGCTGCGAGACGCTCCACAGCATCCACGCAGCGAGGGCCGGGGCGAGAGAAAATAAATTCGTCGGCGAGCAGGACTTTGCCTTCGCGCACACACTTCAGCCGGTCGAAGTGAGTCCTCTTCGCGGGTTCCCGGGGGCTTTTGTTCATCGGCCCCTCCTGGACTACATAAAAATCGGGATTTTCGAGCAACAGTGCTTCCAGATTATATTGGACCATGGCTTTCTCGTTTTTCAGCACGTTTTCCGCGCCGGCGGCCTCCAGAATTTGCTGGACGATAGAACCACGCCCAGCCCCGGTAAGCGGTTCCGCACGAACTTCGAAAAACACCCGCTGCCTGGGCTCGACGTTCGATACCTTTGCCCGGACCTCATCCAGCCTGCGCTGAAGCGTCCCGGCAAAGACTGAAGCCTCGTCGGCATGCCCGGTCAGGGTTCCCAGGCGGTCAATTACGGAAAAGATTTCCCGAAAGTTTTTCGGAGAAAAGACGGCTACGGGAATGCCCGAATCGATCAGCCGGGATATCTCGGGGGTTTCCTCTCTCCGGCTTGCGCTCTGGATAACGAGGTCCGGTTTCAGCCCTATTATCATCTCGATATTGGGTTTCATATGCGTGCCGATCGAGGGAAGCCGAACCAGTTCGGGGGGGAATTTGTCCGCCTGGGTGCGGGCGATCACCTGCTGCCCGGCGCCGATGGAAAAGAGCATCTCGGCAAACGCGCCGTAGAGCGGGATAATCCTTTTGGCCGGCTGTGCCAGGACGATTTTCTGCCCGAGATCGTCGACGATTTCCGCCCCGCCCGCCGGAGCGGCCAAAAACTGTGGAAGGCAGACGAGAACGGCACAAAAAATCGATACACTTCGAATCATAACGACTGCAATTTCCCTTCGAGCGCGAGCAAGTCCGGGCTC
>DBMI01000106.1 GCA_002298165.1 Desulfarculales bacterium UBA702
GAAGCATGCGGGAATGACGATGTTCTAAGCTGAGGTCTGGATGGATCATGCAATAGGTTTAGGCAACAACCTGGGGAGACCGTGCTACAACCAGATTCCGCCCTTAAGTTGAGGGCCATGCACCTTCGCGCGGGAGTGACTTTGGGAGGCATTGGTCTATTCGCGCGAAAAGCATTCGAGGTACTCGTTTGCCGGATGAACCGGAAAGTGGTGGTAGAGCGGGGTCCGACAACCCCGCTCCATTTGCTTGACATGGATGCAATCGGCATCAATAACAATTAAACGATTGACCTCGGTCTGAACTCGATTAGTAAGTGCTGTTATAGTCAGTGTCCCTGTCGAGGGCTTGTTCATCCCGGCGTAGAGCATCTCTATCCCGCTGGATTGCCTCTCTGTCACGCGTATAAGCCCGTTCCTGTTCCCGTCCCAGTTCACGTTCCCGCTCAGCCGAGTCTCTATCGGACCCTATGCCTATACCCCCGGGCCCTAACGTTATGTCCAGGCCTTCGACGGGAACTATATAGCCGGTTATGTGATTGACAGAAGCAGTTGCCTGTCCGGGCATACCAAAGGCTAGCACAACGGCAAGGGCTATTCCAAATAAGGCCGCGCCTGCGATCCTGTTCATTTTATCTCCCTTATGCCTGTCATAGGCAATTTGTTATCGGTATTGATGAATTTGAGATATTGGCCTGACAAAAACGTAAGAGCAGCCTGGGCTTCGGTCAATGATTATGCTCTACCAGTATTCAAGCCCTGCAGGTCAACCTCGAATCACTTCCCCGCGGAGCACAATCAAGGATGGCAGTACTGCTCAAATAGCCCTGATCACAGGATTAACTGGCTTTCCGGCCCCACACATTTCGGGGAAGATGGGAGTATGCACTTAAAAGAGTGCTAAAGGAATGCTTGAAAACTGCCGATAAATAGACTGGATGTAAAATCATCCTTCAAACCGAAATTTCCTATATCAAAAGGCAGGTCCCAAATGGACAGGAGGCCTTTCAGATGAGCGCAATTGGAAGTGTATCAGGTATTGTGGCCTCGGCCACCTCGGATGATAGCGCCAGTCTTCTGGTGGCAAAGAAATCTCTTGATGTCCAGAAGCAGCAGGGCGAAACGATCATTCGTCTGATTGAATCGGCGAATGTTGCAAAGATTGAAGGCCAAAAAGGTTATCTTGTAGATATTGTGGCCTGATTTACTTCCGTCAAAACCCTCGTAATGCCACCGCCCCGCCGATGCCTCGGAATCATTTCCGGGCCGCGGAACGCAATAGGTCAAAAGTAGCTGCCCAGGATAAATTATCTCTTAATATCCTGATTACGCAGCCTGCCCAGAAGACCCATCCGGTTGTGGACAATCTAAAGTAGCCTGCTGCCCGGCAAATATTCGCCAGCTCCCGCCCGTCATTGACGCCAACACAAGACACACTTACCTAATTATCAAAGACTTACGTAAATCTAGAAAATTTTGAGATCGACCCGCAATGAGGCTCGCCAAAAATTCTGCGGCGACCGCCTCTACGGGCATCATTTGAAAAAGAGGTGGCAGATATGAACAAATTCCTTTCATTGGTCATTTTGGTTGTAGCGGTTGGAGTTATAGCTGCGACTGCCCATGCTGGTGTGAAAGAGGCAACCGGCGGGGCAGCGGCGGGCGCGGGAACCGGCGCAGTGGTCGGCGGACCGATCGGAGCAGGAGCAGGGGCAGCGGTGGGGGGCATTGCTGGCTTGTTTACCGGAAAAGACAAATCCAAGGAAGAATCCGCACAGCAATCAAGGGATCAGGTGGAACCTTCGGGAAGAGATCGCGACAGTAGCAGGGATAATGACCGGTTCTCCGCTCCCGAGGAAAGATCTCGATACGACAGGGACACCAGTGACCGCTACAGTGACGAAGACAGGGATTATCGCGACCGGTATGGAGAACGGGACATGAGCGACCGCTATGGTAGCGAAGAGAGGGATATTCGAGGCCGTAATGACGACACGGATAATTACGAAGCACCTTACCCTTATGGTGATGTTCCCGAGGAATCCGTCCCGCGGAGTTACTAATATTAACAAGAGGTGAAAGAAGGCTTTCGGCCAAAGGCGGCCGAATGAAACAGATGCGGGATCTTGAACGATACTTCCGGGAAGTTGCGGCCAGGCAATCAGAGTATTTCCTGCCTTTTGGAGCGCCCGCCTATTCCACAACCTGATACCCGGCAGAGCCTGGTGAGGGTTTCGTTACATGAAAATCATCTGCAATCCAGGCCAAAAACAATATGTAGGTTTATGCATTCAGTGCCAAGACAATCCTGTTGGGATCGGCAGTCACCCACCTTACAAGAATTAGGATAGCCCGGAATTATTTCCGGGCGCGACGCGCAAGAGGCGATACCAACGATTCAGGTGAACTGCTCAAACTACCTTCCTAAAAAGATCCAGCCAAACCATCACAATGCCCATTTGTCATTACAGCTCAAGGAAAACCGAGCTTATTCCGAATTCCTGAGAAATAGCCGCTGGCGGTATTGAGATTCGGAATTCTATTTCCACCTCATAGTGATCTTGGAGCCCGTACTTTGAACCAATCAAGGGAACTTTCGACTACAATAAGCGAATTCAGCCTCATTATTGGGATCTGCTTGGGGCCACTCATTGCGAATTCTTTGCTGATGATGGTCTATCCAAAAATATATGTAATTACATCCGAAAAACTCATTAACCTCCTGTTTTTTGAGTTATGCAGCATCTCCGTTGCCGGTTTTATTTTGCATCAGAAAGGATGGACACTCGATGATTTCGGATTTGAGATCAAGCTAAGCCAGTGTGGTGCGGGTCTGTTACTGTTTGCGATTTATTATCTGATATTTGTAGCACTCAACCGGGCGGCGGCTTCGGGGTTGGATATTGAGTACTATTTGACTGGTTTGCCAAGCATAGCCGAAGTGTCATTATCTGTAGGCATCCTTTTTTCGGCTGTGAACGGTTTTTTTGAAGAAATCGTAGTCGTTGGCTATGTACTCAAATGTATGCATTATCATGGTCGGGCATTTGCCATTACTTTAAGTGTTCTACTGAGATTTCTTTATCACACGTATCAAGGACCAATTGCGGTAGTATCAATTCTACCTCTGGGGTTTCTGTTTGCTTATGTCTATTGGAGATGGGGACGCCTATTCCCGCTGGTTATAGCGCATTTTCTGCTTGACGTAGTTGCGATCTGCAAGTTGGGATTTGAATAGACCTCATGCAACTTGAGAGATATTTACATATCGTTTGGAGAACATTATGAAAAAATCAGCAATCTATCTCACATTGGCTTTGATCCTTTCCTCCTCTATACTTTTTAGCTGCTCCAGGAGCCAAGAGCCCAGCCAGGCCAAAGAGGGTAATCAAAGCTCAACCGAGCAGGCGATCGGAGCTATAAAGGAATACGGCAACAAGCCTATTCAAAAAGCACGTTCGGCCCAGCAAATCGGCGATGAAAGAACTAATGCTATCGATGAAGCAGTAAAACAGAAGTAACTTCTGGAATACCACGGCACTTTTACCTGCTCGGCTCGGGAGCCATCCCTGATGTGATCTCTGAAACCTGTCATTATATTGATAGTGATGGGTTTCTTTATTTCGTTCGAGTCTTCAGGTAACGGGCTAAATAATATGAACTATGAAATTCTTCGTCTGATCCGCAATATTTTATTCCGAAGCTTTGTTGTCGGGGCTATTATCTCTTTTGTATTCGGGCTGTTGACGATGATCTGGTGGACAACCTGGATGGGTATGGCCGAACAGTGGTTTCATGCCGACTCGGCCACACTGACGCAATTGGTAGTGAAGTTTTTTATGAATGTGCGGTTTTTCCTGGTATTTATAGTTCTGACCCCCGCACTGGCCATCCACTGGACACTCAGAAAAGAATTGGATAGGAAGAGATAACCTTCCCGGGCTTCCCCGACGATTATGATTGTGGACGTCGGCAGGATGCAGTCACTCTGGTTCAGGTATTTCCTTAGCATGCTCGCCTGCACCAGAGACTTCTTCTAAATTCGAATCAAATTGGCCCCATAAGATAGTCCGCCGCCAAATGCCGCGGTAAGGACAAGGTCACCTTTTTTAACGACCTTGTCCGAAATGGCTTCATCCAGCGCTATGATGACCGAAGCGCTTGCGGTGTTTCCATATTGATGGAGATTTACAAAAAACTTTTCGATGGGCAGCCCCAGATTTTCCGCGATCCCTTTTATGATGTTGATGTTGGCTTGATGCAGAATGAAGCAGTCGATCTGCTCGAAAGATACTCCAGCCTCTTTCACAACACGATCTATGATTTCAGTGCCCCTGCGCAAGGCGAACTCCAGAACTGCCCTTCCATTCATCTTGAGCCAGGACAGCTTTGGATCGGTAATCTTGATGTGAGGGGTCATCGATCCACAACCGTGAACGCCTACGACCTCACACATGCTCCCATCAGTACCGAGGCAGGAATGAATTACGCCCTGGCTGGAATCGCCAGCCTGGAACAAAATTGCCCCCGACCCATCCCCGAAGTAGGGCAGCGTGCTGAAGTCTTTTGGATTCAGAATCCTTGAGTACATCTCGGCGGCAACGAACAAGATATTATCAAAGTTGCCCGATTTTATCATTGAGTCTGCCAGTGTAATGCCGTATGTGCTGCCGGAGCACACTGAATTGATGTCAAAGGCGAAAGCCTGGTGAGCTTCCAAACCGGCTTGAACACGGCTGGCGGTAGGCGGCTGGATCCGATCCGGTGATGAGGTTGATACTATTATCCCGTCGATCTTTTCGACAGGAAAGCCTATCTTATCAAGACAGGCACGGGCCGCTTCCAGGCCCAGGTCGGATGTACATTGTTCCTCACTGGCGATTCTCCTTGAAAGAACTCCGGTTTTTTCAGCTATTCGCACCAATGAGTCCTGGGGGAATTGCGCGAAATCCTCATTCATGACAACGTTTTTCGGCAAGTAACTGCCTGTGGAGGAAATTACTGAGGTTCTCATAAGTACCACCCTGTTGTTTTAATTTATAAAATCAGAGTATCATAAGTATGGGAATATTCGGAATAAGTTCAGCAACGAGGATTTGAATAACTTGCATGATAAAAACCGTTCCGGCTGTAATCAATGGTGCCGGATCATAATTTTGAAAAAAACTTTTCTTTGGCAACCAACACCTATGCCTGGGGTAAAATAGGAATTTATACTGATGTTGAGTGGACTGGAACTTGTTCTCGTGGGACTGGCCGCAGTTATTGGCGGAGCAGTCAACGCCCTGGCTGGCGGAGGAACGCTTATCACCTTTCCAATGCTTACCGCGCTCGGAATACCGGCTGTTGCAGCCAATGTGACTAATACAGTGGCATTGTGCCCCGGCTATTTGGGAGGAACACTGGCACAGATCAATGATCTTCGCGGACAGGAGCGGCGGCTTTCGTTTCTGATTCCTGCCGGAATTGCGGGAGGCATCGCCGGTGGCTTGCTGCTGCTAAGCACCGGCGAACAGATGTTCAGGGCGATGGTGCCCTATCTCATTCTTCTCGCAGCCGGCCTTCTTGCCTGCCAGGATCCAGTTCGCAAATGGCTTGTACGGCGGTCCGGCCGTCCAGGCAAATCCAATGTCAGCGAGTTTTGGACATCGCTGCCCGTGGGTCTAGCCGCGGTTTATGGAGGCTATTTCGGGGCGGGGCTGAGCGTCATCGTCCTTGCGGTCCTCGGCCTTGTTATGGATGACACGCTTACAAGGCTCAACGCGCTGAAACAGCTTATCGCCTTTGCGATAAATGTCGCAGCAGCCCTCTTTTTTGTATTCTCGGGGCAGGTAGTCTGGCCGGTTGCCCTGGTAATGGCTATCGGCGCACTTGTTGGCGGAGTAATCGGAGGGAAGCTGGCCGGAAGTATTCAACCCGTGGTGCTCCGCCGAATCGTTGTTACGGTGGGTGTGGTGATAGCATTGATCTATTTTAAGTATTAACAGGCATTCAATATCCCTTCCAGCAAACCAATATGCCGCCAACTGAGTGTTGTATGCGCTCCGATGATGATGTTCTCATACCGGCATGGCCGTACACTGTGGAGATGCAGACCCGCGCGATTCTTTTCAGATGGATATAGTACCTTCCAGATAGAGAGCCGCATTACCCGCAATGCTTACACGGTTCTCGCGATCCCTGCAAAACAGTTCTCCGCCCCTCCGGGATACCTGAAGGGCATGAAGGTTTTTCTTTCCCAAGACATCGGCCCAATAAGGCACCAGGACGCAATGCGACGAACCCGTAACGGGATCTTCGGGAACTCCTACCGCCGGTGCAAAAAATCGCGATACGAAATCAGCCTTCTCTCCCCTGGCGGTTACGATAACCCCGCGACAGTCCAGACCCGAAAGGGCGGTGAGGTCCGGCTTCAATTCCCTGACACTTTGCTCGGCATCGAGCACCACCAGGGTATCCTCTTCTGAACTGAGCACCTTTAGCGGCGCGGCACCAAGTATTTTAACGAGATCGCCCGGAAAGGATTTACCGGTGGGCGGCCTGGACGGAAAGTCCATCTCGAACAGACCGTTCCTTTTCTCCACAAGGAGTCGCCCGCTCTTGCGAGTCTGAAAACTCAAAGTCTTTTCACCCCACCCTTTAAGCTCGAAAATGACGTATGCGCTGGCGAGGGTGGCATGGCCGCATAGTGCCACCTCAACGGTGGGAGTAAACCATCTGAGTTCAAAGCCGTCTTTTTCCGGAACAACGAAAGCGGTCTCGGACAAATTGTTCTCTGCGGCTATAGCCTGCAGAATTGAATCGGAAATCCAGTTTTCAAGCAAGCATACTGCTGCGGGATTCCCCGAAAAAACATCGGAGGTGAATGCATCCACCTGATATATCGGTACCCTCAATTCGACCTTCCTTCTAATAAAAATGACGGCATAGATCCGGCACTTACCTCTTATGATCCACCGCTTAATACTCCATTTTGGTGCATCAATCACTTTCTTCCCGATTCTACCTCGCTAATCGCATTGCCTGTGCCCTTCTCCATATCGAGCCTGTAGAAATCCTGGTCCTCGGGAAGTATCATGTGAAAAATGCTTGTCCTATCAATCTTCACGACAGCCCTGTCGATAGTAACGTCAAGCAGGTGTCCACCGCCCTTCCGGTCCCTGGTCAGGAAGTGAAAGTGGTAACCTGGTACGTTTATGCCTTTCATGAAAGCGGGACATCTAAGACCTATCATTACTCCCTCGATGTTTTCGAAGTCAAAGGTAGGCTGATTTTTGACGATCTCAACAAGAGGCCTGTAAGGTTTGGTCTGCCTGGGCACGCTTCGGGTTTTTACAGTTTTGAAGCTGCCTTCTATCCTGACCATATACATGAGATTCAAGGTAGGGAGCATGGAATCGAGCTGAGCGGTCAATTCTCGCAGGCCGATACCGGTCGGCAGAGTCTTCTCCTGTTCGGTATCGAAGAAAGTAACCGCCGCAAAAGGCGTGGTTTCGGTGGGCCCCGGGGTTTGAACAGTTCCGTCGGCGCTCACCCGGTAAACTGTTCCATCCGCCAGGATCATTTCGCCGTCCAGGGCGTCGAATGTCCCAAGACCGGTATCCCCGTACCGCCTCAACTGCTCTAGAGACATTTTGCTGTCATAGGCCCCGATTAGCAGGGCGTCAATTGTCGAAAACTGGGTCAATGTTTTTGTCTGCTGAGCGTGTACGCCAACCGTTCCTGACATCACCAGGAAAGCGGCCAGGAAAAGAGCACGGAATCTTTTCATGATAGTCATCCTCAAGCTGCTCCAGCCGGTTGCAGCGTTGCAAGGTTCTGAAGACTTCGAATTAGTAGCGCATTACCAGAGCGTTTACCAATTGTAAAATCGAGGGATTTGATTTTGCACGTCGGGGAATGTATTCTCATTTCAGCTATTTTGATACAGATTTGAGTGCAAAAGCCTCCCAGGAATTATGGAATTGGTTGGCATTGCACCGATGTTGCTCGATGGAGATGGAAATGAAATCATTTTCAGGAGTAATCCGCGGGTGCGAGCCCGATGACGTGCCCTCTATTACGCAGATCTATGCGCACTACGTTCTGCACGAACTTGCAACATACGAAACCGAACCGCCCGATGTGAGGGAAATGCAGAGGCGTCGCGCCGAAATACTTACTGGTGGATTTCCCTACCTTGTCGCGGAAATCGATCGCGAGATCGTAGGCTATTCTTACGCGGGATTTTACAGAACAAGGTCTGCCTACCGTTACACCGTTGAAAATTCAGTCTATATCGACCATGAACGGCTGCGGCAGGGAATCGGGCAGGCCCTTCTGGGCAGCCTTATTAGCGAATGCGGACGTAAAGGCTTTCACCAGATGATTGCGGTGATAGGAAACTCGGCTAATTCAGCATCAATTGGATTGCATGAAAGACTCGGGTTTCGAATGGTTGGGACCCTCTACTCCGTCGGGTTTAAATTCGGACAGTGGGTGGATAGTGTCCTTATGCAGCGGGAACTCGGCAGTCCAGTTTAGCCTGGAACGCCGACTGGTAACATCCTTCCTGCTTCGAAGAACTTCAATCGATGCGTCACCCCGGAGATGCCGGCCCACGCGCCCTTTTCGCAAGCTCGATCAAGGCCTCGTCGGTCAGGCGCGGCTTAATAGTATTTCGCAGCAGGTCAATTCCCCGTTGGAGAGTCTCGTCATTAACTTCCTCCCCTCCGACCTCGAGGTAGTTGAGCCAGAAAAGGGCCAATAGCCAAAACTCCTCTGAAAATAGAGCCATCTCGTTTTCGCTCATCGGCTTGAGCACTCCCATTGAGACGGCAAATTCATTTGACTGCCGCACAAGCAAGAGCAGGTTTCGGTGGGTTCGCTGAAAGAGCTCCCGCAGAAGCGGGTCGCCCATGATAAGGGCGGTCAACTCACGCTTAAAGAACCTGTACCGCCAGTTATACTCCTGAATCATCCTGAAGGTCCGCTCCATCGATTCCACGGTTCCAGGCCGGACTTCATTGACAATGAGCTGGTATTGCTCCAGTCCGTAGGCATCCATCTGCTCGAAAATGGCCCGGATGATGTCCTCTTTGTTGCGGAAATGATAGTAGAGGTTTCCTGGGCTAATGCCGGCGGCGGCTGCAATGTGATTGGTCGTAGCGGCCTTTGTACCCTGCTCGTTAAAGAGTTCGATGGCCGCCGCTATAATTTTTTCGCGAGTCTTCATTATGCGAAACTCTTATCAGACGAAAACTCCGATTGCCCGGTTCAAAACGCTTACAGGTGCAGCCCCAAAAAGGCAAGAGCTTTTCTCCCGGCGCATTCTGCCCCCGTCTCAGTAGTCGAGATGAGCCATTTGTATTTTCTTCAAGACCTTTCCGAAAAGACGTATTCTGAGCAGCATGCCTCGCGCTCCGAACCGCGCGAGCGTCGGAATCACCCTGTAGAACGGCACGGCATTGGCCCATAAATTTGCAAGTTCCCGGTAAAAGTCTTCCATCGGCAAAGTTGTCGGTAGAAGCGAGTGGATCATATCGTAGAGTTCAGGATTGCGGCTAAGGAGTTCGTGCTCTCTTTTGGCGTATAATTGCGTGCCAGGCAGCGGCGTCATCACCGTGAAGGTAGCATACTTGTGCTTGAGCGAGCGCACATAAGCCAAAAGACCGCGGAAGTCTTCAGCAGTATAGGCCGGATCGACCATGTAGGATGCGTACATCATAATGCCGAGATCATCTAGTATCCGGGTTGCCCGGATCTGCTGATCGGTCGTGACCCCCTTGTTCATAGCCTTGAGCCGTTCATCGGAGAAGTCTTCCATCCCGACGAATACCTGGGCCAGACCAATGTCAGCCCACTTTGCAAATAGCTCCGGGTGATTGACTATTGTATCCACCCGGCCATAGAGAAAATAATTCTTCTTGATTCCGGCCGCACGGATCAAGTCGGCAAGCTCATCCATTCGCCTGGCATCGCACATGGATTCGTCATCGCAAAAGAAGACATTCGGTTCGGCTACCGTTTTTAGCTCTTTAACAACTGCCGCCGGATCGCGGCGAAGATACTTTCCGCCGGTGATCGACCAGAGTGCGCAAAAGTTGCATCTGGCCGTACAGCCCAGTGAAGTTCGCACTGAAGCCAGGGGCTTGAACCACTCGCTGAAATAGTGCTTTCGGTAGCCGGCAGTCAAGGAACGGTCAGGAAAGGGAAGCTCGTTTAAATCGGTGTAAGGCCGAGGTGGGCTGAGAACCATTCCATTCGGACCTGGAACGCCTATGCCGTCTATTTCCGTCAGGCAGGTTTTATCCTCCAGCGCCCGCAGAATTTCCCGCAGTGTGAAAACACCTTCACCGATAACCACCGCATCGATATCGGAGTCATTAAAATCCCCCGGTCTCATAGTGGCATGATGCCCGCCCACCACAATGAATAATCCGGGAGAGAGGCTTTTGAGGCGTTTCACAAATCGCCTGATGATATTCACATGGCTGGTATAGCCGGTAAAGCCCACAACATCCGGCTTGAAGCGCAGGAAGACCTTCTCGATATCCTTTTCGAGGCGACCATCAAGGAGTTCTACCGTATGACCGTCAAGTTTCAGGCCAGCCCCGAGGTACTCCAAGGCCAGAGGCTCAAAAAGGAAAATTCTGTCGGTGAGGGGATCGTAGCTTGGTGGCTGAATGAGCAGCACTTTCATGGATTTTTTCTCCTGCCTTAGAGTATTTACTCTAGCCTAGAGCATTTGCTCTAGAACGGCAAGAAAAAAAACCACACTGGTGCGACTGTACCCAGACCATTACCACCAACCGGGAGCACCAGGCTTAGGGTATGTACAGCTAAAAACGCCTAAGGCATTCCTTCAACATCTCCAAATCGGCGCCTATCATTGGGATAATCGGCCCGCACAAGCCGTTTCGAATTTATATTTTTGGTTAATTATTTTGTCTTGCATTCCGCCACTCGACTAGATACAGTCCTATGTCACGAGGTATTCTAAATTATTCCTCCAGCCAACACCGGGTATGGAATCAGGTGGAGGGAGATTTTTGTGAAACCTTTCACACATAAATGCCCGCTTTTCTTTTCCGGCAATCCAGCCGATTCTTTTTTACATTCTCGGCAAATTCAATCAGCAGAGGCAGGCGATGGAAGAAAAAGTTGTGCGCCTGATGCGAAAAGGCGCCATTACATGTGGCGAAGAGGCCAGTATAAGGCAAGTGGCCCAGATCATGGCGGTTCACTCGGAGCACTACTGCGTGGTGATCAACCACAATCATGAGGTACTCGGGATAATCTCCGCAAGGAGCATATTGAAAGCTTTCGGCAAAGACCTGGACCGGACCACGGCCGGTGACATTCTTTTGCCCCATACGTTAACCATCACGATCAATACGCCCCTCAAAGAGGCCATTCGCCTGATGGACAGGCGTAAAATAGAGCACCTCATCGTGGTGTCGGACCGGCCTGGAGGCAAAGCCGTACTGGGAATGCTTCACGTGGAAGATATCATCAAGAATATGGGTTCGAATCAGGAAGGGTAATATTATCATGCTGGTATGCGACCTGATGGATCGCGAGGTTACAGTCTGCCACCTTGACGATACCCTCGACCAGGTGGTCCGGTTGATGAAATCGAACCAGTATCGCCCGGTAGTCGTTGTGGATTTGTCAGGCGAAGTTTGGGGCGTTATTTCCAGGATTGCCCTTATACGGTTCTTTGGAGAAGACCTGTACAAGGTATGCGCAGAGGACATCATGCGCCCGTACAAGTTCGATGTGGATCCCCAGTGGCCTATCGAAAAGGCAATTGATCTCATGCAGCGTACGAGATACGAACACCTCACCATTATCGATCCGCATGCCGGGCCGAAGCGCCCGATAGGAATTCTGTCCAGCTTCAACATCGTCTGGTACATGTCCCATATCGAAACGGGGCACTATGAACAGATCCTCAAAATGCCCAGGCAGTGGTATCCTTCCAGTCCGTAATTCAGCCTCCTCAAAATTATTTCACTTAGCCTTTTTCTGTTATGTTTCGGAGGATGGGGCTTGCTTTGCGATTTGAAATAGTTTGTAAACTAAAATGCTCCTTTCAGCATCCTAGATGTGGTAAAAAAGGCAGGCATTTTAAAGTACATTCCATCTTTGGCCGTATTAGATTTCAAGGATTAAGGCTGATTCATCCGGACCCAGCTGGAAGAAAGCCGATGGCCAGACAAGAACAGAATCCTTTTGACCAGGTTTCCCGGTTAAACGATGAGTTGGCCGAGGTGCGGGAGGCTAACCGACTGCTGGAAAAGCAACTTCGGCAGGCAATTGCCGAAATGGAGCATGCAACCCGCGAGCTGGATGCGGAAACCGCACGCAGACAAAGGATTGAAGAAGCCCTTGGGCTTTATGACACCCGCTTCGAAGCCTTCTTCAAACTCAGCCAGATGGCTGAGGCATCTATTCAGCAAATCGCAAGCTTTGTCCTGGAAGAGCAAATCAAGATAACGAAGAGCAAGATCGGCACACTCGCCCTTCTGGACGATGATGAAAAGATATCATTTGTCTATGGATGGTTCCGGGATGTGGTGGACGTATGTGCCCTTCCAGATGAGCCAATGGCCAGGAGTCTAGCTGAAGCCGGACTTTGGGCTCAGCCGATACGGGAGAGAAAGCCTGTCATCATCAATGACTATCCTTCCACTCAATATTTCAGGAAGGGTTTTCCCAATGGGCACGTGGCTGTCAATCGCCTTTTGGGAGTACCTGCGTTCAACGGTGAAAGGATTGTAGCTCTGGCGCTGGTTGGCAACAAGGACGTCGATTATGACGCGCAGGATGTCCGCCAGATGAACTTGCTCCTCGACGGTATGTGGAGGCTGATCGAACGCAAGCGGGCCGAAATAACACTTCAGGAAAAGGCCGAGTTAATCGAGCTGGCAAACGACTCAATCGTGGTTCGCGATCTCAATGACAAGATCCTTTTCTGGAATGCCGGTGCTGAGGGCTGTCTGGGCTGGAAAAAAGAGGAGGCCGTGGGCAAGATTTCCCATGCCTTGCTTCAGACCAGGTTCCCCAAGCCGCTGGAGGAAATAAGGCAGGAGCTTTTTCAAAATAAACGATGGGATGGCGAGCTGATCCATGTCACACGTGAAGCAAAGGAAATAGTCGTTGCAAGCCGATGGGCGCTTTTGCATGATGTGGATGGAGAACGCCGGGCGATTCTTGAAATCAATACCGACATTACCGGCCGCAAGTTGATGGAAAAGCAACTCGAAGATAAGTCGGATCGTCTTCAGGAGGTCAATGTCGCACTGAAAACCCTTCTGAAGCACCGGGATGAAGACAGGAAAGACCTGGAAGGCGCCA
This sequence comes from Desulfarculales bacterium UBA702, assembly GCA_002298165.1. Lineage (GTDB taxonomy): Bacteria > Desulfobacterota > Syntrophobacteria > Syntrophobacterales > Syntrophobacteraceae > SbD1. The sequence goes on from DBMI01000106.1 coordinate 13,339, forward strand.
TCCTGACCAATATTGAAAACCTTATCCTGCCCTATATAAAGAAAATGAAGACAGGCCCCCTGAGTCATACCCAGACGGCACTCCTTGAAATAATCGAGTCCCATCTTAGGGAAATCACTTCTGAATTCGGTAAGACGCTTGCACTTCAGTACAGGGTCCTCACACCCACCGAGATGCGGGTTGCCGCTCTTGTCAAAGAGGGAAAAACCAGCAAGGAGATTGCCGAGATCCTCTGTGTTTCCGAAAAAACCGTATCATTCCACAGGAATAGCATCAGAACCAAGCTGGGACTGCGAACAGCGGGAATAAATCTTCGATCGCACCTTCTGAGCTTCTCCTAATACTGGGTTTTCCCCCACATTTTGCCCTCTAATTATTGGTATTCCAATCTTGCCCATTTGTAGGTAGCTTAAAATTAGACTAGCCTGGCAGCAAATATGTGGTGCGGTCCGATATCGGATCGACCCAGCAGAGTCGCTGCCGCTGAGTCTGACGAGGAAAATATATGACGAATTCCCCCCCGATTGTTGCGATCGTTGATGACGATCCTGACAATCATTTGGTCCTGAAAAATGCATTCGAGGAGTGCCGCCAAGATCTGCGGATAAAGATCTTTGTAAGTGCCGAGGATTTGCTGAACCACCTCGAACAGATTAGAAAAGAGAGCGAGCGGAGTATTATTGATCTCGCCCTCGTAAGTCTTTATTTGCCCGGAAAGACCGCACTCAGACTGGTAAAACAATTAAAATCCGATCCTGATTTGAAACGCATTCCACTCATTGTCCTTAGTGACCAGCCCTCCGATCCCGACATACGGGAATGCTACGATCTGGGGGTAAACACCGTTATTACCCGACCGGTATTATTCGGCGATCTCGTTGATGCCGTGAAGATATTATGTGAATACTGGCTTGGACCTGTCAGGGCGTAGCACCTTAAAGGCATTGCTCAATCCGGAAACGATTCTCTGGTAAGTGATTATCCCAAAGTCTGAAACAAGGCTGGATTGTCAATCGCATTCGTGATAGTTTCTCCGAAAGTTTCTGAAGATACATGGCAGAGAAAACTGGGTCTGCTTCCAGACTGCAAGGCACCCGAGAATTCTGCCCGAGAATACCGCTCTCGGATTTCTCATTGTTTCAATCTGGAGGAATTTCGTATGTCGGGCACCATTCAGTGTTCCCCTGGATCATCCGGGGACCGCAAAACATCTCATCTCCGCCCTTCCGGTCAGGAAAAAGTTTACAAACAGGCCCACAAAGTCGTCCTGGTAATGGTTGATGATGATGAGGATGACTGCATCCTGGTTGAGGCCGCGCTAAAGGATGCTTGCTTTAACTGCACATTTCGCTGCGTCCAGGATGGACTGCAGATAATGGAATACCTCAAGCGTTCAGGGCAATACCGGGACGCCAAATCAGCCCCCTACCCCGACTTGATCCTGCTTGACCTGAATTTGCCGAGGATGAACGGCCGCGAGGTGCTCGCGCACTTAAAGACGAATCCTCACTATCGCTCGATTCCTGTAATTGTTCTGACAACTTCGGCAAGTATTGAGGATGTGAAAATTTGCTATGATCTCGGCGCTAATTCATACATCATAAAGGAAGCCCATTTTGACGGGTTAGTCACATCTATTAAGACCCTAAAGGATTATTGGCTCGACGTCGCAACACTTCCACCAAAAAATCAAACTTAGCAAACGAAGGTGTTTCATGGACTCCAGTTTGCCTTGAGAGCTGTCATCTATTTTTTGCGTGAGTGCCAGGCAAGTCAGCGCTTAACCTCTTTTCATGTGAACTTCTATCGAAATCTTCCGCGGGCCGTCGTTGACGGTCATCTGACTCGTAACGTATCCCTTAGATTCAATAACAACGGTCCCCATCGGGGTTGGCTTATCGACAGGCAAAAAGAGAGGGGTCTTGTGATCCTCACGGACCTCGGGAAGTTTAAAGGTCCCGTCCTTTGTAGTTAGCGTTGTTATATTGGGGTGTTCCTTATAATACACCTTTGCACCGGCAATCGGCTGACCTGTTAATTCATCAGTCACCTTTCCTTCTACTGTGGGTGCGACTACAACCGATACGGTAGCGCAACTGCCGAGCACCAGACAGACCAGTATTAATATTCCAGGCACAAAGAATCTTATAGGCATTGGCTTTTTTTCCTTCCGCGAAAGTCATATCCGATTGTAGATAAAATCCGGCATAATCTTGAGCATCCATGCAATCAGGCGCCATCTTCTGGTCACGTACCCGTTTCTTTTTCCCGATCCGATAATAGCACAGACTTGCCTCGCAACTTTCCGAGGAGACTGGACCCAGAAAAGCCCTTCTCCTTTGGCCATGGCCGTATCGACAAGCCCAGGTTTAATATCGGTTATCATTATGGAATTACCCGTCTTTGCTGCTCTTTGCCGAAGGCCCTGCATGTAATTGGACATGAACGCCTTGGAGGCATTGTAAGCAGGGGCCTGCCCACTGCCCCTAAGCGCTGCAATAGAAGAGATAGAAACCAGATGGCCTGAGCCTCTCGAACAGAAATGCTTAAAGGCGACGTTTGCCATGGCGGCGAATCCGGACACATTGACATCGATGGTCTCTTTTTCCTTTGTCCAATCCAAATCGGCATTTATGAATCCAGTCCCCGCTCCGATGATCACAAGATCCACTCCTCCCATTTCGAGAAGCAGTCCTTCCATTACATTCATGGCTTCCGAAACAGCACTGACGTCGATCACACGAATGAAGCACTCCATCGGCAGGGACCCGGCCAACTCTTCCAGAAGGTGGACTCGCCGTGCCGCTAGGCCGAGAATGTATCCTTCTTCGGCCAGAAGTTTCGCCATCTCATACCCTATCCCCGAACTGGCGCCGATAATTACTGCTTTCTTCTTCCCCTGGAATTGCACTTTGCTCTTTGACATAAGCCGTGGGTTTTCCTCAACCTGTTCAGAAATGTTTTAGAGCCGAAAGAGCGTTGAGAGAACAACAACGCGCCTGCCGGAATTCATAAAAGCAATTCCCGGCGGAAAAAGCCGGCATGAGCAAGCGGCGGACATTATTGTCATAAAAGGGTTGCGATGGCAATGATACTTGGTAAGGAATACCGGTGCGGCAGGTTCGAATATCCTTCATTTGAGGGTTTATCAGAGAAGACGGTGCGAAAGGAACCAGTATAGACCGTATGCGCCCACGGTGCTCTCGATAGGGTCTTGTTGGACCCACCATGCTAAATTCGGCGGTTTCGAGAAATGCATTTAGGGATCCGAGCTCATTTCGCCAGGTAAGCCGCAACTCTTGTCCACTCTCTCGGACCGGCCTTGATAATGAATCAAGCAGCCTGAAAATTCCTTGCAGTTTTAGAATGACAGATTATATAGTGACGCCACATTCACATAATGAGTTCTCGTTCACGCTCTTTCGCTCCCATCTCTCAAGAACTCGGAATGCCTAATAAACAGCCATCCTAAAAGGTCATAGAATGGAAGACAAAAAGCTCCCAAGGCGGGAGCGCGAAAAGCTCCGCCAGCGCCAGGAGATGCTCACGGCTGCCCTCGATCTTTTCTCCCGCAAGGGCTACCACAACGTATCGATGAATGAGATAGCCGAGAAGGCCGAATTTGCCATCGGCACCCTCTATAAGTTTTTCCAGAATAAGGAGGACCTCTACAAGGCCCTTCTACTGAAGCAATGCGACAGGTTCGAGGATGCGTTGGTACAGGCAATCAGCGAACCTGATGACGAGATTGGAAAACTGAGAAACTATATCCGTGTCAGGCTGGAAAGATTTCGCGCAAATCTTCCAATCGTCAGGCTCTTTCTAGCGGAACGAAGAGGCGTGAGCTTCAATATCAAGGCGGGGCTGGACGAGGAGATACGAAGACGCTACTACATTTTCCTTGAGAAGATCGCCTTAATTTTTGAGACCGGCATCGAAACCGGGAAATTCAAAAGAATTGCCGACCCGTTCTCCCTGGCGGTGGCTCTCGACAGCTCCGTCGATGCCCTGCTTCTCCACTGGTTCGACTCACCCGAACATCTTCCCTACCCGGAAGATCCGGATTCCATTTTGAACATTTTCTTCAAAGGACTGATAGAATAGTCATTTCGCAACTTTGCTTTAGGACCAGACAGGTCCGGCACCGAATTTTAGAGAGGCATCCGATGCAATTATTCAGGACTGGTTATGCAACACTCAAATTGAGCGCGGCTTTAACGATGGTTTCCGGCTTTCTGTTGCTGGGGGGCTGCGACAGCGGGCACACCCAGCAGGCGGCTCCGAATACTATCCCCGAGGTGGCCTTGGTTACCCTCGAAGTGCGGCCGGTCGAACTCACCACCGAGTTGCCGGGACGAACATCCGCCCACCTCGTGGCGGAAATTCGGCCCCAGGTAAATGGGATTGTGCGGAAGCGCATGTTTAAGGAAGGCTCGGATGTAAAAGCGGGAGAACTCTTATACCAGATAGATCCCGCTCCCTTTCAGGTCGCCTTTGACTCGGCAAAAGCCTCTCTTGGGAAGGCCCAGGCAAATCTGCCGGCAATCAGATCGAAGTCTGAGCGCTACAAGGAACTCCTGGTTGACAAGGCTGTCAGCCGCCAGGACTATGACGATGCGATTTCGGCCGTCGGCCAGGCACAGGCCGAAATAGAATACTGGAAGACCGCGGTTGAAGCGGCCAAAATCAACCTTGGCTACACCCGAGTCACGGCACCAATTTCCGGGCGCATCGGCAGATCCAGCATAACGGATGGCGCGCTTGTAACAGCCTATCAGCAAAACACTTTAGCAACCATTCAGCAGTTGGACCCCATATATGTAGACGTGACCCAGTCGTCCGCCGATCTGCTGCGTTTGAAGCGGCACCTTGAGGCCGGCCGGCTCACCAGCGACAAGGAAGGCGGGCAAAAGGTTCGAATCATGCTCGAAGACGGCACGCCTTACCCAATTGAGGGTAAGCTGCAGTTTCGAGACGTGACCGTTGATCCGGCAACCGGGTCTTTCACTCTGCGGATAGAAGTCCCCAATCCAGATCAACTACTTCTTCCCGGAATGTTCGTTCGGGCAGTTATTAAGGAGGGAATCGCCGAGCAGGCGATCCTCGTCCCGCAGCAGGGTGTCACCCGCAATACAAAGGGAGAACCTATTGCATTGATCGTCGATGATGAAGGAAAAGTACAGCAAAGAACACTATCCCTCAACCGTGCAATCGGCGATCAGTGGCTTGTCTCTTCCGGACTTTCAGTCGGAGAGCGGGTAATTGTCGAGGGTATGCTAAGCGTCAGGCCAGGGACTGTGGTTAAGGCTGTCTCCTTCAATAATCCCAAGCCCGGATCTGAAGCCCCCAATACCAAGCTTCAGCCAAAATCAAATTAAGAGAGGACCGAGATGCTGTCTAATTTTTTCCTGGACCGCCCGGTCTTCGCCTGGGTTATAGCCATAATCATGATGCTGGCGGGTGCTCTGGCGATCTTTAAACTCCCGATAGCCCAGTATCCCAACATCGCACCTCCATCGATTGCAATTGATGCATACTATCCAGGGGCCTCGGCCGAAACGGTCGAAAACACCGTCGTTCAGATTATCGAGCAAAAGATGACGGGGTTTGACAAATTATTGTACATGACTGCCGCAAGCGACGCCTCGGGCAGCGGGCGAATTGAGCTGACTTTTGCACCGGGGACTGATCCTGACCTCGCCTGGGCCCAGGTTCAAAACAAGCTTCAACTCGCCTATGCTAGTTTGCCATCGGTTGTTCAGAATCAGGGAGTCAAGGTCAGCAAGTCGACAAGAAACTGGCTCATCATCGTGGGGCTTACCTCTGAAGATGGCAGCATGGACGACAACGACCTGGGCGACTATGCCCAGACAAGCCTCCAGGAGGTACTTGCGCGAGTACCTGGGGTTGGCGAAGTTGAAACCTTCGGTTCCCAGTATGCCATGCGGGTGTGGCTGAATCCGGACAGACTCAACGATTTTCAGCTGACCATGGATGATGTCCTTAGGGGACTCAGAGCCTACAACGTGGAAGTTTCAGCCGGCCAGTTCGGGGCGGCTCCGGCGGCTGAAGGCCAGCGATTGAATGCCTCTATAATAGTCCAGAACCTGCTCAAAACCCCCGGGGAGTTTGCCGCTATACCATTGCGCACCAATTCCGACGGTTCGGTCGTGCGGGTGCGTGATGTTGGTCGGACGCAACTGGGTACCGAGAGATACGGAACCATCACGCTTTTTAACGGCAGACCGGCGACCGGCCTGGCAGTCCGGCAAGCCCCCGGCGCCAACGCCCTTGATACCGCCGATGCTATCAAGGCAAAAATGACGGAACTCTCAAGGTATTTCCCCCCTGGCGTCAAGGCTATTTATCCCTTCGACACAAGTCCTTTCGTCAGGGTCGCAATATGGGAAGTCGTGAAGACACTCCTTGAGGCAATAATTCTAGTTTTTCTGGTTATGTACATTTTCCTTGGAAACATACGCGCAACGCTCATTCCTACACTGGCGGTCCCCGTCGTCATTTTGGGAACTTTCGCCTTCCTGGGAGCAATGGGATATTCAATCAACATGCTGACCATGTTTGCCATGGTCCTTGCCATCGGTTTGCTGGTGGACGATGCCATCGTTGTTGTGGAAAATGTAGAACGGGTAATGTCAGAGGAGGGACTCTCCCCCAGGGAAGCAACCCGCAAGTCCATGAGAGAAATAACCAGCGCGCTTGTAGGTATCGGCCTGGTGCTCTCGGCTGTTTTCGGTCCCATGGCATTCTTCGGAGGCTCAACCGGGGTCATTTATCGACAGTTCTCAGTCACAATTATAGCCGCAATGATGCTCTCGGTGGTCGTCGCACTGATCTTGAGTCCGGTCCTTTGCGCATCGCTCCTGAAGCCGGTGGGTAAAGGGCATGGGGCAGGGGAAACTGGATTTTTTCTGTTCAGGCTATTTTTCCGTTGGTTCGATAGGACCTTCAACTCATTCAGAGAGAAATACCAATCCGCGGTCCGCCACATAATTTCCAAAAAGATCAGGTATCTGCTGGTTTATCTTTTGATCGCGGCCGGCCTTTTTGTCCTCTTTGAGCGAATGCCGACATCCTATCTGCCCAATGAGGACCAGGGTGTTATGTATTTCCAGGCCATTCTGCCCGCGGGTTCAACCCTCGAACAAACCTCCGCGATCCTTGCCGAGGTGCGGAATTTTTTTCTCCAGGATGAAAAAGATTCAGTTAAAGACTGTTTCACTCTCGCCGGCCGGGGCTTTTCCGGTACAGGGCAGAACGTCGGCCTCGGTTTTGTAATGCTCAGGGACTGGGATCTGCGCCAACGGCCTGAGCTGACGGTAAATGCCGTTGCAGGCAGGGCCATGGCGCGGTTCTCAAAAATCCGCAATGCAAGGGTATATGCGTTCGCGCCCCCGGCCGTTCGCGAACTCGGAACAGCCGGTGGTTTCGACTTTCAGCTGCAGGACAGGGCCGGGCTTGGGCACGAACAACTGATGGCGGCACGCAACCAGTTGCTCGGCATGGCTTTGAAGGACCCAAGGCTGATCCGCGTCCGTCCCAACGGACTTGACGACGTATCACAGTACCGAATTGATGTAGATTGGGAAAAAGCCGGCGCTCTGGGTGTCCCTATAAACTCGATCCACACTACCATTTCGTCCAGTTTCGGCAGCGCCTATGTGAACGATTTTATCCATGGCGGGCGTGTCAAGCGCGTTTACGTCCAGGCCGATTCTCCCTACCGAATGCTTCCAAAAGATCTCGAAAAGCTCTACGTCCGTAATGTTAACGGAACGATGACCCCGTTTTCTTCGTTCGCAACGGGACACTGGTTTTTCGGCTCGCCGCGACTCGAGCGCTTCAACAGTTTCCCGGCGTTGAATATTTGGGGCGAAGCACCGCCTGGGAAGAGTTCGGGGGAGGCGATGCGGGCAATGGAAGAGATTGCCTCGAAGCTCCCAAAGGGCATTGGTTTCGACTGGACAGGACTCTCCTATCAGGAGAGGCAGACAAGATCACAGGCACCTATGCTCTACGCCTTTTCAATGATCGTGATTTTTCTCTGCCTGGCGGCACTCTATGAGAGTTGGACTGTTCCGATTTCAGTTATGTTGACTTTGCCGCTTGGCGCAATAGGTGGAATTATCGCCTCCTCCCTAAGGGCATTTCCCAATGACGTTTACTTTCAAATCGGCCTTCTTACGGTTTTGGGCCTGACGACCAAGAATGCCATTTTGATCGTTCAATTTGCAATGGCCAAGGTGGAGGAAGGAGCGGGACTTGTCGAGGCGACTCTCGAAGGCGCCAAACTCCGGCTTCGTCCCATCGTCATGACCTCGCTCGCCTTCGGCTTCGGCGTACTTCCCCTGGCAATGGCAACCGGAGCCGGTGCTGGAGCGCAAACTGCCATAGGCACGGGAGTACTGGGCGGGATGATTGCCGCGACATTCCTGGCAACCCCTTTCATTCCACTGTTCTATGTGGTTGTCGTGCAACTTTTCGGGAGAAAAAAGGGCGCGCGGGTGGAAAAACCGAACCCGGCAGCCGCAAATATCTAGGAGACGCTCTGAGATGATATGGAAGATTTCTTCAATCCTGGCTGCGGTAATTTTTCTCAATGGCTGCACGATGATTCCGAAGTACACCCGCCCCGAAGCCCCCATTCCGGCACACTGGCCCGACGGCTCTGCATACAGGGCGACGCCGCGGGAGGCCATAGCCGCCGAGGGCCTCAAATGGCGAGAATTTTTCTCCGATGAGCATCTCCAGCACACAATCGAAACGGCCCTCAAGAACAACCGCGATCTCAGGGTGGCTGCATTGAATGTGGAAAGGGCACGTGCACTATATCGAATACAGCGTGCCGAGCTTTACCCGACACTCAATGCAATAGTCAACGGGAGCAAACAACGCCAGCCCGCCGACATCGCAGGGTCGAGTTCTGCAAAAACTTCCGAGCAGTACGGTGCCGGCCTGGGAATAAGCTCCTGGGAGATTGATTTTTTCGGGCGGATCCGAAGCTTGGAAAAAAGCGCCCTCGAGACATACTTTTCAACCGAACATGCACGCCGCAGCGCTCAGATCCTGCTGGTGTCCGAAGTCGCCAATGCGTACCTGACACTTGCCGCGGATCGCGAGAATCTAATGCTCGCCATGTCAACCATGGATGCGCAGCAGGCCGCCTACAACCTTATCAGGAGGCGCCATGAGGTCGGTTTGGTACCTGAACTCGACCTTCACCAGGTTCAGACAAGAGTGGATGCCGCGCGGGTAGACGTCGCCAAATTCACCCAACTCGTGGCCCAGGATGAGAATGCCTTGAACCTGCTGGTGGGATCCCCTCTTCCCGCCGATCAGCTCCCGGAGTCCTTGAGCTTTATTTCTTCGCTTGCCGATGTTTCGCCAGGGGCGTCATCGGAGGTGCTCTTAAATCGCCCCGATATTCTTCAGGCCGAGAGCCTGCTAAAAGCCTCTAATGCAAATATCGGCGCCGCACGAGCGGCTCTGTTCCCTCGAATAACTCTCACGACCGCCCTGGGCACCGCAAGCAGCGATCTGACCGGTCTTTTCCAACCTGGCTCTCTTGCCTGGAATTATGCACCCCAGCTCGTGATGCCGATCTTCGATGCCCGCCTCTGGTCGGCGCTAAAGGTCACCAAGGTGGATCGCGAGATTGCCGTAGCACAATATGAGAGGGCCATTCAGGGGGCATTCAGAGAAGTTGCGGACGCACTCGCGCAAAGGGGAACCATCGGAGACCAGATCGCGGCCCAGCAGTCCCTCCTCGATGCCACCAGGGAAACCTACAGGCTGTCCAATGCGCGCTATGAGCGAGGAACTGACATCTACCTGAACGTCCTTGACGCGCAACGCTCACTCTATGCCGCACAGCAGGGACTGATTTCCATCAGACTCGCCAAGCTGTCAAACCAGGTAAGGCTTTATGCAGTATTGGGCGGGGGCAGCGACTCGTAAGACCTGTTTGCCTCAAAGGTGTTTTGTTCAGGCTTAAAAGGTGGCGCATGATTCCCCGGACAAAAAAAAGCAAACCCAACACGCCTAATCGAGTTGTTGGGTTTTCTTGAGGGCCTGTTGCCCAAATATTTTTTCGAAAAATATGCTGATTAAATTGGATGAACGAACCTGAGGAACGTGATTCCCGCAGCGCTTCTGGGCGGGAATGACGATCTTCGGAAGCTGAGATTCCGACAGATCATTCCGAAATCAGGCAACAGCCCCTGTAAGCCACGGAATAAACCTATTACGACCTTTCGACGATGGTCCCCACCGCCAGGTAATCCTTCACCGCTTCCTTCAGCTCTTTTCTGCGGTCTAGAAACTGCTGCTTCATTCCCCTAAGCCATTCGGCATGGCGGATTACGTCTTCTCGGGTCAGGAACAACGGGTGGTCCCCAGTTCGGATATCAATTTCCAGGCGTCCATCTTTCCAGCCATATGTGCCCGAGCCACTGCACAACATGCACCGGGCCCTGCCGCCTGGCTGAAACCTGAAGGTATCTCCCCCGCAAACGGGACAGACAGGCCCCTCGGGCGCAATCCTCGCGGAAGCGTCCAAAAGGCTTTTTGCCAGTCGCAAGGCGTTTTGCCTGTTTTCGGGCGAGAGCAGCGTTTCACCGGGAAGAGCACCATAAAACACGTCAGAACCTCTCAGATCGGCGAAGGCCAGCTTCGCGAAGCTTTCAACATTCAACTTGGTGCTGCCTTCCATACCCTCGATCCCCGCCACTGCTACGGCCACTGCGGGCTTTCCCCATAGCCGGTCCACGAATGCATAGAATTGAAGACCCCGGTCGAGGAACTTTTTGAGCGCCGCATTTGCTGAAAGCAGATATGTGGGCGCAGCCGCAATCCACGCATCAGCCAGTGAAATTTCCTCAAGGAGTGCAATTAAACCATCTTCCTGCGGGCAGCGCATTTTTCCGAAAAGACACTGATAGCATGCCTGGCATGGCCTTATGTCGAAATCCGATAGGCGTGCCAGCCGAAGCTCCCAGCCCGCACCCATCCCGGCATGGATTTGTTTTATCATCAGTTCGCAATTGCCGTTTTTCCGTGGGGAAGCGGATACCCCGAGCAGAACTTTTCCCATTCGATATGCCCTTCGATCAATGGTGGTTTCGATTGACTTACCCGATTTTCAAGGCCATAAAAAAAGCTAACCGGAGGGGCTAGAACCGGTTAGCTTTAGAGGAGGAAAGAGTTGGTTTCTCTTGCCCTCATGATTTAGCAATTAGCGTACCAAATCTCGCCAATTGAATATTCGCATCTATTACGCCAACTTACCAACATCCAGCGTTTCACGCCATCCCGCCCCAATCCCGCCATTTTTCGATAATCCAGCCATTATCCCGCCACAATACCCCCTAATCAAAAAAGAACTGGGCGGTTTCATTCATTGCGCTATCAAAGTGGAGGGAATCACGGGATTAACGGATGCGGAATGCAGGGAAAGATTTTACATTATTGGCCGCGCAAACCAGTTAACATGTTGCCCGAACGGGCTTTATCAAAAATTCTTCATCCGCAAACTCAGTGCTGCTTTTCTAAAGACCGGATGGTTTTATTACCTGGAACAAGAAAGGATTAATCATGGAATTCGGGCTCAAGGACAAATCAGTGCTCGTCACCGCATCCAGCACGGGTCTGGGGAAAGCGACAGCTTTGGAATTCGCCAGGGAAGGCGCAAATGTCATGCTCTTTAGCCGCTCAAAGGAAAAACTCGAAGCAGCGAAAAACGACATAAAATCCAGGACAGGCAAGGAGCCTTCATACACCGTCGGCGATGTCACCAGTCCAAAGGATCTGCTGCGGGTCGTCGCGAGCACTGTTGACAAATTCGGCCATATCTATGCGCTTGTAAATAATGCTGGCGGCCCTCCAGCGGGCACATTCGACGATTTGGCCGACGAAGACTGGCAGAAGGCTTATGAGCTGAACCTGCTCTCATTCATGCGCACTATTCGGGAGGTGCTTCCCCACATGCGCCGGCTCGGCACCGGCAGGATCGTAAACTACACTTCTTCGTCCATAAAGCAGGTGATTGATAATCTCATACTATCCAACACCTTCCGGATGGGAGTGGTGGGACTAACCAAAAGCCTTTCCCGTGAACTCGGGAAGGACAATATACTCATAAATGTAATGGGCCCGGGCCGAATCAGCACCGACCGCATGCGTCAGATAGACGAAGCAATGGCCGATCGGCAAGGTGTTAGTCCGGAGCAGGTTTACCAGGATTCAATAAAAACAATTCCCCTCGGCCGCTACGGTACGCCGGAAGAATATGCCAGGCTGGCGGTTTTTTTGTGCTCGGAGGCCAATACCTACATTACGGGTCAGGCCTTTCTGGTGGACGGAGGCATGACGAGGGCGTACTAACTGATTACATCCCCCCTTTTCTTCTTATTCCATCTCTTTCGACCGTAAGTCACCCCGGTTCGCCCGGTTGTAACCGGGCTTGCCGGGGTGGTTGGTTTGATTCCGTCACTTCAACAACGGCACAAGCCTTTCAATAAAGAATTGGGGAGAACTGAACCCCCAATGAACAAATGACCTGCTAATTGCATCAGGTCTGGCTAATTTTTAGTACTGGTTGCTGGAACTCCCAGATGTACCCGATTGGCTACTGGAACTCCCAGATGTGCCCGATTGGCCGCTGGAGCTGTTAGATGAGCCGGTATCACGATCCACAGCCGATCTTTCCGTGGATTTTGTGGAGCTGCTGCTGTCACCGGTTGTGCCCATATCGCTCGAAGATCTATCCTGGCTCATCGTCCCCTTATCGGTTGAGTAGGAACTGCTGGAGCCTTTGTCCTTATCTGTTTTGCTCGATGAGCTTCCCCAGGCAAATGCCTGTGTACTCAGAAAAGCCGTAGTCAAGCTTACGGCCAGTATCTGAATCATCCTCTTTTTGTTCATTTCCTCTCCTTTCAAATTGTTGGCAATATCTTTTAATATGATAATCAAAGAGGTGCCTGAACAGGGGTAATAGATAATATTTACGAGTATATAGATGTTTCAGGTACTTTGCCGCCGATCATGACACAAGCCTTGAAGCCCCAAAACAATGAGACTATCGACCATCGCTGAGGACTCTTATCCTATTATTGTAGGTGATTTTGCCGCGGGACTCCGCCTGATTTGGACTGAATTGGGCCGAGGCTCGCGTAGTCAATTAAGATGGAGGAGAATAGAATGCAGACTTTTATTTTGCTGACCCGGTTGTCACCGGACGCGGTAAAGGACCCAAGAGCCCTGGAAGATCTCGAAAACAAGGTCATGGAAAAAGTGCGGACTGAATGTCCGGACGTCGAATGGCTTCACAATTTTGCGATTCTCGGGCCATACGATTACCTTGATGTTTTTCGCGCGCCTGATGAACAGACTGCGTTCAAAATGGCGACATTAATCCGCACCTTCGGTCACTGCACCACCGAAGTCTGGACTGCCACTGAGTGGACGGGATTCAGGAATGTGATTCACGAACTTGCGGAAGCGGCATAGGAACTGACGGAAGGTCATCAGGCATAGCCTGCAAACTTTTTTGCAATTCAAGGAAAGCCCGGTTCCCCGGAAACAATTCCAGGCAATCGGGCCTGAATTTCGTTTAGGCCGGTTGCCCGGACTCACCCCTCAAAGTATCGAAACTGCTTTTCCTCAGGGCTCCGATTTTGCTTTTCCAACCCTCAGGGGCGTTAAGATCGATCGGTCCAAACCAGAGCATCGAACAACCTGCCTCTTCCGCATAATGCCCCAGTAAAATGGAATCGTGTACTTCCGATCCGAGCCGGACTATTTCCAGCCCGCCTGTATAATGACAGACCTTATGCACTCTGACCAATTCAGGGTCTTCGGCATCTCCATCCAGTAGCCAGTAATAACCGGTCTGCGTCGGTGTTTCCATGGTCCAGTCCATAATTCACCTTTTTCCCGCTCACCTGCAGCAACTGATTGACCTGAGAAACCGCGCTTCCAGCGTACAGTCTCTCAACCTTGTCAAATCGATGCGATGATCAGTCCAGACTTGCTTTTTTATAATATATTCCAGCGTATAAGCTATGCATTCCGAGAACCGTAAAAAAGGTGAAAAAAGCTTTCAGCGAAGCATAGGCCACCCAAACTATTTCTATAATGAGCAAATGCCAAGCTCGGTTTTGCATTCAACCGAGGCTTGGCATCCTCAGGCTTTTACAGGGTTTCCGCATAGAAGCGGCGATTCCGTTTTCCTCAAAAAGGCACAAAATAAGATTCGCCGGGGTCAACCAACACGTCATCTTCGTCCCGGGACAGCTCGCGCGGGATTTTTGCCTCTCCATTATCACAGTAGGTGCAATAGTCGATTGAGCACTCTTCATTGCCATGCGAGACGAATCTTCCATCTATAATGCAACCATGTCCTTCGGAACTGGTATTGTCCATGATGATCAAAACCTTCCTGTAAGGTATTCTAAAAAATCGCAATACTGACCTGCATACCGGCCTCTTGCTTTAATCGATATTTCAAAATTAATCATGTAAGCTCCCGAGGGCATGCCGTCTGGCCATCACAAACCAGAATAACGGTCGCCCCGCATGGAAGCGGTCTCTAAGCGGTATTCCAATCCTCCCGAGTTTCCTGTCAAAAAACAGGGGACTGTTTTCAATTGGTCTGAATCATTAACATATTCTTTGAATGGGAGGCCGCCCGTCGCGAGATTCATTTACATGAGGCAGGAATCCGTTGAGTTTGCCTCGGTAATCTTAATCCGGGAGGGAATTACCATGACTGAACAGAATAGCTGCAGAATTGCCGGATTTGAGTATGTGGACCACTCCGTTGTATGCAGGTCGGGACACTGCGCGATGTGCAATGATGGAGTATGGGAAGAAATGAGCGAACTCTGCCCGTGCTGGACCACTGAATCATCTGAACCGGAAATTCATCCCGAACAGTAATAGCCTTGCGCATTTCTCACAGTGCCGAAGCGATTGGAGCCTGGACCAGCATGGAGACACAACGGTCACGGTGGACACATGAAAGCTGTTTCGCGGAGAGCCTTTACCTCAATGCTCACAATTTGTAGCCGATCTTTCGCAGCAACTCCTTGCGCCAGTTTATGTCCTCCTCGGCCTCGATGCCTTTGGGGGAGGATCCGTCTATCACGCCCATAACTCCGCGACCGAGTTCAGTCTCGACCACGATGACCTCCACCGGATTTGCTGTAGCGCAGAAAATACGGCACACTTCTGGAACCATCTTCAACGTATTTAATACATTAACCGGAAAGAAACCCGGCCCAAGAAAAACGATGAAGCTGTGCCCTGCTCCTATTTTTTGAGCATTCTTCCGGGCAAGCTCTATCATATCGTGATCGGTCCCAGACCACCTCACCAGGCATTTGCCCGAAGCTTCGCAAAAGGCCAGACCGAACTTGATCCCCGGCACAGTTGATACCAGGGCCTCGTGTATGTCCTCCACCGTCTTTATGAAATGCGTCTGACCAAAAACAAAGTTGATGTCCTCCGGTTTTTCGATTGCCACAGTGATCAGGTTCATACCTAAACCCTCCTTTTCGGAATACTCAAAGCAGCCTTCATGGCGGTAGTAAGAGCGCTCCGGGAAAGCGTTAAGATCCCAGTGAAGAATTTTCACCGAAAAATTACGGTGTACTGAGGTTAATGGAGTGGATTGGTAAACGCAAGCCCTTACCATTAAATAGAACATCGTGTTGCCCTTGCCTAGGAGTTAAGGCGCACGCGAATCTTTACTCGCAGGAGGACTGACGTGAAAGGATGGTCGAGTTTATCCATAAACAGGCCCTGCTCGTATGACCAAAAGGTTTTCCCGCATGGTATGGAACTCTGTGATAACGGCAAATGCATGGTCTGCAGGGATGGTATTTTGCTAGATTACCAAGACCCCGGCGCCCCGAAGTACGGACTCCAGGTATCGGTCGGCCCCACCTAGACAGGCTATTTTCAACAAAAATTTAGATTCAAATAGTGCTTGGACCGTTTAAATTCTACTTTGAATGATTATGTGATTGTCCAGGCGCTCGAGTATCAATGACGTCGCCCTAATATTCATGGAAGAACAAAGTGCCCGAACCAATTGAAAAGCAATTCGATCCAAGGATGCACTCGGCGGAGCATATAGTGAATCAGACGATGATTCGGATGCTCCACTCCGGCCGATGCTTCAGTGCCCACATCGAGAAGAAAAAGTCAAAACTCGACTACTGCTTTGATCGAGCTATATCGGAGTCAGAGGTCACCCGACTGGAAAATCGCGTTAATGAAGTAATCCTGGCCGATATGCCGGTAGTGGAAGAGTTTATGCCGAAGGAGCAAGCCGAGGCCGATTTCAACCTGGAAAGATTACCCGAAGATGCCGGCGAGGTAATCCGCATCATCAGGATAGGCGATTATGATGCATGTCCGTGCATAGGCCCACACGTGAAATCGACAGGGGAGATCGGGCGGTTTCGTATAATTTCCACAAGCTTTGAGGGCGGCGTATTGAGAATAAGATACAAACTCGGAAAACATGAAGGCCGGCAGATTTGAAAGATTCCCGCAAACCACGGCGGGATTCCTGGATATCGGAGTTTTTCGCGGCTGTGGAAGATTGGAGCGTGTCATGAAGAGTGTTTGCGTCTTTTGCGGGTCCAATTCCGGAGCGATTGCCGATTTTGCAGGAGCAGCACGCCTTCTTGGAAAACTTCTTGCCGGAAGGCAAATCACCCTCGTATATGGCGGATCGAGCTTCGGATTGATGGGGGAGCTTGCCAGGGCCGTTATCGAAGAGGGCGGCGAGGTAATCGGCGTGACTCCATCGTTTCTTCTGGAAAAGGAGAAGCCGCTGGGCGGGTTGGTCGACCTCCGGGTAGTATCTTCGATGCACGAGCGAAAAGCATTGATGGAGAGTCTGTCGGATGGTTTCCTGGCGCTGCCCGGTGGTCTCGGCACCCTTGAGGAATTTTTTGAAATAGTAACCTGGGCACAACTCGGCATGCACCGCAAACCCTGCGGCATTCTCAATGTTTGCAATTACTACGGCAAGCTGATCGAATTCCTCGATGCGGCAGTCGAAAAGCAATTCATAAAACCGCAGTACCGAAAATTGATCATTGTGGAAAAAGAGCCCGATACCCTTCTGAACCACTTGGAGAAATACCAGCCACCCAAAGTGGACAAGCTGCTGAATCAGAAGAAGACCTGAGTTAAATCTCCGCGCACTGAGAGATCTCGCCGAATCGAGCAGCAAATGAACCGCCGATAACTAGCTTGAGTTCAGATATATCCAGGAACCCGTGTCGGCTTTCTTCGTTTATTGCAATCGGCCGAAACGGGACCGGCCGGTCCCGTTTCGGCTTCACTGTTGCAGGCCAGCCTGCTCCATCCGCAACTTATTGGCATTTGATAGGCGTCCAGCCGCTGTAAGGGCCGAAGCTTGGGTAGTCTATCATAGTATTTGAGCTGTCGAGGGTCCAGAGGGCCGCGTATCCTCCCGTTCCCGCCCAGAGCAAGGTCCTCGTTCCATCGGGGTTTACGCTGTAGCTCAACGGCGTCCAGCCGCTGTAAGGGCCGTAGTTTTTGGAGGCTGTCATGGTATTTGAGCTGTCGAGGGTCCACAGGGCCGCATATCCTCCCGTTCCCGCCCAGAGCAGGGTCCTTGTTCCATCGGGGTTTACGCTGTAGCTCAACGGCGTCCAGCCGCTGTAAGGGCCGAAGCTTGGGTAGTCTGTCATAGTATTTGAGCTGTCGAGGGCCCAGAGGGCTGCATATCCTCCCGTTCCCGCCCAGAGCAGGGTCCTTGTTCCATCGGGGTTAAGGCTGTAGCTCACCGGTCTCCAGCCGGTGCAAGGGCCGTAGGTTCTGGAGGCTGTAACAGTATTTGTGCTGTCGAGGGTCCACAGGGCCGCATATCCTCCCGTTCCCGCCCAGAGCAGGGTCCTTGTTCCATCGGGGTTAATGCTGTAGTTCACCGGCGTCCAGCCGCTGTAGGGGCCGTACATTGGGTCGCTTGTCACTGCATTTGAGCTGTCGAGGGTCCAAAGGGTCGCATATCCTCCCGTTCCCGCCCAAAGCAGGGCCCTGGTTCCATCGGAGTTAAGGCTGTAGCTCACCGGCGTCCAGCCGCTGTAAGGACCATAGGTTGGGTCGCCTGTCTTAGTATTTGAGCTATCGAGAGTCCAGAGTGCCGCATATCCTCCTGTTCCAGCCCAAAGCAGGGTTTTCGCAACGGATACGCTCAGGGAGAAGATCGTGCCGTTGTTGTTGGCGCCTCCCGATTGGGTCATCCCGCAAAGCGTGGACCCCGAGAAAGCGAGGGAACCTAAAGGATAGCTACCGTCGCCTGTGCCACCGCCGAAGCTATGAAGTATCTGGTATCCGCTGCCGTCAGTGTTGAGCTGAAAAATAACGCCGCTGTCGCCGGCACCTCCCGCAACGCTCATCCCGTAGAGCGTGGACCCCGCTAGAGTGAGGGATCCGAAAGGATTATTCCCGGTTGCATGGCTTGGATAGCCCTGGAAGTGTTTAAGAACCTGGAAATTGGAGCCGTCCGTGTTTATCCGGAAAATCGTGCCGCCCTGGCCGGAGCCTCCTCCCGTAGTCATCCCGTAGAGCGTGGACCCCGCAAGTATGACAGACCCGTTAGGGTAAGCGCCATTTGCACCGCTTGCACTGCTGAAGTCGTAAAGGGTCTGGAACCCGCTGCCGTCCGTGTTGATTTTGAATATCGTGCCGTAGCCGGTGCATCCGCCAGAGGTCATCCCGTAGAGCGTTGACCCTGAGAGGGTGAGGGAGCCATCGGGATTAACCCCATTAATCCCATCATTGGCGAAGTTGTGCAGGACAGTGAACCCGCTGCCGTTCGTGTTTATCTGAAAAACGACGCCATAGCCCAATGTGGGCTGGCCGGCACTGGTCATGGTGCCTGAAGTCATCCCGTATAGCATGTTGCCCGAGACGGTGAGAGACCCGCCAGGAGTACCTCCGCCGTCGCTTAGGCCGAAGCTGTACAGGAGTTGATACCCGCTGCCGTCCGTGTTTATTTTAAAAATCGTACCGAGTTTGTTGGCGCCTCCGCCCGAGGTCATACCATAGAGGGTTGTCCCCGAGAGCGTGAGGTTGCCTAAAGGATTGGACCCATCGATAGTACCAGGGTTGTTGGCGGTGGGGGTGCCGTTGAAAGTGTGTAGAACCTGGAACCCCGTCCCGTCGGTGTTTGTTGCGAAAATGGTGCCGCAACCACCGCCGCCGCAGTTTACGCTATCGCCTCCCCCAAAGGTCGTCATTCCGTAGAAGGTGGTCCCATAGAGGGTGAGGTCGCCCGAAGGCCGCCCCCCATCATTCACACTGCCACTGAAGCTGTGCAGTACGGAGTCGGCGGCCGACGAAGCCGAGGGGCTACCAAGCGCTCCCGCCATGCAGATGAATAGCGAGATGCAGATAACCAGCGCATGCGCAAATCCCTTTCTACTTATCATTTCATATACTCCATCACCATGTGTTGAATCGGCGCGTCTTAGATCAGAAAACCTATGTGGTCGATTTCAAGCCGGTAGCCGAATCCGGTCGTTATTTAGCCGCCCGGATTAAAGCAGCCCAATTACCGCCTGCATTGCGGCAGTTAATGGTTTAACAAGAACCGCGTTATAAACACCGGTATCGGGATCCATACCGGTTCCCTGCTGCATCGAGGGATTACCGGCCGTTGTCTTTGCCCCCTTATTGAATATCTCATTTGCTCCGATCCCATACGAGCGCGATTTATACGCGGGCGATGGCGTCCCCATCGGATTGACCGCGGTATCGACGGAGAGCACAAACATTGAGATATTATTGTCGCTGTTGCGCGCGATTTGAATGCTGCGGAACTGTTGAGGGAAATCCCTCAACGATGGGCACTCGACCAGCCAGAAACCATTTTCAGGAGGGCTACCGGAAGGCGCGGGCATTGGAGTAATGGTGTTGCGGTGGACATGTCCCGAGAGCCACATGAGCAGGTTTGGGTAGCTGTGAAGTGTAGTGAGCAAATCTGCCACGGAAACCTCGGAATAGGGCGCCCACAATGAGAGGTAGCCGCTGGAGGGCAGAGGGTTCGGAGGCGTATCCGATATCGGCCCCACCGTGTATGGTTTAAAGGGGATATGCGCACAGATTATCATAAGCTCATCAGCGGCCTGACCGGCATCGAGTTCACTTATGAGCCATGTGTAGCGCTGATTGTCGAGAGCGGCGGATGCACCGCCGCCGACCTTGTCCGTATCGTCGAGAACGATGACCTTGATCGGGATATTAGCCTTTGGATAGAAGCTATAGCAGGCAAATCCGTCGTCGATCATTTGCTGTGTAAATCCGTGACCGGCAGGACTCGATGTGGAGTTCAAGAATTCGCCCATCCATTCGTTGATCGAGAGTGAACGGCGGTTCGAATCGGCGGCAAAATCCTTGAGGGTGGTGGTGCCTACCGGCCCTGCGTTTATGACGTCTCCATAAGGTGTCGAGCCGTCTACGAGGCCCATATAGTAACCGCGGTTCCTGATGATTTTGGTGAAATTAGGCGCTGATGTGGTTGGGAGACCCATGTTGAGTACGCTTGATCCGATGAGGATTTTTTTGATGTAATCGATCGGAAAGCTACTGCCGCACCAGAACTGGTCATGGTTGCCGATGCACTGATACCAGTTGATCGACGGATCGAGTCCGGCTGCCTGGTATGATTTCTGATAATCTATCGTGCCGGCTCCGAGGTTGGCTCCGGAACTGGGGGTGATCGACTGGCCGTCGAGGACATCGATATACCATCTGAGTTCGTTGAACTGAGTGTTGTTGCACGCATCGCCCAGGGCGATGCCGAAATCAAACGGTTCCTGTTGATGAAGGGCATTGATGGTCTGGACAGCGGCATCGAGCACGTGGGTCGTGGAGAGTATAACCCCGGAATAACCCGAAGAACTCCCGGCGGATCCGCTTGGCGTGGTAGGCTCTGGATAACGGTACCCCATGAAGGGCACCTGTCCCGGACTTTCTTTGTCAGTGATATGTACGTCGCTGATGGCGAAAAAAGACAAGAGAGTCAGGCCGCCTGGACCCGGAGGGACCACCGGCGGATTGGGAGTGGAAACGGCCCCGGTTTGCAAGTCGGGGCTAAGGTAAGGGGCGCCGGGCCCATTCGGGTATCCTGACCCATCCGTAGTCCATACGCCGTAGCCGTTTGCCGAGTAAAGAGAGAGCTGATAAGGCAGAAGAATCGTACCCGGATACGGGGAAGGCGGGGGTGTGGGAAAGACCGTTCGTTGGAGCGTGGTGTAGATGGTTGCGCTTATCGGGTACGTGGGTGACGGCACGCCGAGGCCGCCGGCAAACACCTTATCCAGGGGATCGAAAGTCCGCAGCTTAAGCCCGAGCGCTGCCGCCGAGCCAACGCTGTACTTTAAAAAATCTCTTCTTGATACGCTCATTTGGATTAGCCTCTTTGCTTTCCTTGCAGTAACGTGAAGGAATCAACTTGAACCGTCGCCTTTTGATACACCGGCATAATAACCTGAGAACCCGGACCAACATTGTCCGCGGCATTCGACCAGCGCAGACGCCTGCCGATCATCCGCCTCCAGGATGGCGGGCAATTATTATTTTCGAATGCTTCACGGATTTTATCGGCGCTTTGACTGAAGACCTGAAAGCTAATTTTTCCGGTTACGAAACAGGGGAAACTTAGAATTTAGAATCGATGTCCTGAAGAAAGTTGCGCTTTCATGGAGTACCTGGCCTAAAGATTCGTGCCCATTTTGCGAGCAAGCCGGGGTGTTGGCCTCGCGGCAGCCTTAGTCCTGCAGGGTGCCGATGCAGGCATTGCGGCTGGTTTTTTTCACAGGAAAAGAGGCCCGTCGACGAGCTGCTGAATCAGAATGATTGCACAAACGGAACCCTCTTGCCTCCCAAGGGAGCAAAAATAGCTGCATGGGCCACCGGAACTCATGGGCTTTCATTCGTGAGCTGGAGGTTAACAATATATCGAAAATTCTCAATTTCTTTTGATTGCCAAAAATTTGAGAAATGGAAAATTCGAGCTTTTTTGTACCTTATGGATAATAATTGTGGTTGTTTCCAGTGTATCTCCAAATCATCAACATTATCTGCTCTGAACAACTCTTCCTTTCGATCCACCTGATGACCTGCAGGAACAATGTATACTGCGTATGAATAAGATGTTGTAGCTCCGGTGTTAACTCTGATGAGCACTGCGTCAACGCGGGAATCAGGAGAATTGATCCTTATCATTTCATCTCGCACAACAATATCGATGCACGCAGACAAGAACGCTCCTAGCATTAGCATGAGTATTTTTTTATATCTCATTCAGTCGCGTCCCTAAGTGAGCAAAACGGTAAAGTAACTATTTATGGTAAAAACCACGCCATAACAATGTGCCCACCCTGCATTCTAAAGACGCCGGATTCCCGCCAGAAGCAAGCGGGAATGACGCATTTGGATAATCCCGCTTTGCTGGAATTACATAAAGTCTCTTAAGGTCGACGCCATGCGCCTTCGCGGGAATGACGTTGTTGAGTCCATTCCGACTTTGGATGCAATATTCAGGTACGCGTTTCCCTGAAGACCCCCAAACAATGCATCTCCCTCCTGTCCTTAGGATTCAGGCAGAGACACTCTGGAACACCCGTCAATCAGTCTCCTGATCAGCACCCACTCCAACGTCAGTGCATGGAAAATATCTTTTTGACTGCGCCCAATTCAAGATACCGTTCTCATGAAAAAGGACGGATAGTTAACCTTCTATTGTGGATTGCTGGAAGCGTCAAGTGGGAACGCTTTGGAAAGAATAGAATCTACACATCTAAACTATGTGATATGAATTCATAGGCTATAAACAATCAAGCCGCATTTCTTTTGCAAATTGCCCTACCAAGCTGCGTTTGAAGAATAATCCAGCACCTTGTTACAGAGACGAGCGCGTATGATCCGCAGTTCAGAAACCCGGCAATTCCTCCTCTTCCGCAGCTTTATCCGGCAATATGCAACTGTTCCGGGACCTCTTTAGAGGGTCTGACGGGCAGGATGACCCTGAAAGTTATCCCTTTTTTCGGATTGTCGAGTATCTGAATACTTCCGTGATGAGCCTGGACGATTTTTTTGACGATTGGAAGACCCAGCCCGGTACCCTCTTTTTTTGTCGAGAAGAACGGCAGGAATATTTCCTTTCTCTTTTCCACCGGAATACCACAGCCGCAGTCAGTTATATCGATAATTACCCTCTCGCCCTTCAGCCTTGTACTGATGGCGACAGTACTGTCGGCGGGGGAAGCCTGTATAGCATTGAGTATCAGATTTATAAGCACCTGCTTCATCCGCATCGCGTCAAACGGAAGGGCCGGTGCCGCCGCGAGATTTCTATCCAGCCTGACTCGCCGCTTCACAGCCTCGGCATCGATCATTACCAGACTCTCATGTATCACCCGGTTCAGATCTTCGGTGGAGAGGTTTAGTTCAAGGGGTCTCGAAAAATCGAGCATCTGATGTATCATCTGTTCGAGCCTGGCGACCTCCCCGACTACGATGTCGAGTTTTGCACGGTCGGGGCTGCCCTTCTCCAGATGCTCATTTACTATCCTGGTAAACCCGCCTATTGCCACGAGCGGAGTTTTGATATCGTGCGCGACCGCTGATAGCGCCCTGCCCATCGCAGCCAGGCTCTCCGCCTCCCGAAGGGCCCTCTCGGCCTGTTCCCGCTGAATCAGCTTCCACATTCCGTCCATCAGCAGTGTTACCTGGCGAACATCCGATGCGTCGTAGTCCTCCTCTTTATTAGCCAGGAAGGCAATTGCAACAATTTGATCTCCGTCGAACACCGGTATGAGCATCGAGCGGTTGAAGCAAACGGGGCCTTCAAGGCAGACTTCCTCCCGAAGATGACAAAATCCCTCGTTTATGACAATGGGCTTGCGCTGCTTCACCGCCTCCCCGATCATACCTATTCTTTCGATGGAGAGATCGATTGGCCGATCGATGACCCCGCCCCCGACGTCGGCTGAATCGGCATAGAGTGTGAACACGCTTTCATCCGGGCTGAGCAGCCCTATCGCTCCATCCTTGCTTCGTGTGAGCTTTATCTGCTGTTCGAGCACGTACTCGGCAATATGTCTGGTCGAAGCGTCGACCATTTGACTTAAATTGAACAGAGATTCCAGACGCAACTCGTCAAACCTCAGGGCCTCATTCGCCCTGGCCAGTTCCAATGTCCTCTCTCGGACACGCAATTCAAGCTCGTCGCGAGACGCGCTCAATTCCTCCTGAATTTGCTTTAACTCCGTAATGTCACGGGAAATGGTCAGAACACCCTCAACCCGGCCATCCCGGGAGTATTCAGGGACAAGCCGCATGTGGAAATATCTTGTACCTCTTGCAGTCGGGTAGGGAAACTCGATTGTCTCCTCTTCCATCCCGGAGAAGACCTTAATGCATGCCTTCTCCATGACTTTGACGTACTCACGCCGCTCTTCGGTCGGAGGTTCATAAATAGTGCCTCCGAGGAAGCTCGAAAGTGGACGGCCGGTGGTAACCTCGAGTGCCTTGTTGCCGAATGTCCGTCGAAATTCCCGATCCACCCTCATGATAATGTCAGGGGAATTCTCAACCAGAGCCCGATATTCCTGAGCTCTTCGGTGCAGTTCCTCCTCAGCCCTCTTGCGGTCGGAGACATCCTGGAATGTTACTACCGCGGCTACAATCGTTCCTTCCGGGTCGAGGACGGGAGACGAGCTTGCCAGAATCACTTTCGAGCCGTTATTGGGCAGGAAGATGGCTACTTCTTCATCAATTACCGTTTCGCCTTTCTCAAGGGCACGCCTGAGAGGATACTCGTCTGGAGTCATGATTCGCCCATTGGGCCGGAAGAATTTAAAGGCGTTGTATTCGTCGAGATGCGCCGGTTGCTGGTCAGGGTGCCCCAGAATCTTCGCGGCTGTATCATTCATGATGATAATGCCGCCGCCCGGTTCGGCTACAATCAGCCCGGACGGCAACTGACTGAGAATGGCATGGAGCAGCGAACGCTCCCTTGCCAGTTCGTCCCGGGCAGTTTCAAGCTGTTCTTCGATCTTTTTTCGCTCGGTGATGTCCAGTGCATACTCGATGATCGAAGAGACATCTCCGTTCCTGTCAAATATCGGATAACCATGGACCTCGACATTGTGCGCCTTGCCCTCGGAATCGTAATGGATATGCTCAGTTATCAGAGGCTGTTTTGTCTCCTTTATAGTCTTCAACGGGCATAAATGCTCGGAACCGTCACATGGAGCAGCCACCTTGTGGGTAAGCTCGTAGCAGGTGATATCAGACGGCAGCCCCACAGGGGCCGCGGCCGAGTTGGCCATCCGCACCGTATAATTATCAGCATCGAGGACATAGAAGGGATGGCTAAGCGATTCGAGGATGTTTGCCAGGAATTCCTTCTGTTCCTTCATCTTTTCTTCGGCCTGCACCCTGTCGGTAACGTCGCGCGCTGTGCCGAATACTCCTGTAATTCTTTCATTTTTAACCTGCGGCAGGGTCTTGAGCTCGAGGATTTTATACTTGCCTGATTTTGTAAGTATACGCACTTCACTGGCCGCTATTGTGTGTCCGTCCAGGAGTGTGCCGAATCTCTCCTCCGCTCTTTTTAGATCTTCGGGGTGAATCAGGCTGGAAAATTTTCGACCGACCCATTCATCCGCGGACCAACCCGTGGTGGTCTCGAAAGCGGGGTTCAGAGAAGATATGGTGCCGTCAGGAAGAACGGTATAGACGATGTCGAGTGAGTTTTGAACCAGATCCCGGTACTTTTCTTCCGATTCCCTAAGGGCGACCTCGGCAACTTTGCGCTCAATCACTTCCTGCTCGAGTTCCCTGTTGGCCTTCTCAAGAAGCGAAGTCCGTTGCAGTACCAGATCCTCAAGGTGTTCCCTGTGCTTCCTTAGCTCGATTTCGGCGCTTTTTCTTTCAACCGCGTAACGAATCGAGCGTTCCAGAAGATCAGCCCGGAGCTGTTCTTTCAAGAGGTAATCCGAGGCGCCGCTTCTCATGGCCCTCATGTCTATCTGAAAATCCCCCTGCCCGGTAAGTATTATGATCGGCATTTTGCAGCCCAGGGCTATTGCGTCCCGCAGGAGGTCCAGACCGTTTCGCGGTCCGAGGCGGTAGTCGAGCAGAACCACGTCATGCTCTGCCCCGCGGATCGCTTCGAAGCCCGAGTCGTAGGTATCCGCCCAGTCGAGTTGAAATTCGGATACGATGCTCATGGAGAGCATTTCCCTGATGAGAACATAATCGTCCTCATCATCTTCAATCAGGAGAACCTTAAATAATCGAGCCATGACGGCACTCCGGGGCGCCTTTGTCCGGCTCTTTCGCGGGAAGGGGAAAGGCGCCGATGGTATATGCAATTAAGCACCTAAAGGGTACAGCTTTCAAAAGCTGTAAAGAACCTTTAGAGATTAGATAATCCTGATTTTAAAATAAATCTTATCGTCAGGAAATGGGATGCTGAAATAGAGCAGCTATTTCATCTGGTTAGCGTAGGATATGAATCCGGTATGCCTACTTTCGTCTGCCGGGGTCTTTGGGCGGTGGGGGAGGATTGTGAAGATCCTGATAAATTTCAGTTCTTTCAAGCAGTTGCCATGATCGTTCTTGTTTTTCTTTTTCCTCGGCAGCCAGATCTTGCGGACTCTTCTGGGCGGGCGTGTCGGTTCCGTACTGAAAATAGTCTTCCTTCTCAACCATTTTAGCGAGTATGAGGCCGGGTTCGGCTACATCCGACCGGGTCAGGACCGGCGACCACGCACCAGCAATGATGCCGGCCACCGCGGTAACCGCCAGAATGGAAAGCAGGCCGCGCCAAGCTCCGTGAAGCTTCATCGGCCTGGCAGTCGATTTTTCTCTAGAGGTAATCACCCCGTCTCCATTTAACCGATTCCATCAAAGCCGCCACGTTGACTTCGTTGGCAAGGTCCTTCAGCCCTTCGTTACCGGAAACGTCTTCCATTCTCGTCTGGAGCTTATCGGCGGCAGTTGTCATTTTTTTGATCAACTGGTCGACCTGCTTGGGATTATCCTGGTTCTTGAGCAACTCCTCAAGGGATTGCAGCATCGAGATCATCCCATCGACATCCTGGATCATGCCACTCACATTACTGTCGCACTTAGCACCCGAGACAGCCGAAAGCGAAGCAGTCGCGGATAGATCTGAAACCTGTGTTGCGGAACCGGATTTTTCCGTATCCGACAATTCTCCTTGAAGGAGGGCGGCAAAATCGCTATTCGCTTTAGCGGCACCTTTCTTCTGGGTCTCAGCGTTTTCATCAATGGACTGCAGCTTCCAGAATTCACCGATTTTCATTGGCATCTCCATGTTACCAAGGCGTGAAATTAATTTCACGGGCAACTTTGCTGCCCGCATCTCCTTTCGCCACACATTTAAGCAAATTCTTTGCCAATTATGAAATCATCGGCTTCGGGCATCCGTATCCCTCCGCAGAATGAGATTACAAAAGTGTTTAAGGGGTTTTTCGGAACTGCGGCTTCTGCAATCAGGCGCCTGGAATGAATCCAGTGAGTGGAATTATTTTCCCGGTACCGGAATTTTATTCACGAGGTTCAGGTTCGGGTAATTCAATCCGAAGGACCGCCGTTGTGGTTTCCTCAGCACATTCCAGGACAATAGAACATCCGAAAGGCGCTAGTAGCTCACGGGCGGCATAGAGGCCGAATCCGAGGTGCAGCTCTTTTGACTCTTCACTTTCATCGGGCCATTTAGATTCGAAAATACGGAAAAGGGATTCTGGTTCGTTGCACCCGCAAAGGCCGCACCCGGTATCCATTATCCTCACGATTATGCAGCCTTCCCCGGCGAGTGTTTCGACGGTAAATTCCTTGCGCGGGGAATCCTTCATGGCAGTAATAGCATTATTGAAAAGGTGAAAAAGGGCCGGGATGAGATTTCGCCCCGGTATTCGGATTTGGGGCAGGTTCTTTGAAAGGCGCAACTCCGTTGTAACCTTATGTTTGAAGAACAGATCGGCTTTTAGAACTGCAAGGATCCTGGTCAGCAGGGCGTTTATATCTATCTGGTTGCCGCTGCGCTCGATTTCATAAACCTGCATGAAGTGGCGCAGGTCCCCGGCGAGGCAGAATATCTGGTCACGAAGCTGGGTGACGCGCTTGCGCTGCTTAGCCAGAATCTCATCCCACTGGGGATTTTCTCCAGCGTTCTGTTTGAATATCTTTTCCTGCAGTTCAAGCCCGGATAGCAGCATCTCGGAGAGCATTGACAGATTCTGAAGCGGCCCGTTGGTGTTGTGGACAAAACCCTGAACGAACCTGCCGGCAAAGCTAAGGCGATCTTTCTCGTGCAATGCCTCGATGCACCGCTCGATAAATTCCTCTCGCTCCATCTCAGACTCGCTGTTTTCCATTGTATATCAAATCTGCCAATCGTGGTCCGGCTTACTGGCTATTGTCCGCTTTCATCCTTTTGTATGAAACAGACGAAGGCGTCAAGAGCATCCGGATCAAATTGTTTTCCGCGATTCCTCATCAGCTCCTTAACGGATTCACTGCAGGACATGGCATCACGATAGGCACGTTTCGAAGTCATGGCATCAAAAGCGTCCGCTATGCTCACAATTCTGGCCAGAAAAGGAATTTCTTCCCCTTTCAGGCCATCGGGGTAACCGCTGCCGTCCCACTTTTCGTGATGGTGCCTGATAATCGAACTTTCCTCGGGAGTCAAACCGAGGTCGGCAACTATTATTTCACCTATGGCCGGGTGTTTCTTTACGATTTCGTACTCTTCCGCTGTAAGTGAACCGGGCTTGTTCAAGATAAAGTCCTGTATCCCGATCTTGCCGATGTCGTGCAAATAGCCGATGGTTTCAAGAGACTCAACCTGGGTACTCGAACAGCCCAGGACCCGTCCCACTTCTACGGCATACCTGGTGACCCGTTCGGAATGTTTTCCAGTATACAGGTCCTTGGCTTCAAGAGCGTTTACCAATGATTTCAGAATGCCGTAGAAATTGCTGATAAGGCTCTCATAGAGCGCCATGTTCTCGACGGCGAGGGAAGCCTTTCGGATAAGAAAATCGAGAAGCCTTTTTTCCTCCGATGCGAGGCCCCTGTACTGCGGTTTGTGAACCGCCATGAGCAGCCCGAAGGCTTCTCCGCGTATGCGAAGAGGCCAGCAGGAGAGCAACCGGTTTGAATGTGACTCTGTTTCAATGCTGACGCCAACTTCATTTGGCCGCATCAATACATGATTGCACCCGTTTCCGAGCAGTTGCCGCATCTTGTCTTCGCCGAGCAGTACGTGCTGGGGTTCGAATTCATCATCCTCCCAGCCGAAGTTGGCCATCGATAAAAGACTGCTTTTATCCTGCGGTACAATAAAGAAACTCGCCTTATCAACCGATTCGAGGTTGGATGCGAGTTGCACGATGCGGTTATAAAGATCATCGCTCGACCTGATTTCGTCGATATCCCCCGAAATCTGGAAAAGCCTTGTCTGCTCGGCAACCCGCGATTCGAGTTCACGATTTACTTTTTCGAGTTCTTTTCTTGCCTGGCATTCGAGCTGAAGGCTGAGGTTTTCCAGAAGGAGACCTTTTTCTTTGATCACCCGCTGAAGCGTTAGCGCTACATCCTGGAGGGTAAACGGTTTGGTTAAAAAATCCGAGGCCCCTTTTCGCATGGCCTCGATAGTGTACTCCATCGTAGGATAGCCGCTCATCATAACAACGGGGAGACCATGGTCCTCCCCCTTTATTCTCTCGAGCAGACGCAGCCCATCCATATCCGGAAGCCGCAGGTCCACGAACGCGCAGTCGAATGTCTGTTCGGCGACCGCAATACAGGCGTCCCTGCCGTTGAGGCATAGCTGCACTCGTTCGTGGTCAAGCCTGAGCAGGTATTCCTGCAGAAGCTCGCCTAGTATGACGTCGTCTTCGACGATCAGTACTCTCATGATCCGCCGGACTCGATCCTCTTGAGAATTATCCCTTTAAGACGCTCCAATTCCGCTTCCGTGAGAATGCCTTCGCGCCTTAGCCCTTTGAGTGTTTCGATTGTGCCGAGCGCTCGGCTCCGATCCGCTTTGAGGCCCTGCGGGAATATCGCGGGCCTTTCCGCTTCGGCGAGGATAAATGGTCCGCTGATGAGCCGCCCTGATATGTCATAAATTTCGTACTCAGGGTATCTTTTTCCTTCTGCTAAACAAAGCCTTTTGTGAAGATTCTCGATTTTTTCGAGCAGAGCAGCTCTTTCCTTGAAAATTCGCACCCGTTCTATGGCATTCCTGATTGTAACCGCTACCTGCTCAGCCCGAAAGGGTTTCTGCAAATAGTCGTAGACCCCCAGCCGCAATGCTTCGATTGCGGACTCAAGGCTCCCGAACCCGGTAATCAGGATAGCAACAATGTGTGGATACATCGCACGAACGTGCTTCAGGAGGGCGAGGCCGTCCATTCGCGGCATATTAAGGTCGGTTATGAGAATATCAAAACCGGCCTCGCCAAGACGTTCGAGCGCAATCACACCGTCGGCAGCAAGGGTTACTTCTCCCCCCGCATCCTGGACGGCTTCGGCCAGGATTCCCTGGAATATTTCATCGTCATCGGCCACCAGTACTCTTGGGGCCGCTGAGTTTATGTCCATATCGTTTGCCAAAATCTCAGGCCCTGCTGTCAAACATTATGCCACGCAACTCTTCCATTTTGTCCCGCAAGTTCTGCAGCCCGTGGCTGGGGATCTCGCGGATTATCTTTCCACTTGCGCGGTCCACCACCTGGACGACAGTTTGCTTCGTTTGCGTATCCACCTTGAAGTTGAGCTGAACGTTCAGGGCCTCGTCAATGAAGGACTGCAACTGCTCTACAAGCTTCTCATTTTTTTCCGTGACTCCGGGCTGGTTGCCTCCCTTGTGATCTCCGCGATCATCGGCGACCTTTTTGGTCTTTGTTCCCTCGGCTTTGGCAACAGGGGGAATAATGCGGGTATCTCTTGTGCTCAGCTCGGGCTGCAGCCAAACATCCCTAGTGACCGGTTGAATCTCTCCAGTGTTGTTTCCCATGGCGGGCCTCCATACCCTTGTAGACTCTTAGTCAACATCCATGTCAATTGCTTTCTTCTCTTTCATGCCCTACTACGGGCATATAGACACGTGCTTCTCCTTTAAAAGGGGTTGAACCAGAAAATCCGAGAACTGCCGGGCCAGGGTATCGGCAAGCGCATAGAGTCTCTGGGCCGGCTGCCCCGAAACAGTGTTCCAGAACAGGTCGATATCCGCACCGGGCTCCGAAACAGCTTCCTGCTGAATATCCCACAGAACCATTCCGGTTCGCGCATCCAGAATCCTGGACCTGAGGGTCAGGCGTGTCGGCATCGCTCCGGTTCCATCCATTGCATATATAACTGCCGGCACCATAACCAGGTCGCAGCCTGCGTTCCTTCCATACCACAGGGCCTCCGCATCGGACATTACCCTCGCCGGAATCATCTTTACATCCCTGAAAGGGCGTCTCTGAACCAGATTGGACTGGTAAGACGCGGTCACCGGACCGGAGACGGAGGCGCTTTCCGGTGGCGAGTCAAACGGAAACAACCCCAGGATGTCCATCGTGTGCCGTTCAATTGCAGAATGGACTATCACCTCCATTTTGCCATCAACCGGCCGGGTCGATCCGGCCTTTATCCGGCTGTACATACAACCGCCGCTACATAATGCGAGAATTGCGATAACAGCCCCCATGTATTTCATGGGAGATTCAGTAAAAATCACGTTAGACTCTCATCAACTCGATTTCCTTTTTTCGGGAAATCGGCCAGCCAGAAGACATCTTCTTCTGGAATTTCAGGGCACTGCCTAAATGCCTGAAAAATATTCTCAATCATTCAATCGGATAACATCGAAGAAACCTTAAATAAAAAACCGGGGGCTTGCGTTACGGGGCATGGAATGCCCATATTAGCTAAAAATTGTAGCAGAATAGATTGTGCAAATTAGGAATTGTGATATTTGCACCCGTTCAATATAATCATGCAAGTATAGTGCTTTACCTCTTGGAAGAATAATGTACAAAAAATACTTCGGCCTCAGAAAAGCTCCATTCTCGATCGCTCCCGACCCCCGCTATCTTTACATGAGCGAGCGGCATAAGGAAGCGCTCGCCCACCTTCTATATGGAATAAAAAACGATGCTGGTTTCGTACTGCTCACCGGAGAGGTGGGTGCCGGCAAAACAACTATCTGCCGGCGGCTAATCCAGCAACTTCCAAAAAGTTGTGATCTGGCCTATGTGATAAACCCGACTCTCTCGTCAGCCGAACTGCTCGCGGCAATATGCGACGAATTCGGCATAAATTATCCCAAAAACTCCAAGAGTATAAAACTCTTTATTGATCGAATAAATAACTACCTTCTTGCATCCCACGCCAACCGTCGAAGGGCTATCCTGGTAATAGATGAAGCCCAGAACCTCAGCAACGAAGTCCTCGAACAGGTGAGACTTCTTACCAATCTCGAGACAAATCAGCGCAAACTCCTCCAGATTATACTGATTGGCCAGCCGGAACTGCGGGAAAAACTCGCTGGTCCGGATCTGCGGCAAATATCACAACGAATCGTTGCTCGATACCATCTCGGGCCTCTCTCTAAAGCCGAGGTGCCCGCCTATGTCAAGCACAGGCTGATAATTGCCGGAACAAGCGCCGACCTTTTTTCACCCCGCAGCCTCAGCAGGCTTCATGGCTTTACTGGTGGCATCCCGCGCCTTATAAACACGATTTGCGACCGGGCTCTGCTCGGGGTCTATGCCCGCGGGAAGAAGATTGTGGACAGCAAAATGATCGATCAGGCCGCGAGTGAAATCCTCGGCAGGCCTTTCATGGGCTCGGTACGGCTCCGCCGGATGACGGCCATGCTCGCGGCAGGAGTCGCTATGTTGTTTGCAGCCGCGGTTCTCATATACTTCATGAAACCTGATTTACTTTTGCTGATGAAGCCGGCCGCGGTCGATTCGCAAAAACAAGTCGTACTCCGTCCACTGCCGACTCTCCCGGAAAAGGAAGCGGCGAGGCAGGAAAAGCAAATTGAAGAGGCAAAAGAGGTTAGGAATGCAGGGCAGGCCGATCGGGAAGAATCCTCTGGGAAACGGGAAAAAATCCAGCGGGTTGAACATTCCGAGAAAATAATTCAGACCGTTGAACCCCCTCCCCCCGCATCTGCTGACAGAGGGTGGAGACATTAAATTTCATGTCTCATCTGCTTTGTGCCTATTGAGGTTTGAAGCCTATTTTCACAATGCTGGTCCGAACCCAGGGACAGTTTCGCAGGTGGATTAAGCAATGAAATTGTCAAAATTCGGAGATGGCCCGCAGCCGAGTGCTTTACGGTTGAGAGACAAAAGCTGTTACAAAACTCCTGAAGAGAGATAGTAAATATATGCTTGGTGTGCCCTTTGAAAACGCTTCAAACGCAGAGATAGACAATGTCCTACATTCTTGATGCATTGAAAAAATCGGATGATGAGCGACGGCGACGAAAGCCTTCCGGTACCGGCGCCGTGCGCGCGCCCGAACCGGCTCAGCCCGTGAGGACAAAGCGCTGGCGCTACATTATCGCCGCCGCTTTGTTCTTAAACGCCGGACTGCTCGTTTGGTGGCTGCGTCCCTGGCAACCGCGAGACATAATTGAGGGGGCACTGGAAAAGAGAATTGTCGCACAGACCGAAACGGCAGCGAAGCCATCGGTTTCGGCAAAGATAACACCAGAGACTATTCCAACTTCTCAAGAGATTCCCGCACCAGCCCTTTCCACCGCCAGGAACACTGCTCCCGAAGCCACACCCGCTCCGGTACTGACCGCCAAGGCACCTTCAGAGGAGAATGTCGCGCCCACAACTCCAGCAACCGCCTCATCTCCGACAGCTGCGCATCATCTGGCTGAAATGCCTGCGCCTTCCATCCCGACGACCGAGCAGGCCCCTACTCCGCCCCTGGCCGCCCCTGTTCCAAAGCCGGTCCATAACATCCCTAGCAACCCGGCACCAGCTGCTGCCCCACAGCAAACCGCAAAAGCTCAAGCGCAGGATACCCCTTCGCCTTTAAAAGAGACGACTTCCGGTGAACCCAGGCCAGCCGAGACCGCGAGGTCGCGCCCCGCTCAGGCTCCTCCCACGGCCCCCCCCACTATGGCCTCAAAACCCGAATTACCCCCAGGTTCCATACCCGATGAGACGTCAAGAAAGAAAGAGATCGCATTACAGGAAAAAGCGGCAGACATCGCCAAGAAACGGGAGAAAACTCAACCAAAAGGGATTGCGACAAGCAAGGAATTGATAATGGATCTCCAGGTCCTTACCGGCGGCCAACCCCAAACCGAAACTGCGGCTGTTTCGAACAAAGCTCTCAGGTATCGCGAGCTTCCATCCCAAGTCCGTGATTCCATGCCGAAACTGTCCATTTCGATGCTGGCCTATTCAAAAAAATCAGGTGATAGATGGATAAACGTAAACGGCTCAAAGATGCGTGAGGGTCAGGAGATTTCAGCGGGTCTGAAGGTTGAGGAAATCACACCGGAAGGGGCAGTCTTTACGTACCATGGGCAAAGGTTTTATAAAGCGGTAATAGGAGACTGATGAATATGGAATGAGATAAGAATGGCGGCTTTTACTGCTTTTGCTCTTCCCAGGCTTTTTTAATAGCTTCGTCCACCTTTTTGTCCACTACCAGGTCTTCTTTTTTCTTAGGCTCCTGCTTCGGGCCGTCGAGCGCTCCCTTGACCGATTCCGGGTGAGTCAGCGCCCAAATTCCCATATTGAAAAGCGCCTCGGTTCCAGACATGCTGGATTTGCCTGTATCAAATGGATCTTCAGATGCACTGAGCCCAACAGGGGTCCCAAGCAACAAAAGCAGGAAAATGAAAATATTCCATCTTTTCATGGCATCCCTTTCAGGTTTAATTGATAAGCAGGCGATATTTGATAACCGCCCCCACGGCAAGTCTGTCAAAGGTCTTTAAACACCACGGGAAATGGCCGGTTGTACAAAACAGGGTTAATAACGAACGAGGAGGCCCGAAGAGGCATCCAGTCCTCTTCTTTTCCGGCACTTGAAGTCCAGTATACGAAAGAATTCATCGAAAACAAGATATAAAATCGCATTACCGGGCACAGAATTGCGGAAATGGCTAAAAAAGAAACCAAATGATCTGCAAGACATCAAATGTCGTAACTAAACGGGGGCTAACCACGCGAGCTAGCCCCCTCGTCAAGCAGAATATTATTATTGCTGCCGTTTAAGAGTACTGACAATCAGAACTGGATATCCACAGACCGGTTCCTGTCGGCTTCCACTATTATTCCGTCCATCTGTCTTTTTTCGGCTTTTTCCTCGATCACTACGCTGTATACGCCGGGTACAAGCTGGAATACGGCACCTTCATTGCGGGTCTGGCTCCGGGTTACCTGCTTTTTTTCAGCCCCATCGCCGGTAAAAACCGTGCAGAGCGCGGGAAAGGGTTTCCCGTTTCTGATCGCCTTTACCGTCAAACTTCCGCCCGAGAACTCCGCCATCTTTTCGATGCTTTTCCCGCTTTCGATAATAATCCCCGATATATTCACCTTGGGCTTATTTGCATCTACCTGGTTTTCGATCTCAATGTCATAGGTGCCGGGCAAGAGCTGAAACGACGCGCCATCATCGCGGGTTAAACCGCGGGTCACCTGCTTTCTGTCCGCTCCCTGGCCGGGAGTAAAGACAACGCACATCGCGGAAGTGGGCTTCCCGTTTCTGACTGCTTTCACTTTGAGTGCCCCGCCTGAGAACTCGGCCACCTTTTCGATGCTCTTCCCACTTTCAATGGTTATTCCCAACAGATTTACCTTGGGCTTGCCTGCATCTGTCTGGTTTTCAATCTCAATGTCATAGGTGCCGGGCAGGAGTTGAAACACCGCGCCGTCATCGCGTGTCAAACCGCGGGTCACCTGCTTTCTGTCCGGCCCTTCACCGCTAAATACAATGCACATCGCGGAAGTGGGCTTCCCATTTCTGACTGCTTTCACTTTCAGTGCTCCGCCAGAGAACTCCGCCACCTTTTCGGTGGCTTTCCCGCTTTCGATGTTTATTCCCGTAAGACTTATCCTGGGTTTGCTTGCATCCATTTGGTTTTCGATCTCGATATCATATGTGCCAGGCATGAGTTGGAACTCTGCCCCATCATCGCGGGTCAAATCGCGGGTTACCTGCTTTCTTTCCGGTCCTTCGCCGCTAAAAACAACGCACATTGCGGAAATGGGGCTCCCGTTTCTGAGTGCCTTCACTTTCAGGGTTCCACCGGAGAATTCAGCGATTCTTTCGACAGTCCCGCCATTTTCAATTGCAAGCTTCGTGAAGCTCTGGGTTGGCTTTCCCACATCTTCCTGATTTTCGACCACAACATCGTAAACGCCGGGCTGGAGCTTGAATGCCACGCCGTCCTTGCCCGTCCATATCTGCGTCAGTACTTTCCTTTCTTTGTTTTCACCGTCATCCGACTTGTAGACTCTGCAAAGAGCTGAAAGAGCTTTGCCGTTTCTCCGGGCCGATATTTTGAGGGTTCCTCCCGAAAAATCCGCTACTTTCTCAAGGTCTTTTCCGGCCTCGATTGCGACCCCCGGAAAATTGATTGCGGGTCTCTCAGGGTCTTCCTGGTTTTCAACGATGACATCGTATGCGCCCAGTGGCAGATTGAAGGCCTTCCCTTCCGGCTCGGTCAGACCTTCGGCCATTTTTTCCCTGTCTTTTTCTTCATCCTGGACCGCTTTATAGACCACGCAGTAGGCCCGTATCGGTTTATCATTCCTCAGTGCTTTCACCTTCAGGGTTGCTCCGAGGAATTCCGCAACCTTTTCGGTGCTCTTTCCTGCCTCGATCGCTATTCCTTTAAAAGTTACCGTCGGCTTATGGGCGTCCACCCGATTCTCGACGACTACGTTATAAATGCCGGGAGCGAGCTTAAATTCCGGGAGATCGGCGTCTGTCCAGCCTTCAGTAACTTTTTCCTCACTCATCCCTTCAGCGTCAACCGGCTTGTAGACCACGGAATATGCCCGGCAAGGCAGGGAGTTCCTGAGCGCCCTGATTTTTAGAAGTCCACCGGAAAAATCCGCCACTTTCTCTATCTTTTGTCCTGGTTCTATTGCTATTGCCTGAAAACTGACGATTGGGGCCTTCGAGTCCTCCCGGTTAACGACCTTAATATCGTAAACGCCCGGAGCGAGCTGATATGAAGAAATTCCATTTTCAATCCAGCCTTCACTAATTTTTTCCGGCGGCTTGGCATTATCGGTCTCAGCTTTGAAGATTTCACCGTAAGCCCGCAGGGGTTTCCCATAACTCAGCGCTCTGATTGTCAGTATAGCTGGGACAATGACCGGTTTTTCGACGGCTTTTTTTGCCGCGGTGGCAAGCTCCCCTGCGTTATTGGCGGAGAAATAGGATCCGCCACCAGCTTTTGCAATACATGAAAGCTCAACTCTTTGCCGTTCATTCACGTCGAAGCCAATCACATGCAATACGAATTTGATCCCGGACGATTTAAGTTCGCGGACAAGCGCACATGGATCGCCCTTGCATGTCTCCTCTCCATCGCTTACCAAAACTATAGTCGTATTAGCCTCGATCCCTTTCAATCCTTCGATGACTTTGCGCACGGAGAACGTTATTGGCGTCATCCCCCTGGGATTTATTCCCTTTATTCTGTTTATCAGGCCCTCTTTATCGGGTGTTGCCATGGGGGCAATTTCCTCCACATCGCTGCAATCACCCTTTTGCCTGTGTCCGTAAGCCACCAGGCCGACCTGGGCCGATCCGGGCAGATCTTTCACCAGACCAGAGAGGACTTCCTTTGCGATATCAATTTTCACTCTCCCCTGTATCTGCGCCGCCATGCTGCCCGATGCATCAAGTATGAAGATGAAATTGGCGCCCTGAATTTCCGCGGCCAGGCAATGCCGCACGCCGATAACCTGGGCCAAAAAAGAGAACATGCACGCCGCAGCAAGTACTAAATTCAGATGATATTTTATGGAACGCAAACCCATTAAGCTCTCCTTATAGGCGGCAAATGTATCTTGGTCAGTTCCCAATAACCCTACGACAGGGAGAAAATGCCCGAAGATGATAGCATGACCGAGAACCGGGCCACAAGGCGAGTTTGTGCCGCGTGAAGCCGATTAAACCGGCATCCTTTAGCGTTAGCTGCTCTTGGTTTCAATATCCAATGCGAGTGCAAGCCTCATCGAAATAGAGCAATGGCGGTCCTTTCCGGGCCGCCATACTATCTGTTGGACTTACTCATTTCAGATTAGTAGTATGATCAACAAGCCACATCAGAGCAACGCAACTTGATCTAAATACCAGCCACTTTCCTATCCAAGGTTCTATGCGACACGGGAATCGAGGGGCATTAAGTGATGAAATATTGGCGGCATGAGTGCAAGAAAATCTACAGGAGTGCTGCCCTCCTGGTCCTCCTGAGTTTTCTTATACTCTCGATTCCTGGTGCAAGCGATTGCCGCGGTCAAACGTCCAATCCGATTGTGCCCCAGGTTGAGGCGGCACCACCTGAATCGCAAAACGAATCTCAACCGGCCAATCAACTTTCCCGGCCGTATTCTTCCCTGCCCTCCCCTGACTCGGGGTTTCCCCATAATCCAAAGGCAACTTCCGCCTCGAAGATCTCACCCTGCCGGGTGGAACTAAAGTCGTTTGCCTCGAAGGCCAGAGGGAAAAGCACTTCCTACTACGCATTTATCCCGGTTTCGACTGACGGCGAAAAAAGATTTCCAACCCTTTTCCTGCTTCATGGAGCCTACGACGACTACACTGCCTGGAAAAAACACGCCGGGAATAGGATATGCGAGCTCGCCTCCGAATATGGGATCATAATAATTACGCCCGATGGGGACCCGTTCGGCTGGTATGCTGACAGCCCTGGTGATAAAGCCAATCAAATCGAGACTTTCTTCATCAACGAACTGATTCCAAACATCGAAAAAGAACTCCCCGCAAATGGCCTTCGCGGGATAACGGGACTGTCCATGGGCGGCCATGGAGCTTTCGTCCTGGCGCTTCGAAATCCGGGAACTTTTGTAACCGTCAGTTCAATGAGCGGGATACTGGACATTACCAGACATGCAACCCAATGGCAGCTCGCCAGAGTTTTCGGACCATACAACGACGGAAATCAGAAAGTATGGCAAGAGCACTCCTCTTTGAACCTGATATCTCAACATCGAGGCATGCTCAATAGCCTGCCCATGCTCATCTCGGTTTCCGTGAGGGACCGGTTATGCCTTGCAGAGAACGTCCAATTCCACCATGACTTGGAAGAGATGGGAATTGCTCATGAATATGAGGAATCGCCTGGTGGACATGATTGGGATTATTGGCTTTCGCAGTTGCCAATCCATGTGAACTTTCAGGCGCATAATCTGAATAAGCGGGAAGCCTCCAGGGATTTTCAGGACATGCGGAAGGATATGCCCGATGTCCGAAGGCCATCGGATTTGCCGGGTTTGAGCCCAGCAGTCGAGCATAAATAAGTTTCGGAGATATTGAACCAGCGCATGATCTTTACAAGTCTCGAATTTGCCATTTTTTTGTTCGTCCTGCTTGTGCCTTACTGGGCATTGGAGTCCAAAACAAAAATCCGCAAAGCCTTACTCCTGTGCTCAGGACTATTTTTCTACAGCTCGGCAAACATACTATATCTTCTGCCCCTCCTGGTTGTTGCAATTTCAAATTATCTATTTGCTCTTTGGATAGCCGATGTACAATCAACTTCTTATAAAAGGTCACTGCTATGGATCGATGTCGCAATAAGTATCGGCCAGCTGGCGATATTTAAGTACCTTGACTTCCTGTTCCGCTCTCTTGAATCATTGCTGCTGCTGTTTAACATTCAGGCGGCATTGCCTGCATTGCAAATTGGATTACCCGTAGGCATATCTTTTTTTACGTTCCAGGCGCTGTCCTACACAATTGATGTCTATCGAGACCCGCGACAGGTGGTGCGCAGCTTCCCGGATGTATTCCTATTCGTATCTTTCTTTCCAACGATTCTTTCAGGTCCCATAATGAGGGCCCGAGACTTCATCCCGCAGCTAAACTTCACCAATCGATCCGGGCATAAGTTCAGAGAAGGATACGCTTTAATTCTAAGCGGTTTGTTCAAGAAGATCGTCATCTCCAGCTATCTATCCGAGCATGTCGTAAGAAATGTCTTTCAAGTTCCGGCAGACTATTCCGCTATGGCCGTCCTGGCTGCGATCTATTCCTACTCGGTTCAGATATACTGCGATTTTTCGGGCTACTCCGACCTGGCTATCGGGATTGCCATCCTTCTGGGTTTCAAATTACCCGAAAATTTCAGATCCCCGTATATGGCCTTGAGCTTGACCGAATTTTGGCATAAATGGCACATCACCCTTTCAACCTGGCTCCGGGACTATCTCTACATTCCACTGGGAGGTAACCGGAAAGGAACACTGCGCAAGTATTTAAATCTTATGATCACCATGCTCCTCGGAGGCCTCTGGCATGGAGCCGATTCCAAATTCCTTCTATGGGGCGGGTTGCACGGACTGGGATTGGTAGTCACCCACATTTTCAACGATACATGGGCTCGCCTGAGGCCTGGTGATACGAAACCCGGTGGTTCACTAATTATCAGAACCCTCCTCTGGTTTATAACGTTCAATCTCGTTTCATTCCTGTGGGTTTTTTTCCGGGCCGAGGACAGCGCGAGAGCATTCGAGATTTTTGGGGCGGCCTTTTCCTTCTGGAAACCGGGGAAAGGAATCGAATTTATGGTGGTCTTGGCGATACTGACCGGATTGTGGATACAACTCTTCGGGCAGTACATCCATGATTTCTATCTCAAAGCCCAGGAAAGGCTGCCAGTTCCTTTTCAGGCTGTCGTTATCACCCTGATTACCATCATGATCATTAAGCTTGGTCCGCCGGGAGTGCCGGCTTTTATCTACTTTAGTTTTTGAGTCTTGAAGCAAAGGGAGGCGCGTCGGGATGTCGCAAAGACGTAGCGAGCTTACACCCAGGGCCATGATTGTTATATATCTTCTTGCATTTTGCATGACCTCCGCTCACCAACTGGATCGTGTCCTTAACTGGTTTCAGGACACTTTCCCCACTTTAGCCACAGTGTCGGGTGTAGCCTACTCGAGCGGAATCTTCCAGAAAAGCGGTGGCAGTTGGGGCTGGGAGCCCCTGGCGCGCGCGGAGCAGCAGGCATTCAGGTTCTTCCAGGATTTGCCCGAGGTTGGCGCCGTCAAGCCCGCTCTCTTCGCACAGAATGAAACGCTGAAGTCAGATGCTCAAGCTGACCCCGAGCAGGTTGGAGCTGAAAACAGTTCTCAAACTGAAAACAAGCCGGGTCTGAACCAGGAAGCAGCCGAGAAAGCGGAGGAACCGAAGCAGCCCGAATCGCAATCGGAAGCGGGGGTGCCGCAGGACCAATCAACACCGAAATCAGCGAAACGACCCCACCCTAAACGCGTTCTGATCATCGGGGATTCCTTTATTGCTGAGGGGTTTGGACCTGCATTACAACGGGAATTGAAAAAATACCAGGGTATCGAAGTTATCCGCAAGGGGCAGTATTCAAGCGGTCTCGTGGGTGGGGAGGGCTTTGACTGGATTTCCAGTTTGAAAGAGCTGATTCAAAAGCACGAACCGGATCTCCTCGTTATCCACATGGGAGCGAACGATCCACTCGACCTTAAGGATAGCCGGGGCAAGCGCATTTATTTCGGACAGGATAATTGGAAGGAAGAATATGCTGCCAGGGTGAAACAACTGCTGGGAGTCGCAAAAGAAAAGAAGATTCTCACCTTCTGGGTCGGTCTGCCCATAATGGGTCCGAAGAGCTACTCCGTCAAAATCGCGATTATCAACTCTATTGTCTCTGATGAATGTTCGGAAAACTCCGGCTGCTTTTTCCTGGATACCTGGAACGCTCTGGCCAGCAAGGAAAAAAGCTTCATGTCCCACATACGCACGGACCAGGGGCGTCTGGTCAGAATCAGGGCGAGTGATGACGTTCATCTGACCGAAGCAGGCGGAGCCATGCTCACAAAGTACTTTTTGGAATCAGCTTCAAGACATGTGAGTCTCGACGGGGGGAGCAATTAAGGCCTGCCCCTTGATGATTCAGTGATACCTGAGCTCAAGGTTGGCCAGAATGTCCCAATCAATGCGCTAAGTCGCTAGTGATGCTCAAAAACTTCGCCAAGGGTAGTTTAGGAGGGCCTAAAACGGGAAGCCTTAGATGATCGGTTTGGCTTTCAACAAGATATACATTTCCCGGCCGAACCGAATCCGGCCAGGTCCAGATGGGATCGATTCCTTTTTCAGCGAGTGCCGATGCCAGAATTGAGGCATTCTTTCCGCAACTCCCGCGAGTAAAAAGCAGAAGAAAAAATCGACTTTGTGAACCATCAATGATCCATTGGCCGAATTTATCGACATCTTCATACAGGGCATCCATCAAAAAAATGCCTCTGATTCGTGCGTTTTCGCCTCCCCGGTCGAGAATGTAAGCAGCCGCTTTATAGCCTCCACTAAATGCCGAAAGTACGATTGGCGAAGCACGCAATTTCGCAAGGTATTGCTTTCCTAGTTTCTCAGACAGAATATCTGCCGATTCGATCATAAAATTTCTAAACTTGTTCGATAAAAAGAATTTCCCCGGGCTCGAATCGACGGCGTTTTTGGCCAGTTGGGGCATAATAAGGATCACGTTACGCCCGGAGTCGTCCACTTGCTCAAGGGTTCGACATTTCTCTTCTTCCGTTTGAATATCGGTATTTAGACCATGGAAGAAAACCAATAAGAAGAACGGCTTTTCAGGATCAAATGTTGGCGGGATATGAAAAAGGACGCTGTTATCCGTGTAGTGATCCTGTTCGAAAAACCTATCGCCATAGCGGTTTGTATGAAAACGTTTGCCGGTTTCAGCATCGACGTGATCGAAAAAATTCACGTTTGTATCGCCGTTGAGGCCTTCATATGGAAAGGGTGCGTTTTCCATTTTTGCGGTAAAAGTAAATCCTGGAGTACTTCTTATTGCGCCTTTAAAATTCTCGCCTGCCGGCTCCACACCGTTTTCTGATTTCATCTCCTTTTTATAAGTTTGAGGCGCATCCTCCCTGCCATCCTCGGCATTGGCGGGCCAGGGCCAGGCTAAAATAGAGAGCAGGAAAACAGCGGCTATCGCCATGGACCACTTGAGCCTGATCGGTTTACGAGATCGAAACCAAAGGAAAGACGGAATCGCCAGGAGGTAGAGGATGGCGCCCAAAAGAAGGAGTTCCAAAAAGCCTGAATTAACCGCGAACACAGGGACCATTACAGATCCAACTACCGAGAAAGATCCATTTATACCCCATGCCCAGACAAAAAAGTCCTCCCGTCCTGATTTGGCGAGCACCATCATTCCCATTGCGAATGGAAATCCCAGCAGAAACGCCAGGGGAAGCAACAAGAAGAGGCAGAAGGAGATTTTCCCGAGAAAGGTCCACGTACCGGCAAACCACAGGATTCTATCCAGCTCGAAAGCATACAGAGCCAGTAT
Organism: Desulfarculales bacterium UBA702; assembly: GCA_002298165.1. GTDB lineage: Bacteria > Desulfobacterota > Syntrophobacteria > Syntrophobacterales > Syntrophobacteraceae > SbD1. The sequence goes on from DBMI01000106.1 coordinate 57,029, forward strand.
CCCGGCAATGAGAGCACAAGCAGACGGCAGGAGCCATCCCGACAAATGAAAAAGCTTCTCGGAAAAATAGCTGCCGATGCCGGAGAACAGAACCATACCGGTTACGAGCACGGCGAATGAGACGGAAGGGTTACCAAGACAGATAATACATTTGCTGATGTAAACAATCTCAACTGCTATGTACCCGATACCCAGGCAGATAAAGTATAAAATTACTCCAATTTGGCCGGGTTCCTTTAGAAATTTTATCCGTCTGCCGAAAAGGATTGGAATCATAAGGAGCAGGAACCCGAACAGAGTGGATAGCAGCAGGGTCGCCCAAGCCAGCAGGTAGCCCCACTCATCTGTCAGCAAATCCAATTTTTCGATGACCCGCGAGAAATTCCATGAACCGGTATATCCGGTAAAATAGGGCCTGTCGTTGGTCAGAGGTTCGAAATTAAAGATATACCTGCCCTGAACGGACCTGTACTCACCGTTGAATACCCTCGCCAGAATGTAGCGGTATAAATCTCCCATCGAAAGATCATTTGTATCTTCCTGAGAAGTTTCGCTCGGTTCGAGGTCGAAGAAATTGGCTTTATACCGATCGAGGCTTCCTTCCTGAATATTACTTTCAATGCCCGGATAAAACACAGGTTCGAAACTCATCCTCTTGCAGTAGTCGAGCAGTACCCGGATTTGTGCTGCTGAAAAACCGTCCCTTTTGTAGAGCACGGTAAATGTCGATAGGTAATTCTGGGCGGCAAAAAACCGGTCACCCATAGGACCAAAGTTTGAAGCGGCATCTGCCATAGTAGCGGCAAGCTTCAATGTCGATTTCGGCGGGTCCTCCTTGTTCCAGACCGTCACTGAAAGAATGCCGTCATCACTTAGGGCGCCGATGCAGTCCCGGAAAGTCTCGCTTGTATATGTGAACTTTTCCTGAATTGATGAGCCCCCGGCAGAGGAGAGTCCGGTTGAATCGGCCAGACTGATGTCGATTACATCGAAGCGCTCCTTCGCTTGCCTGACATAGATCCTGCCGTCGTTTTCAACCAGGCGGACCTTCGGATCGTCCAGAATTCGGCCTGTAAATTCTGAGACGATGGGGTCTTGCTGAAAAGTCTCGAATATGAGCGGATTTCCCTCGGCAACTGTAACCCCGCGGGCACCCGCGCTTAATGCGAGTCGCGTCGAAATCCCACCTCCAAGCTGGATTACGAGCACTTCCGGATCGCTTTTGAGCAGAAAGGGCATGTTCATGGGAAGAAACTTGAAATATTCGACCTCTTTCCCGGTCATCTTCTTCATTATGCCCATGGGACCATCGCCGTCTATGTACATGCCCAGAAAAGCATCCCTTGGCATCTCATCGAGGTACATCATTGCGTTGTCGCTAAGTCCGGGGGCAAAGTGGAAATAGGAGCTGGAGTATATTTCGAGAAGACCGAAGGGACTGTTACGATGGCTTACTCTCCGCGAATCGGGAAACTGGCGTGCATAGCTGACGGCTTTGAATTCCGAAATCTGGACCTGATCGAGCCAGAGTGCTCCAGAGATTGAAACAACGGCGGAAAGCATTGCTATTGCATATGGTTTCCAGCCTCTGCCCGTTCCTTGAAACCAGAAAAAGGTGCCGCTGAGCCAAAGCAGAATAGGTATAATCAGCAGCCTCTCGGTGCTCAGATGATACATGGCAAGGAAGATCGCCGCCCCACCCGCTGCAGAGCCGGCCATGTTAGCAAAGTAGGCTTTCCCGAATTGATCTCTTTTTATGAAGAAGACCAGCCCGAGAAACATCGCGCCGAGAAAGAAGGGCAGCAAATAGATCAGGAAATAGGATGCAAGAAAGTATTTCTGGTTGGGGTCGGAGACGAGAAATATGGGGTTAAACCGCACTTGCTGGGCAAGCGAATTGGATATCATCATGGCTGGGCCGAATAGGTACAGGGCTATCTGTATCCATAAAGATATTCTCGCCTGGAAAAAATCCTTCCGAATGCAGAAGAGAGTACTGAAGATGCCAAATCCCAGCATGACTATGCTGATGACCAGCGAGCCGAAATGAGACCAGCCCGAACAGGCGAAGACCCTCATCACGAAGAGTTCGTAAGCCAGGATCGATCCCGAAACGAGGACCAGCGCCAGGTATTGAAAAGGGGCGGAGACTTTAGTTTCCGGGCTCATTTATAGTGCGTTCCGCCGTCCTTCTTCGTAAAAGGCACAAATGCTTCCTTTTTCCTCCCGTGATAAATGTCTTCCCTTGAGATCGTGAAATTTCCCTGATCATCCATGGTTTTCGTTACTTTCAAAATAACCTGGGCCCCCGGCGGCCCAACCGGGATGACCATCACCCCGCCGACCGCAAGCTGTTTGAGCAAAGGCGGCGGTATGTGATCTATTCCGCAGGTGACTATTATCTTGTTAAAGGGGGCAAATTCCTCCCATCCATAATAGCCGTCCTCAGACTTTCGTTTGATGTTCGCATATTCGGGATATCCTGATGAAGCAAGTTTTTCATAAATTCCGTCAGTTTCAATTGCCAGAGGGTCGATTATTTCCACTGTGTAAACTTTATCGGTGAGGTAGGCGAGCATGGCGGATTGATAACCTGAGCCGGTCCCGATCTCCAGGACCTTGTCCCCTGGTTGCACATCCAGTGCGGAAGTCATTCTGCCGACCAAGTGAGGCCCTGAAATCGTGACCCCATGCCGAATGTCCAGGTAAGCATGATCGTAGGCCCTCCCCAGGTTCCAGGAACGGCAGAATTTCTCGCGAGGAGCCAACAGGAAAGCGCGAATCTCCTTTTCGCGAATGAGGTCTTTATTCTGGATTAATACGGTTGCCCGGTCGTAGCGCTGCTGGAGGTACTTCTGGTCCTCATCTTTTCGAAGGACCTTCATACTCTGCAAAAAATCATTGGGGGTTTCCCACCGAATCTGAACCGGCTTTGCGCCGGCTTCCCCTGCCTGGATTGCCTGCCCCTGATCACCCGCGAGCGAAATGGTCGCATTCAGGAAGTTCGCGCTTTGAATACTCAGGAACATCGAAAAGGCCAGGAATAACCAGGCTGGCAAAAATCCCAATTGGCTTTCAAAACATTTGCGGCGAATCTTACGCAATACTGATGGCAGCATGTAACTTTTCCCTCTTTCTGTTCTTGCGGGCAACTCAGGGCCCGCAACACACCGCACCGGGACCACCGAAACCTCTTCATACTGTTTTACATGTAACGGGCTTCAAATCGGAGAATACAGGAGGTTAACTTGGAAATTTTACAACCATTCCTATTAGAAAAGCGAATAAAAAAAGGGGCTAACCCATGTGGGCCAGCCCCGGTTTTGAACTGACTGGGCCGAAGGGACTTGAACCCTCGGCCTACGGCGTGTCACCCCGGCCGTCCGGTCGCTTACTGCCCTGAGCTGGGCAGCTTGAATCATTGCCGGATAGCGGCACTGATCGGGACAGCCCCCTTTAATAGAGATAGTAGCACAAGAAAATGTTGCATGGGTGGCCCGGAGAGCTCAGCTATCCGGGTCGCGAAGCGCACACAAGAAGGATTTGGCAAACACTGCCTGACTGATCGAATCCTCGCTCGGTGGCTGAAACCACGCCAAGGAATTTTATAATTTTTTGAGTGGGCACTTCTGAAATTCGGTTGGGGGAACTTTGACCGTGTCATGCGTTTAGGTGTGTCCCCTGATCCGGCCCCTTGGGATGAGTTACACCATCAATGGGTTCATATGGCGCACTCCTGGAAATCGTTTGAAATCGTTATCCGTGGAACAAATGGTATAACCGTATTCAATAGCGAGAGCGGCAATGTGGGCATCTGTAGTCAGATTTCCTCCAGTTCCGGATTCGAGCAACAGATTGCGCAGGATCGTCCAGTGGCTCTTGCCGGGTGTAACCATGGTTAGCATCGGCTGTGCCAGCCATTCCTCAACATAGGCGAGGGCTCGTTCAACTGAAAGCGGACGCTCAAAAATTCGTGGGTTGGTGGTAAGACGCAAAAAGGCAAGAATCACTACCCACGGCAACCCCACGCTGTCATTGCCGGACAGCACATCTTCGAGCCATGCACGAGAGCGGGCATGTTGAGGCAGATCCTGGTTCACAGCGTAGAGCAGCAGGTTCACATCCACCAGAATCATTTGCGCAGCTCCAGCTTCATGGCAATTGCCTCATCTTCGCGCTCATCGGCCAGACTCAATGCCTTGTCCAAATTAATAGTAGTGCGGACGGGACCCATTGAGGCGGGTGATAATCTGTAGGGCTGCACCCCGGGGTTTTCGAGAGCATGCACTCCCTTTCGTAATGCTTCGTTCACCACCTGCCTGAACGACCTGCCGTTTCGATGAGCGAAATCCTTGAGCGACATAGCGATTTCGTCGTCAATTGTCAATGTAGTACGCATCTTGATGTCCTCCATCTGATCATCATGATGTAAATATAGCGGAGAGCACATTTAGAGTCAAGTGGAGGACGTCTGCATTGCCGGAAGCGATCACCATAGAATTTAGTGTGCCCAGTTGAGACCTCTCTCATGATCGAGACTACCGGGGAGGGTCAGGGAGGGGGAATTCCACACTCCGACAATTTTAATTCGACTTGAAGGGACACTAAAATCAACGAATATTTACTCATGGAGCGTCGTAATTATTCCGAAGTTGCTAATAACCTTGATTAGTCTGATGCGAGGCAGTCTCGGCATCGAATGGCTTGCATTAATCGACACAGCGCAAATGATTCAAGAGATTCAAGCATTTTGCCTGGCAGCGGTGTTACCAGGAGACGGATCTTCATTGCGCCTGATTCCATGGATTGTTCAGTTTAGAAGGAGTATCGGTGGAAATTCTCAGAAGAGATTTCTTGAAGTACTATCTTGGCCCCGCAGCAGCACTGGGACTGGGGTTTACGAAACTCGGAAGCCTGCGGGAGGTCTTTGCCGCTATTGGAGACGCCGCGCCGCTGCACTCGATTGATCCCAATGTCTTCACTACGCTCCAAAAGACGGTCTTGCCCGACTCTCCTTCGGGTTTGGTTAAGCTTCGTCCAAATGAGATATCAAAATACAAGAAGAACGGCTATGGCAACTGGCATTATGGGTCGGGCCAGGAATTCGTAAAACGGCTCGACCTTCTGCCAGCCTCCCATAGCGGAGCATCCGCCGTAAAGACCGCCAGACTTCTGAATTTCTTTACCATTAGCGACATCCATATCACGGATAAAGAATCTCCCGCGCAGGCGATCTATATTGGCCTGAAGGACGCTAACTCTTCCGGGTATTCCGGGGTCATGCTTTACACACCCCATGTTCTGGACGCAGCCGTCCAGACAATAAATGCCATTCACAAGAAAAACCCGATTGATTTCGGCATCTCCCTTGGTGACACCTGCAATAACACTCAGTATAACGAACTGAGGTGGTATGTGGATACCCTCGATGGCGGCGTGATTACCCCAAGCTCAGGCGCCCACCTCGGAGCCCGCACCATTGATTATCAGAAACCTTTCAGAGCGGCGGGGCTCGACAAGACGATCCCCTGGTACCAGGTCCTGGGCAATCACGATCATTTCTGGATGGGATCGTATCCCGTAAACGATTACCTCCGCAAGACATATATCGGCGAGGACATCCTCAAATTGGGAGATATACTTACCGACCCCCAAGGCATAAACAAACGCGATCTCTATATGGGGGTACTCGACTGCCGGACCCCTTACGGTGACATTATAGGCGCCGGCCCCGTCGGCAGTACGCGGGCCCCGAAGGTTGCAGCCGATCCGGGCCGCCGTTCTCTTTCAAAAAAGGAGTGGATGAGCGAGTTCTTTACTACCTGCTCAAACCCAGCCGGTCACGGTTTCACCAGGGACAACGTCGACAACGGCTTTGCGTGTTACAGCTTCGAACCGAAGTCGAACGTACCGATCAAGGTTATTGCGCTGGACGATACTCAAACACAAAGCGATATCGAAATTCGCAGTTATGCACATGGCTCACTTGACGACGCGCGTTATGAGTGGCTTGTACGGGAACTCGACAAGGGACAGGCTGAAGGCAAGCTCATGATCATAGCCGCGCATGTCCCGATAGGCGTCGAAAAGCCGGAATCTCTGGTCGGCTGGTGGTCCAAATCCGTTGTGTCCGAAAAGAAGCTGATCGATAAGCTCCATACATATCCGAATCTCATTTTGTGGATAGCCGGGCATCGTCATGTAAACGCAATCACCGCGTT
>DBMI01000117.1:0-464 GCA_002298165.1 Desulfarculales bacterium UBA702
ATCTGGCCGGCAAACACCTCGCCCGATGTGCCGTCAAGAGAAAGATAGTTGCCCTCGCGAATCACGCGATCACCAACCATCATGCGCCGGTTTCGATAATCGATCTCCAACTCTCCGCAGCCCACCACGCAGACCTTTCCCATCTGACGCGCAACAAGGGCAGCGTGGGAAGTCATTCCGCCGCGGGCCGTAAGGATTCCCCGCGATGCGTGCATGCCGCGTATATCGTCAGGAGAGGTCTCCAGGCGCACCAGGATAACCACTTCACCTCTGGTGGCCCATTCCTCTGCATCGTGGGCGTTGAATACCACCCGACCGGTTGAGGCTCCCGGACCGGCATTGAGTCCTCGCGCAAGGAGCGCCCCGTCCTTGAGGGCATCCATTTTGGCCTTGGGATCGAAAGTCGGCCTCAGGAGTTGGTTCAACTGGTCCGGGTCGACACGCATGAGGGCTTCTTCCTTGCT
>DBMI01000117.1:514-1023 GCA_002298165.1 Desulfarculales bacterium UBA702
TCGATATCCTGCATGTCCCGATAATGCTTGTCGAGTTTGATGCGGATGCCGTCCAGTTCGTCGTAGATTTTCGGCATGGCCTCCTGGAGTGAAATCCCTGAGTTCTCGGCCTTTTGGCGAATATTTATCGGCTGAGGTGTCCTTGTGCCGGCCACTACGTCTTCACCCTGTGCGTTTATAAGATATTCGCCGTAGAAGACGTTATCGCCATTCGCGGGGTTGCGGGTAAATGCCACGCCCGTTGCGCAGTCTTCCCCCATATTCCCGAAAACCATCGCCTGTACGTTAACGGCCGTTCCCATGGACTCCGGTATGCCGTTAAGTTCACGATACGCAATAGCGCGTGGATTGTTCCACGAACCAAATACCGCGGTAATTGCACCCCAGAGCTGATCACATGGGCTCTGCCTGAATTCAAGCTTCTTGCGCTCCCTGATAAGACCTTTGTAGCGCTCTATGAGCTCTTTAAGATCGGAGGACGGGAGTTGGTTATCAGCTTCCACGCCCCG
>DBMI01000117.1:1109-1354 GCA_002298165.1 Desulfarculales bacterium UBA702
TGGTCGTTCAAACCAAGATTCAGGACAGTATCCATCATACCTGGCATGCTCATTGCCGCACCGGAGCGCACCGAAACGAGCAGCGGGGTATCGGGATCGCCGAACTTTCGCCCCATTAATTCTTCGAGCCTTGCAAGGGCCTCTTCGACCTGCCCCTTTAGTTCCGGCGGATACTCGCCATTGTGCTCGTAATAATAAGAACAAATATCCGTAGTTATCGTAAAACCGGGAGGGACAGGGATCCC
>DBMI01000117.1:1362-3778 GCA_002298165.1 Desulfarculales bacterium UBA702
TTTCCGTCCGCCTTACCTTCCTGGAAAAAATACACATACTTTGGCATGATACTCTCCCTATCGAAATTGCTGTTCTTTCTCGCTGGACTTAAAAGCAGAAGGGGGGCCGGCAATCGCCGGTATAGTGTCAGAAGTCGCCTATTATCCACAATTTGGACGTCAGCGCAAGAACTTACGACACTATTCTGAATGAAGAATTGAAATTCAGGGCTTTTCGGCGCGCTTTTTGAACGACCTGGTGAGATCGGGACGGCAGATCAGCAGGATAAGGAGGGACGCCTGGAGCCGGCGCGAATACCCATTTAATAAAAACGATAAAAGGGCCGGCCCCCTCCTGGAAAGCCCTTGAGGGGACCGGAGGCCCTTAATTCGGATCAGATTTCAAGCCATGAATCGGAATACAGGGCATGTCCCAGTATTACCTTGGCAGTTTTCACGTACTTGGCTTCTTCCGGAGTAAGCGATGCCATGTCTATAGCCTCGCCATCCTCGACCTGGTGAACGAGTTTTTCGAGGTTCTGGTGCTGGCCACGGGCTATTTCATGGAGCTTGGTATCGAAGGTGTCAACGATTGCCGAGTACAGGCCGTGACGTTTCCAAATTATGAGCATAACCTGATTGAGAATCGGACGCAGATGTTCCGGGGGACCGTTGGAAACGTTGGACAACCCGATGGTGCTCCTGCATCCCGGAGCGATATCCTCGAACATTTTCATGAATTCTAGAACGCTCATTATCTGGTTTTGCTGCACATTTACCGGGGTCTGGATAGGATCGATATAAATCCGTTCCGGTTTTATGCCGTACTCGCCGGTTGCTTTGTAGACCAGTTCGGCACAAAGGGCGCCGCGCTCGTTTTCATCCCGCGGCATACCCTCGGGTCCCCAGAGCAGCCCGACAAATTCCGCATCATGCTCGGCGGCAAGCGGCAGGAGCGCATCCATGCGCTCGGGACGCACCATTATCGAATTGATGAGCGGCCGCTGCTTTTTGCTCACCTTTAACCCGGCCGCTATGGCCTTCACATTCGAGGTATCCAGTGCCAGCGGCACCTGGGTCACTTCCTCGATGACAGGAACGAGCCAACTCATCAGTTCCTCACCCGTCTTTCCCGCGGGACCGATGTTCAGGTCTATCCAATCCATTCCGGCCTTGACCTGCTGGCGCGCAAGCTCCTGCNNTTCGCCTAACAGTTTCATCCTGTTTTCTCCCCTGTCTGGTCTAACGGCTTTTCAGGAATTTTGGAATCTGGCTGGCTTCCCGTGGGCCAACCTTAACCGTCCAACCACCGAGTTCTTCCTCCAACTCTCCGCTGATCCCGGCAGCGTAACCCGGTATAATAATTTCCTTGTGCTTCACTTTGTCTTTTATTCCACACTTATTGATAAAGGTCCCCACCGACTCGCCGGAGAATTTACCGGCTGCCCACGCAGTCATGACTGAAAGGCCCTCGGTGTCCTGAATGCAAAGCCAGGTCGGCACACGGCTCGATTCGATCTCACCCGAGACGATGAAGTAGGTGAGTGAGAAGTTACAGGTTACCATAACCGGTGAGTTCTCGTCGGGGTTATTGATGGGATAGATCCCCTGCTCNNTATATATTGAGGCGGTCGAGAAGCAGGGGGAACACGACATGAGGTTGAATGTCGCTCATAACTATCAGGGCGCCGTATTTTGCAACGAAAGTCGCTGCTACCAGGGCCTCCTCCATCAGGTCGCCGGCCATCTCATTAGCCATTATGATGGTTGGAAAACCAAGGGGACGGAACCGGTCCTTGAGAGCAGCGCGGCGGATCACTATCTGCTCTTCGAAGGCTTTTTTGAGTTCGCGGGTGCCCGTATCGATAACAATGTCCTTAACGCCGCCAGCCGAAAGCTTTTCGCTAAGTCCTATAACGCTTTCGAGATTTCCAGTACCCTTTATCGCCACAGGACATCCGGCAGCCTTGGCAAGATTGCCGACCGCCTCGCTGTTTTCAGAAGTTGCAGCGTAAAGGAGAGGTTTTTTATCCTTAAAGGAATCGGCGGCGGCCGTCAAAACGTCAACTGAATCGGAAATGAAGATCATTGCGGCGCCAGTCCCGTCCGATACGGTTTTGGCAAGGGCGCAGAACTTTGCGGCATCTCCGCCGGTGTCCTTAATTGCAAACATTTCCGCGCGCAGTTTCAGCCCCACCCGGTCATACTGTGCCGACTTGAAGCGTTCGATTTTTCCGGCAACCGATGCACTGTCTTCATCAGTGCTTACCAGCACCGCAAAACCGGGCGGGTTGACGAAGGTTTTCTCGTGCCGGAAAAGCACGGTCTCGCCACCTATTTTGACTGCATATTCTCCAACGCCAACGGTCAGCGGTCTGATTGGAGGGGCGGATTCCGTGGCAAGCTTTTCCTTCGCCTCTTCCGAGACATAGGGGCA
>DBMI01000006.1 GCA_002298165.1 Desulfarculales bacterium UBA702
GGCCGATGCCGCCGGCAAGGTCGGAGACCTTGCCGGAACCGGGGCAATCCCTTACATCATGCATGATTTCTCAACTTCAGTTCAACCGGGTGCGGATTCAGGTAATACTGCATCTTCAAATATTGCTGGCCGTATTTTCTGACATAGTGATTTACCAGTGTAATCGGGACTATCAACGGTACGTGTCCCTCACGGTAGTCCTTTATCAGATCGGATAACTCCTGCTTTTCGTCAGGTGAAAGCTCCTTTTTGAAATATCCGGCCAGATGCTGAAGCACGTTGGCGTTCTTTCCGGGTGTTGCCTTAAGCTTCAGCGCCTCCGCAAGCAGCACCTGGTATTGCTCGAAAAGAACCGATTCTTGAATGCTCTTTCCTCCCGCCACGAGCTTTCCCATCCGGGAATAATGTCTCGGGCTGTGAGCCATGATGAGGAGCTTGTGCCTTGTATGGAAATCAACAAGGCCCCCGAGCGTTCGCCTGTCCCGATTGATCTCCCGCCAACGGCTAAATATGAAAATCCTCTCGATGAAATTCTCCCTGATGGAAAGATCGTTCAACCTGCCCTCGTCTTCCACCGGCAAGAGGGGGAAGTGCTCCATAAAAGCGCGTGCAAAAAGACCGGTCCCGATCTTGCGCGGGACACCTTTTTTGTCATATACCCTGATATGCTGCATCCCGCTGCTTGGGGAATTGCTTTTAAAGATGAAGCCGCAAAGGTCCTCTTTTTCGAGTTCCCGAACGCGTGTTTCAGCCCACCCGGTCATCCGGTCGGTGAAGTCTTGCCGGGTTTTGCTGGTGACAAGGCGCGGATCGGCCGGATCGCCCTCGAGGTGCATGGATTCGCGCGGGACCGGGAGCCCCATTTCGACCTCGGGGCAGACAGGGACATATTCGACAAAACGCCCCAGAAGATCTTTAAGATAGCGGTCCAGCTTGTGGCCTCCGTCATAGCGCACGGGATCTCCAAGCAGGCAAGTACTGATGCCCAGTTTTATTTTCTCCATTTGGCGATCCTCCGGGTTGACTGATTCCAGGTAATGGCTTCTACCACCGGCGGCGAATCAACTTTACAATTAAGCTGTAAACTTTCCTCCACCCTTGTTCGTCAAAGCGTTAAAGTCATGGTTCCGGCTGCAGGGCGGGCGGACAGTTTGTCCTCGCAGATCCTCCCGGCCATAGCCGGCCGACTCTTAGATGGAGGGATCCGAGGAAAAAAATTTAAAAATAATTTGATAGCCGTTGTTGTGAAGGCATGCAAATGCTATTCATTGTTTTACGAAACCGAAACAAACCCCGGTGCCTTCTTTTTTACAGGAGCTTAAGCAATGATAACCATGGCGCGAACGTGTAGATTGTTGGCAGCCTTTGTTGCAGCTATTTTTTTGAGCGGCTGTGTCGCGGGACCGGCTGGTAATTATTATAGCGTGAATGAGCCTGACTATCCTGCTGGTCCCAGCTTACTGGCTGTCGGACAGATGGACCGCACGTTCGTTTTGCGAATCGATGACCGGACGCCTTTCGGGCTCTGGCACCTTCCCATGTCACGGAGCACGCTCTATCAGAAAGGCTATGATTTAGTGGGGCGCGACAGGGAAGCCGATTTCGAACTGGACGTGTCGTTTTTTGCAACCGCCAGGGATAATCCCGAGCAAAGGGCCGGCAACACGCTTGGCGGAGCACTCCTGGGAGCGGCAACCGGTGCGCTGATCGGAGGGGCTCTTGGTTCACCCGCCAGGGGAGCGGCCATCGGTGCTGGAAGTGGTGCATTCCTTGGCCTCGTTGCACCGGCCGGAGCAACTGTGGTGCAGATCGATATCAGGACGCGAAGCTTCCGCGATGGTACGACATCTTACAAGACCGCCCTGATCGACCTGGCTCACGTGCCGCAATATGACGTCCAGCGAGTGGTCGATATGCAGGTGTCGAGGCTGCTTGAGACCCTGCCGAGCAAATAATCCCTCACAATGCAGCGGCGCCGCCTCGGGCAACGCCGCTGCATCGCCATCATGCCAATCAAATTCAGGTGCTGCTGCGTATCAAACGCGGTTGGCATTAAAGCCTGCCGATAAATCCATCCACTTCGTTTTTCTTAGGTATTCCCGCGCGGGCTCCCATTCTGGTACAGCCCAGGGCCGCGGCGGCGCTTGCGTAAAGAAGAGCCGCGGGCATATCGTCCCCAAGCACCGTCCGCAAGGCGAACGCACCGTGGAAAATGTCTCCGGCCCCGGTAGTATCGACTGCATCGACCGCCATGGGAGAAAGCGTTCCGCCGGTTCCCTTTCGGTGCCACACCAGACCCTTTTCCCCCAGGGTGATCGCAGCGGCCGGGGCAATCAGCGCAAGCTCTTTTACCGCCTCCTCGGGATCTTTTCCGTTGCAGAAATCGCGGGCGAATTTCTCCGATCCGATCAGGTAGTCGCAAATGGGAGCGAGTTCCTCCGTGCCCCTGTGAACCGATCCAGCATCGAGGATTGTAATTATTCCCCGCGCGCGGCATCCCTTTGCCAACGGGAGGGATATTGCCGGCTCATGGCCGTCGAATAGGACGGCCCTGGGGCGAATTCGGGAGAAATCTACCTGGTGTGAATCCAGAATAGGTGTCGCACCCTTGTAGGTCACAATCGTTCTTTTTCCGCCGGGCTTTACCAGGATTGCGGAGATCGGGGTCGGGTGCGCACCCCTGACTATGAAATCCGTGAGAACACCTTCCGCGCGCAGCTCATTAAAATGCAGGTCGCCGAATGTGTCATTTCCCAGGTATCCGGCAAAAGCCGCGGAACCTCCCAGCCGGGCGACCGTCAGCGCCGCGTTGGATGCCGGCCCGCCACCGGCTGCCGTAAAGCCGGTTGCAAGGCTTTTTTCGTCGTCTCCGGGATGGCGGTCCATCGTCATCACAATATCGTAGACCGCATGCCCCACGCACAAAACATCCACATCCATGAATAGCCCTTGGCAGCCTGGCAACCTGCGGTTTTCATTTTTCCCTGGCATTCACTTTTTCACACAGGCTCTCCACCTGAATTGTGAAATCACAGGGCTTTTTGCTCCTCCATAGATGCTCATCCATTCCCGGCGTACAACCGGCATCTTCCAACAGCCCTTTTGTACCGTCTTCTGAACATACAAGCAGGACAACATCGCGCGAATGCCGTGAGATGCGGAGTTTATAGTTGCTGAACGGCTTCAGCAGAGAAGGATCTTCACGGGTCGAAATATTTAGCAACTCCGAATCTGAAAGGCCGGCGGGTGGATTTTCTGTCTGGATAGTCACCTTGACGGCTGCGGTCAGGGGCAGAAGGTCTGCTGCTAGCCGCTGCATTTCGCTTTCGTTAGGTCCGGCCGAAATAGCGCATGCGGACAAGATGCAGGCCAGGACAATACACGCCGAAAGGGATGAAATGGACCTTTTCATGTGAGGCTCCAGAACACGAATTTATTGTGGTCGTCTTTACCGGAATCAAGACTCCAGTTGCCGGCCGCCGCCAGTTCATTTGACCCGTTCATCGCGCCCACAACCTTAAGCCAGGTATCCCTGACATCCCCGATTGCCTTTTCGAAAACGGCGCCATAATCCATGTACAGCCCCGCTGGAACACTGAGTTGTTTTAAGTATTCATCATCGGCTTTCTCAGGATATAGCAGGCCTACGTCGGCCGCGACATGCCTGGCGAAGGGTATAAGATGGTCCCCTTCATCGGCCAGATCCATAATCCTGTTGAAGCCTTCGTGCCATTCGTCCAGTTCGGGAGGATTGCTCTTGAAATGATCAGGAAAGACGGAATTAAGCATGGCCGCCCAGAACTCCCTGATGTCGGGATCGAGACGGTCTCTTTCATTGGGGTCGGAGCAGCTTCCGATATGTCTTTCAAGAAACTCTGAAAGTGCCATGTCCAGATTCATGTGCTCAAAAATGAATACGTCCTCGTTCATTTCGCAGACGCGGTGCTCGGTTTTGTGACTCTCGTATGGCCCCACCTTCAGATTGACAACCGGATGAATCGAGACATCAGTAGCAACGTGAGCGGTATAGCCGAGCAACCAGGCAAGGCATTTGTGCCGCTTCGAATCCGAATCGATACCAGGAAGCAGGGTGACGCCGGCACGGACCACATCGAGTGTTTTCAGCTCCTGGACGCCGTGCATGAGGTCGGCCCACTGCCTGTGTTTTGAAGAGAACGCCAGATAAGGATAATCCGGGCTTACGGAACCGAGTTCACAAAATTTAAGGTGCCTGCCGACTGCCTTATAGACATCTGGCGGAAAGTCTGCATCACCACCCATGCGGTTGAAAAGGTCATTTACCAGGGTAATGTGAGCGTAAGATGCCGGCATTTTCCCCCTCCGTATGAGATGTAATGTGCAGGCTGAGGCCTTTTGAGTGTAACTGACACCAGCTTACAATAGTGCTGTTCAGTTTGCAAATTTAAGAGGGGGCCAGCAAAGTGGCTTCGCAACGCGACAGTAGTTACCGAATTAGCGTCAGAGATCATGCCGCGGTGGAACGAACAATGCTTTTTGGATTCAATTGGCATTTCCTCGGGCACAAATTTCTTTAAATTCTTATTTTAGTGGGGATTATGCTATAGACTCACTCTTGTAGTGAAATCATCAAAAATCAAAAGGAGCTTATATCCGGGATGAAAGTCGCATACTTCAGCATGGAAATCGGCCTCAATGAAAATATTCCGACCTACAGCGGGGGGTTGGGCATACTGGCCGGAGATCACATAAAATCGGCCGCGGACCTCAATATTCCGCTCGTCGGGGTCACTCTTCTCTACAAGCGAGGCTACTTCATCCAGAACATAAATCCTTTTGGAAAACAGGAAGAGATTTACCCCTATTTCGATCCTCGCGCATTCATGGAACCTCTGCCCTTCAAGGTAACGATCCGGATAGAGGACCGAAACGTTCATGTCGGGGTCTGGAAGTACAACCAGGTCGGGATGACCGGGCGCGTGCCGGTTTACTTCCTCGATACCGACCTGCCAATAAATGCCCCCGAAGACCGCCTGATTACCCAGTACCTCTACGGGGGGGATTCGCATACGCGCATCTCGCAGGAGGCAGTGCTCGGGATCGGCGGCTACATGGCCCTGAAGCGCCTTGAGCCGCAGATTACCACCTACCATATGAACGAAGGCCATGCAGTCTTCCTGACGCTGGCGCTGCTCAAGGAGTTTAATGGCAACGAGGAAGAAGTGCGGTCCAGGTGTGTTTTCACCACGCACACTCCGGTACCTGCCGGGCATGACAAATTCGGGTACGACCTGGCGGAAAAAATCCTCGGGGATTACCTGCCGCCCAACATCAAGCTGCTTGCCGGCGACGATGTCCTTAACACGACGGTGCTCGCTCTTAACCTCTCACGCGCTGCAAACGGGGTAAGCCAACTCCACGGCGAGATATCCCGGCAGATGTTTCCTGGATACGAGATAGGCTACATAACAAACGGCGTTCACCACCTGAGCTGGACTGGGCCGGAGTTCAAGGCCCTCTTCGATAAATACGTTCCCAACTGGCGTCAGGACCCAAAACAGCTCGGCGATATTTCCGTCATTCCGGACAGTGATCTGGCCGACGCAAAGAAGAAGGCCAAAAAACGCCTCATAAGCTACATCAACTCGGTGTCGGGAGCCGGTTTTACCGATGAATTCCTGACGATTTGCTTTGCCAGGCGCGCGGCCGCTTACAAGCGGGCAACCCTTATCTTCAGCGACCTGGAATACCTGTTCAATCTTTCCTTTGACCGCGTTCAATTTGTCTTCGCCGGCAAGGCCCACCCCCAGGACGAACTCGGCAAGGAATTGATACAGGAGATAATAAAGATAGGCAGACAGTACGAAAACAAGCTTCGCCTGGTCTTTGTGCCCAACTACAATATCTGGGTTGCCGGGATGATGACATCCGGCGCGGACATCTGGCTCAATACCCCGAGGCGACCCCGTGAGGCGAGCGGCACGAGCGGTATGAAGGTCTGCTTCAACGGCGGAGTAAATATGAGTGTTCTCGACGGCTGGTGGCGCGAGGCCTGCCGCAACAGGGTAAACGGCTGGGCCATAGGCTACGATGAAGACCAAACGGATGAAGCCGCCGCGGCCGATTTTTACCAGGATCTCGAAGATCTCGTGACGACCTACTACGCAAACCCGAAGCAGTGGCTCTCGATCATGCGCCACTCGATATCAGACATTACCCCTCAGTTCAACACCCACAGGATGGTATTAGAGTATTTTCACAGGTACTACCGGTAGGGTGCCGGTTTTAGGTTGCGGGTTGCGGGTTGCGGGTTGCGGGTGCAGGGGTGCGGGGGTATTAGGCTGAGTTGAGCGGTGTATCGGTACAAGAAGAGATTCAGGCATTAATCAGCACTAGATTTTCTCGACGTTGGCTCATCTTCGAGGACTCGGGCTTCCAAATACTCCCTCAGCTCCTCCAGTACCAGCCTGTCCGTGGGAAAAGCTAATTCTTCCGGAAGCTCTTTCAGGCTGAAGAACGCAGCTTCGGCCGCATCGGAGCCGGCACGGAGTTCACCGCCCATCCTTGTTCCACAGAACCAGACGCCTACTGTATGCTCTTCAGGATCATGGAAATTGGAGTGAACGGCGAAAACGTGACCAAGGGCAGCCTTGATGCCAGTCTCCTCGAACAGTTCCCTCACAGCGGCATCGCGGATATCCTCATCCCATTCGACATGGCCGCAGGGAATGCACCACATGCCGCGATAGGTTCCCGCCCTCCTGACCAGCAAAATCGAATGGTTCTCGACCAGCATTATGGCCGCCCCAACTGTCGGGTTTCGGTAAATTATTTTTTCGCACCGCACGCAAAAAGCCCTGATCCGGCCGCCGTGGGTCTTTTTTTGGAGGTCAAATCCACAATGGGGGCAGTGGCGAAAGAGCATCTGATTACCTTTTCGTAACACAAACTACATTTTTGAAATTATCTCGTCCAGATGATCGATCCAGATGTTTACGATCTCCGGAGACTGGGAAAGGCCGCTGAAAACCCCTTCGCTCTCGATACCGTGTGCGGCCAGGATGGATTTCCAGCTGCCCGGGCCTTCTCCCGCCATATCTTTTCGCGCGTGATCTCCCGCGACAGTCATCAGCGGAATGAGCCTAACCTTGCGAATCTTTGCGGCAGCGAGCTTTGGGAGCAGTTCCTCGGGGGTGGGATGTCCCTGGACAGTTCCTACGAAAAGGTTTTCGGCCCTTGTTCGAAAAAGCGAATCCATTGCGACATAAATTGCGTCCGAGGGATGACTGGCGTTGCCATGCCCGATAAATATCACCCCTTCCCCCG
This sequence comes from Desulfarculales bacterium UBA702, assembly GCA_002298165.1. Taxonomy (GTDB): domain Bacteria; phylum Desulfobacterota; class Syntrophobacteria; order Syntrophobacterales; family Syntrophobacteraceae; genus SbD1. The sequence goes on from DBMI01000006.1 coordinate 7,306, forward strand.
AATCGGCTGGGGCGGGAAATATCCTAGCAAGCACATCGACTGCTCGCGACATGTCATCGTAGTTTCCCAGGAGGGGTCGGGCCACCAGGATTTTTTCAAAGCCGCCGATCATTTCCGAAAAACGGATCGCATTCTGATAGACATCATGGAATTCCTGGCCCGGCACAACGTGAAGCGACAGAACCGCCACTTGTGTATAGCCATCGTCCATGAGCTTTGCCAGGGCTGTTTCGGGAGAGTCCATCACTTTGCCCTGGGCAGCATAGCGGGTCCTGATGGTCTTCGAAGTGTATGCCCACCTCAGTTCTGTTCCCGCATACTTTTCCCGGACTTTTTTTTCTATCTCGGTAAGCGACTGTGCAGCTTCCGGAACACTCGTGCCGAAAGCCACCAGCAAGATGCCCCTGCGAGCAATCTTCTCCTGTTTCATAATCGATTCCTGCGCCCCGTATGAAGGAAAAATACCAATACCCCATATAACAGGACCAAGAACCAGCAGCAAAAAAAACTTCCGCATGTAGACCATATTTTTGCTTCTTTCGTAACAATTTGGAATTTCTTCTCGACCTTCGAGACCCTCAGTCAATGCGGCCGGAAAACTCGGGAACTCCTGCCATAACCGATATTGCCGCACGAGACTATGGTGGGCACGATAAACCTGTCCAACCTACATCAATTTTCCCTTATTTTCTAATACCCGCATGATTTGTGGAGCCCACAACCGAAAGGGAAGCCACCCGGGGGTTGCGGCCTCCCGGGTGGAGTTGAGGAGTTGCGTGGCATTTCGAAAATTAGAGATCGACTTGGTTTCGGTGCGGCAAAGAGTCTCTTTCCAAAAAAAAATCCCTGAAGCCTTTTGGCCTCAAGGACTGCACCCTATTTCTTGATCCTTAACCGGCAAAACGGTATCGCCTCGTACCGCTTTTCCAACGCGCATCAGGCAGGTGTTCTGGCTTCGGATCGTCCTACTCTCCGCCCCTTCCCGGGATTTCCCAGTGGCACTTGGCGGATTTCGTCCCCGTTTACAGCGGCGGGACCGCTCCCGATTCTTACGGGATTCCCTTTTAAGCTAAAGCACCTGATCGCAAGAAATCTTTTGTTCGATTATCTTTAACAGCGCCCGAGCCGTGATGTCAAGCAAACAAATTGCCTCGGCACGGCACCGGCTAATCGGGGATTGAACCGGCCTGTTCGGGCAGCTTGAAACGAAGTACCCGGCCTGGTTCACGGGATGCCCTGATCGGCTGATCGTCAAGTCTCATCGAGACCCCGCCAGCGTTCCCGATCACGATCTGCATACCCTTTTGGGCCGTCCACTCCCTTTTGTCACCCGGACGGAGCATGGCGCTTCGGGCTTCCTTTTCATCTATTCTAACCTGTACCCAGGTCTGATCGTTTGCTTCGACACCAAATCTGAAGCCCTTGCCTAAATCCTGGGAATTTGTGGGTCTATCCTCAGCCATGACTTCCATGGAATTGCTCAAGGCTACACCGGAAGCTCGCTGGGGCAAAGCTTCGCCGCGGTTTGCGGCTGACTGCTGCACGGCGTCCCGGGATTTCTCGGACTCCGCGATCTTAAAGGCTTCCTGTCGATTGACATCAGCCGTCCTGTCGGCCGACCCTACCTGCTCAGCATCCTTTATATTCTTTTCCGCCTGAACGATTGCCTTATCAGCTTCCCTCAGGTCTGCATCACCTCGTGAAGCGCCAGCCCGGCGCTGCTGCCCGGATGCTCCGGGTTGAGGCGCAAGTTTTTCAAGCAATTCAGGTGGCAGTTCTTCCTGAGAAAAAATTTGGTCCGCGGCGGGGGGGGCATACAATTTGGCCCGCTTTTCCGATATCCACGTACCTCCGTACATCGTGAGGACGGTTGCCAGAGCAAACAGCAGCAGCGGAAAACTGATCATTCGGCGCTTCTTCCGAAACAGTTTCATCCGGTGCCCGAATTCTCGTATTCCGGCCTCCTGATATTCAAGTCCACCGATTTGGGGGGCAAATTCCTGTAGGATTGGTTCGGGGTCGCGCTCGAAGACTTTGCAATATCCGCGAACGATATTACGAACGAGCAATTGCGCACCTATGCACTCGAAATCCCCCGACTCAAAGCAACTGAGCATAGTTACACTCAGCCCGCTTTGCTCAGCAACGGACTCCAGCGGCAGGCCGCGTTTTTCTCTCTCGGATCGGAGAAATTCCGAAAGTTCCTTCATCCGGCGGTCCCCGTTAGAGGGTGATCTCGATGAAAGCCTTAGATTCCAACTTCTTGACCCACTCTTCGAATTTTCGATCAATCTCTTTCTGGAACAACTGGTTCCTTACCTTATCGCGTATCGCCTGATCAGAAGTATTCTGCTTCTGGATGACCATATCGAGCACTTTCATAATATAGTAACCTGCGCCCGCCTTCACCATATCGGAAACCTGATCCTTCTGAAGCCCCTGGATGGCACCGGCAATAAAAGGCGCCAGTTCGTCCACCCCTATTAGCCCCACATCGCCTCCATCCGCGGCAGCCGGGCCTTTCGAATACTGGATCGCCAACTTCCGGAAATCGGCCCCGCTCCTGAGCTGGGACAGAATCTCACGGCCGGTCTTCTCGGCGTCCTTTTCCGCGGAAGGCAAGAAAATAATTCCAAGGCGAATCTTCCTCTCCGATCCTGGGGAGTCAGGACGGGAATCCTTAAGAGCCGCATCCACCTGCTGGTCGGTTATCAGTGTCTTCGACTTGAGTACCCGATCAACCAGCTTGTTGCGCTCGATATCCCTACGAACTCCCTCCCGGTATTTCTGAATAGTCTCACCGCTTTCCTTGAGCATCCGCTCCAGATCCGCCCGCGTGAAGTTATTTTGCCTCAGCATTCCATCAATTGTCGAGTCCAGTTCTGAATCGGACACGTTTATCTTCTGTCGCTTTACCTCTTCCTGAGCCAGACGCTGCCGTATGAGCTGCGTCAGGGCTTCGCGCTCCGTCTGAGCTTTCTTTACAGGATCATCAGTTTTTAAGTCAGGGAACATTTTCTCCATAAGCAAGACATGTGCCTTAACCTCACTGTAGAGAATTATCTCGCCATTCACAGTGGCTACCGTGCGATCAATTACTTCACACCTGCCAAACCCTGCATACACCGTATGTAAAACCATACAGGCAAAAATGATCAAAATCAGCTTACCAAAACGCATGACTTCCTCGATTTACAATTTCTCTAGTTTACAGCTTCGAAACTAGCACATGAGCAAAATGGGTCGGCTGTGCGGATATCAGCCACCTCTCATTTGCTCTTTTACCCCGCTTTGAAATAGAGAAGCAACTTAGCAGGCAATACAAAATCGATGTTCCACAAGAACCGGGGCTGCAATTCCAGGCTGACGTTCAACCGCGAAGAGACTCCGGATCTCCCGCCTGCCCGGTCGGGCCGTGAGCAAGAGGGACCAGATATAACAAGAGCTATTGGAAGTTGAAATCAGTAGCACGTTCGCCAAGCTCTTGCAAGATTTTCTTTAGGCGCACGAGCCTGTGCACATAGCTTCGGCCCCAAATTTCGACCCTCATCCTGCGATCGGATTCAATGACATAGCTACATTTCTTTTCTTCGAATTTCGAGAGAATCGGAAGGACTTCAGCATTTTGGGCAAAATGGAGGGTAAAACCTTCTTCATCACCATCCAGGCGCAGCACCCGGAGATTCTTTAAGACGATTCGCATCTTCGCCATCAAAACTAGGTGCTTCACCGAATCAGGCAATGGCCCGTAGCGATCACGCCATTCCCCGGCAAGATCGTCAACCGACTGCTCATCAGAGAGCGTGGCAAGCCGCTTGTATGCAAGCAGCCTCTGGTCGGTATCCGGAATGAAATCCTCGGGCAGAAATGCGGAAACAGGAAGATTCATTTCCGTTTCGATCGCCTCCGCCCCTGCTCCATCTCCCCTCATGCTCTTTACGGCCCGCTCCAGCAGTTCCAGATAGAGTTCGTATCCTATGGCCGCGATGTGTCCTGACTGGGAAGAGCCCAAAATTGTGCCTCCGCCCCTTATCTGGAGGTCGTTCAACGCGATCTTGAATCCTGCGCCCAACTCACTGAAATCAAGCAGAGCGCGTAGTCTTTTTTGGGCATCGCGGGTTATCAGGTGTTCGCCCGGAATAATGAGATAAGCGTAAGCCTGCTCGCTCGATCTGCCAACCCTGCCCCGCAATTGATAAATTTGCGCCAGGCCAAATTTGTCGGCACGGTTGATGATAATCGTATTGGCCGCCGGAATGTCGAGCCCCGATTCGATAATAGTGGTGCAAACCAGTATGTCCATCTTCTTGCGAATGAATCCGAGCATCACTTTTTCAAGCTCGCGCTCGTGCATCTGCCCGTGGCCAACCCCGATCCGTGCTTCCGGAACGAGTTCTGACAGTTTTGCGGCCATTTTGTGGATGCTCTGGACATGGTTGTGCACAAAAAAGACCTGTCCTCCACGATGCAATTCCCGGTAGATTGCCTCGCGTATGGTCAGTTCATCATAATTGCTTACAAATGTTTCGATCGAGCGGCGGTCCTGCGGCGGAGTCTCTATCGTGCTGAGATCACGAATGCCGGTAAGGGCCATCTGAAGCGTCCGGGGGATAGGCGTCGCGGTCAGCGTCAGCACGTCAACGGATACCCGAAGCCTCTTCATCATTTCCTTGTGGCGGACACCGAACCTGTGTTCCTCGTCAATTATCAGCAGTCCAAGATCCTTGAACACCACATCCTTTTGCAGTAGCCGGTGAGTGCCTATCACAATGTCGATTTTACCTTTTTTCAGATCTTCGATGATCTGTTTTTGCTGGGCCGCTGTTTTGAACCGGCTAAGTGCCGAAACAGTTACGGGGAACTTTTCAAATCTTTCCCGGAAACTCTCGAAGTGCTGCTCGGCAAGGACGGTTGTCGGCACGAGCATTGCCACCTGTTTTCCGTCCATAACTGCCTTGAAAGCCGCCCTTAGTGCAACTTCAGTTTTGCCGTAGCCCACATCCCCGCAAATCAGACGGTCCATCGGACGTTGCGCGGTCATGTCATCGAGCACATCCTCGATCGCCCTGATCTGGTCGGGAGTTTCCTCGAAGGCAAAAGTCGTTTCAAATTCCTGGAAAAACCTGTCTGGAGCAGTAAAGGCGAATCCCTCACCCACTTGGCGTATGGCATAGAGATCGAGTAACTCCTCGGCCATTCGCTCGGCCGACTCCCTTGCTTTTCGCTTGGCGCTTTCCCAAGATTTTCCGCCGAGCTTATCGAGCTTTGGGTCCTGCCCCTCGACCCCGAGATACTTCTGCACTTTCTGGAGTTTGTCGACCGGTACGTAGAGTTTATCGCTATCCTGGTAAGCGAGCAGCAGGAAATCGTTTTCTATGCCGCCCACATTCAGGTGAGCCAGTTCCTTATAGACTCCTATTCCGTGGTCGAGATGGACAACGAAGTCGCCCTGGTGAAGATCCTGGAACGAACTTAGAAAAATGCCCGAAACGGGTTTGGCCACACCCTTCCTGGAGCGCCTTTCGAAAATTTCCTCCTCGGCCACTACCGCAAGCCTCTCGGCGGCCCAGAAAAAACCATTCCGTATTTCGCCGGTCACCACCTTTATTGAAGGGGTATCGAAGGATTCCTCGCCAAAGGGGCGCTCGCTTACCATGACATCAATTCCATAATTTCCGAGCAGCTCGGCGATTCTCCCGGCTCGTTCCTTCTGCGAGCAGACCATGAATATGGAATTCCCGTCTTTAATCCAATTGCGAAACTGGACTGCAACGGGGTCGAGCAATCTCTCACGGTTGGCATTCGATTTGACGGCCATAGCCAATTCGGCGTGCCCCGAAGTGCCGAGGTCGAAGACTTTTGCCGCGCCCTCTTCGGAAAGCGAATTTACGAGCAGTTGCCGAAAAACACCTCCCCGTTCGAGCATTTGCCCGGGATCTTCAAAAAGCTCGGAGGGCGGCCGTTTCCATTCAGTATCGGACTTTGTTTCTTCCCAACCTCCAGTGAGTTTGGCAAAATGCTCGTCAAGCTCGGTATGGCTTCGTACCGCGTCTGCCCATATAATTATTGTGCCGGGATCGAGATAATCCCAAAGCGAGGCGGTCCGCTCGAATAAGACCGGGAAAACGGCTTCGAAGGCGCCGTACTGATGGCCCTCCTGAATCCTGTCCAGCCAGATGTTGCCAGCCGCCGGCGAGAGCCGCTCCAGGCGCACATCTTCATAGATCGCCTGACGTGCCCGCTGCCTGGCTTCGTCATCGAAAATCACTTCGTTTCCGGGAAGGATCAGGAAGTCTTCGAGAGTACCCATCGAGCGCTGAGTGCTTGGATGAAAGAGGCGGATTGATTCCAGTTCGTCGCCAAAAAATTCGAGCCTGACCGGCCACCTGTAGAGGGGGGCAAAAATATCAATGACGCCGCCGCGCCGGCTGAAATCTCCGTATTCTTCCACCAGGGAAACCCGGTAATATCCGCGGTCGAGTAATCTTCTGGTAAAGGCTTCTATGTCTCCGGATTCACCACCGACCTTGTATTCGGCGGCCCCGACGAGCACATCGGGCGGTGCCAGGCGCTCCATGAGCGCCAATGCGGAAGTGACTACAACCATCGGTGCCGGTGCAGCTCGCAATGCATACAGGGCTTCTATCCTATGGGCAGTAGTCTCGGCCTTTCCGAGTGACTGCGCCTTGTGGCCTGATCGGCTCGGGAGGTACCATACCGGACGTTCCAGGGGTTGGGTGCCATTGGCGCCTTGCTTTCCCAGGAAAAAAGAAATCATCTGGGCATAACTGTCGGCTTCCTTGTCGGTCGGGGCCACTAATACGAAGGGCTCTCTCACCCGGCGCATCGCCCTGGAGACCAGATAAGCCAAAGCAGACGGCTGCACTCCCCTCAGGGCGGCCGATTCACGAGAATTTTTCAGAAATGAAACGATTTCTTCGGAATCATTTCTAAACAGGGCCGGATTGACAATCGGTCCTTCCCGGTCGGGGATTTCCTGGCGAGGGATCGAAAAATCCATTATTATGCCGTCAATCCTTCAAGATTCTGATAAAAAGAGTACCGGGCATCAAAGCAGCCGGCTTAATTACAAAAAAACCGTATCAGGGCCAATTATGGTTTGGGCCGATCAACGCAAGTTTTAAAAGTTTTAGTATATCCGAAACCGCGCCTCAAAAAAAGCATCCCGTCAAAGCGGCGAAGGTCGAAAGCGAGGCAGAACATGGATCGAAGTTCGACAAAAGAAATCCTCAGGCTGATTCCGAGTGTCGATGCAATGCTCCAGATGGAAACAATTGCCGAGGCCCTCGCGAGATACCCTAGAAGGCTGGTCCTGGACGCTCTCCGGCAGATACTCGATGAGACAAGGGAAACGCTTCTGAAGGCCACAGAGCCCGGTCCCTCGGAAATAGACCGGCAGAAACTTGCAGCGCGCGCAGCCGAACGGGTCGAGTTGCTTTCCCGGTTTACCTTCCGGCGCGTTGTGAATGCAACGGGAATAATCATACATACCAACCTTGGGCGCTCGCTTCTTCCAGAGAAGGCAGTCGAGAGGCTGGAACTCATCTGCTCGGGATATAACAATCTTGAATACGATATTGATCGGGGCGAGCGGGGTTCACGCCATGCCCATGCCGAGGCAATTCTTCGCGAATTGACAGGGGCCGAAGCGGCCCTGGTATTGAATAATAATGCAGGTGCGGTATTGCTTGCATTGAACACACTGGCACAGGGCGGTGAAGTAATCGTATCGCGGGGAGAACTTGTCGAAATCGGCGGGTCATTCAGAATCCCAGACGTTATGAGCAGCAGTGGAGCAACGCTCCGCGAGGTGGGAACGACCAATCGCACCCATCTTAAGGACTATGCATCCGCCATAAATGAACAAACCGCCCTTCTCATGAAAGTACACACGAGCAACTACAGGGTCATCGGTTTCACTGCAGAGGTCGGGCTGGATAAATTGGTTGGGCTTGGGCGGGAGCGTGGGTTGCCGGTTATCGAAGACCTGGGCAGCGGATGTTTTGTCGATCTGGCCCCTTTTGGGCTGCATGGGGAAATTACGGTCCAGGAAACTATCAGGGCTGGGGCCGACCTGGTAACCTTCAGCGGGGACAAGCTGCTAGGCGGTCCACAAGCCGGAATCATGGTAGGCCGTTCCGAATTGATCGATCGGTGCAAAAAAAATCCCATGACAAGGGCACTCCGGGTGGGCAAAATGACCCTTGCAGCCTTGGAGGCCACACTCAGGCTCTACCGGGACGAACATCAGGCATTGGAACAAATTCCTACGCTCAGGATGATATCGACACCTGAAGCCGATCTCGAACCCCGCGCGCATACCCTTGCCACGCTAATTCGCGCACTTTCCGGCAGCTCCGTTCTAGAGATCGCCGTTAAGCGTGGCCATTCACAGGTAGGGGGCGGCTCCCTGCCGGCTCAGAACCTGCCCACAAGACTAGTTGCTGTAAAATCCGAAACCTACACACCCAACCGCATCGAACAGGTCCTGCGCAACTCTGATCCAGCAGTAATCGGCAGGATCGAATCCGACGCGTTTCTCATGGATTTACGCACAATGGAAGATTCAGACTTCGAGCCGGTCCGCATTGCATTCGAGCAACTGCTGCGGGATTAAAAATAGAAAACCCGCCCTTGGTAACGTAACCAAAGGCGGGTTTCTAAACTTACTTCTTAGCCCAGATTTTCAAATCTCTCAAAGAGGCAATATAACTGCTGTTAAAAGATCTATGCGCCGGTATCGGCAGGTTTGGCTGCCTTTTTCTTGCTCTTCTTTGTTGCTTTCTTCGTGGACTTCTTGCTCTTCTTGTGCTTCTTTGCAGGTTTTGTCATCTCAGTGTCGGTCCCCGTCGTCTGTGCAACTACGACAGGGGCTGCCACCATCGTCGCCCCGAACAGTATGGCAGTAATGATTGAAAGAATCTTACCCTTCATATTTTTAACTCTCCTTTCCTCCTCGAAAAAAAATGCGCCCGACCTCTTTGAGAGAAAGATCAACTTGGCGCACATTTTAAGTACAATTTTCAAAATATACAAATCAGAATTTCAGTTATTTCACTTTTTATTTATTTTTTTCTTACTGCTGATTTTACTGGGTTTTTTAACCGAAGATTTTTGAATTTCACTCTTTTGGGCTTTCCGGGAGCCTTTGGATGAAGTTTTCACCTTTTTCGTACTCTTAGATTTCGATTTTTTTAAGCTTTCTGTCTTCTTAACCTTAGTAGTTCCAGCAATCGATTCAGCTTTAGGTGCCGAGGTTCTGCCGGCTTTGGCAACTTTTTTTCCACTCTTTGATTTCCTTGAGGAAGCTACACTCTTGCCATGCTTCTTTTTCGCCGATTTAGAGCGTAGTTTTGATTTCTTCTTGCTCGATTTCTGCGAACTCTTCATCCAGGTCCTATCAGAACCGAAGGAAGGAGAACCATTCGTTTTGGGCTGAATGGCTGCAGGATTGTATTCATCCTTCATTATGCGGTTCCACTGGTCCTGTAGTTCGCGGACTTTTTCGTTAACCTTCTGGTCTTCCTGCTGGGCCATGGCGCCAAATGAGAGAACTGCCGAAATAGAGAAGACAACAGGCAGCATGAGTAATTTTCGAATCTTCATAGATGAGCACTCCACTAGCATTAGCTCGGGGTCAAGCCCGGCAGCTTTAAAAATAGGGCCGGCCCGGGGATTTGATCTTGCCGGCGAATCGCATTTTTCTGTTAACCTGGAATTGAGATCAATATAACACAACTCGAGATTTCCTTGTCAATCTTTACCAGCGACGGAAGTTGTGGAACTGGCCCTGCATCCCCACATTAATTCATGCTACAGCAATGCTGAGTAGGCAACTACGCGGCCCGTTACATAGCCTCCAACCGAGGCGCCGCTTAGGATTCCGAGATTACAACCCCTTGCGCTTACCGCGCCCTCGGTAACAATGCTCGCATTGTTCAGGGTGCCGGCGGTTATGAGAATGACCGCGCCGGGCACTGTCCGCATAGTTGTTGGAAACGGAATCGGGACGATGGTGTAGCCGGTCGGAACGGGGACCTGGGCGCATTCGTCGATGACCACATATTGCCTCTGGCAACGTAGAATCGCTCGCTCCGGAGGGAGCAGCTCAAAAAGAGAGGACTGGGATCCGGATTCGAGTTGCGCGCCGGTTATGGTCCAGGTGCCGGCGGCGAATGTTCCAATCGAGAACTCGATCTGGACTCCGTTATATGCGTTTGCCGGCATTGTGATGTCTGCTGTGAACAATTGCTGTGAAGCGGTGGTTACGAAGGTGCCGGTTGCGCCCGGTATTTGAGTGACTGCCGAGAAATCATTGACACCGTTTGCACTATAGGCCTTCCACGTTACCGTAAGAGATCCGCTCGAACATAGATTGACCTGGAGCTTGGCCGGGAGATTGACCAGGTCGGCTACATCCTCGCCCGGAATTCTTTGAATGAAGTAAACTCCGGTGCAGCCCGCTCCTCCCGTAAACCTGTAGGCATTCCTGTAGATCGCTCCGGATGGGGCCGTTACCTGCTGGCCGGTTACGTTTCCGCCCGTGCATTTGGCCTGCCATAGGTCGACCGCATGATTATATACTGCTCCGGCCGTAAACGTCTGGGCAGCTCCAGCCGCATGTGTCGCCTTTGGCTGATCGACATACATGTCGCCGTTACCCAGCCGGTTTTTAAAATGATCCGCGTTAGCGGCATGCGCCCCGATATAAGGAATGTAGATGTTAGTTGTCGGGTCGATTTTGGCCTCGGTGATCCAATCCGATCCGTCCCATCGCTTTAGCGTCCAGGGAGCTGCATTGGTATCCAGCCAGGTCATGCCCTGATACTTGGTACCGGGTGCTGTTGTCCCGAGATTATGGCTGGCAAGGGCCTGAAAAGCCGCCGTGAGATCCGCCAGCACCGCTGCCCCGGAATCATCCGAGATGACAAAATCATTTTGAGATGCCCTCGAGACAGGCTGGAAAGCCTGCCCCACGAGCATTGCCAGGACCAACAGAATTGATAATATCTTGACGACCTTCATGGATTCCCCCTCCTGTAACGGCTTTACGCCGGCAGATAAGCATTAAAGGCTACGCTTTTTACCACCGGGGTCGTGTTGTTCTCCCTGGTGCTAAGAACGATCTTGAACTCAAAATATCTTCCGAGAAAATCACCCGCTGTAAACCGTGTGTAGTCCGACCAGGCGTCCCCAATGAGGCTCTTGCGGCGGATAAATGCCTTCACATCGACATTTTCTATGTCTCCTCCGGAAAAAGATGACCTTGAGGCGACGTCGGTCCACTGGCTCATCTTGTCCAGATAGTTTCTTGCGGTAGATTCTATTGCCGCCATTATCCGGTAGTTGGCAACCGAGCCGCAGTCCAGAGTCCCCGACAGCACGTAGGTGCCCTCGGAGTGCAGGCTATCGTCGAGGGTCGCGAAGTCTTTAAGCTGCGATACCAGACTGATGTCGCTCAAATGCGATGGGACCGAGATTATGAGGTAGCCCGATTCATCGGTTGTGACGTTGGTCATTATTCCGGAAAAAACAGGGCTGTTGGTAAGCGATCCGGAAGGAGTAAGCCCCGTTATCGACGAGATCGAGGTTACGGCCGAGGCGGCGCTTGCCGACTGTCGGCCGTTTTTGTCACCGGCCTTAATCATGTAGGTCCCGACCCTTGCCGGAGTCTGAAACATTGTGGTCCTCGGAGGAACGTAGTTGGCAAGGGTTGTCGCATCTTCCCATACGGCCCCGACGGTTATCGGGGAATACTTTATTACGTAAAAGGCGAGATCGCGGTCAGGCACCTCATCCCAGGTAAGGGATGCTATGCCGCCTATAACATTTACGTGGAAATTGGATACATTGGATGGCGGTGAAAGCTTCCCGTAGATCTGTTTTAAAATATATGCCGTAGTGCTTGCCTGGCCCGTGCTCGCCTCGGATCTTACGAAGAAATCATAGAGACCCGGGTCGATTGACTTGAACACATAGGAGTTGCCGTAGATCTCACCGCATGCCTGCCACCCTATAATATTATTGTGAATCCACACGCGGTAGCGAACGATCCGGGCATCATTTGGACGCTGCCATGAAAAAACCGCCCTGGTGTAGTAAACTCCCGCCTCGTATTCGGTGAATTCTTCCACCTTGAGGCTCGTTGGAGGAGCAAGCGGACCCAGCCCGTGCAGATAATCATTGAGGTCGGGATCTATGGTCTCGAATTGATAGATTTCGTCTCGGTATTCGACGAGGGTGAGGGTTGCCTTCTGATCGTCCTGTTTTAGCGACATCTCGGTTATTCGAAACTTTTTAACAAGTGAGTTTACTTCTCCAAAAGCATAGACGTCGTATTTTTCCGGGACGGGACAGTTGTCGGTAAGGCTCCAGAAAGAAGTATCAGCCGGGGTTGGAGGTATCGGCGGCGTATTTTGGATGCAGATGTAAATCTTCCCCTCGAACCTAACGGTATTTCCGACAAAGTAGGGCTGGCCTGCATCAAAGTGCGCACTATCATCAAATTCAGAGCCCGGCTGCGGCGTATCGGTCGTTAGCGTGTAGGGAGATAGGTCGCCCAGCTCAAGTTGAGCCCCCCAGGCATAAAGGGCCTTTGTGACATCGCCGGCATACGATGGATACCAGCCGTTATTCGCATCCTGGCAGAAGGCCAGGGAGATCCTTGCCCAGTCACCGGCCGCTGAGGAAGTCCCCTTTATCCAGCACCGAAACCAGCCGCCTATTCCCCATTCCACCCCGCAAGAAACGGCCGTGGCATTCCCATTAAATGTGACCTGCTTTGCTATGTTGCCGGTCTCGAGATCAAAGATCGCGTAGATGCCGTTTGCGCCTCCATCATCCATAATCATGGAGGCATAGCGCTTGCCGGCGTTTTTCAAAAAGATGGAGAAGGTGTAGGTCTCGCCTATTGAAATGGTAATGGGAGATCTTCCCAGGCAGTGGATTCCGGTGACTGCTGTTTCAGTCAACTTTTCGGCCGTTCCGGTCCCGTTGGGAGCTTCCATCTCAAGCGTGTTGACGCTTATTCCCTCATTTAATATCAGGTTCCAGTAAGGGTTATTTAGCTGCTCGGACCACAGGGCCAAATTGGAGGATTTTACAACCAGGACTGAATCCGAGATCCGGTTCAAGACCGCCTTCTCATAGATTACGTCTTCCGCGAGCCGGAGCATCAGCTTGTAATTCAAGCCGCCCGCAATCAATACTGCCTTGTCAAGGCTTGCGGTATTGGCTGTTGCCTCGACCAGCCTGCCCCCTTCTCCCCATTTGGGGACGTCATGCTGGATGAATACAACGTCGCCTATTTGGGCGTTCAGGGCCTCCAGATCCACGTCTATTTCGGCTGTCCGGATCAGATACTTGTTGCAGTTGAGGCGATACATCCCAGCCCGCCAAACCTCGGAGGGTTTTACAATACCGAACAGGTCAAGGGTTGCACGGTACTGGTTGGGGGTAAGATCGGGATGATAGACGGTAAGCTTGTCACGCTGGTAGGAGTTCTCTGAATTTACATAATCAATTTCAATCTCTGTTGCCCGCTCCTCGATGGGAAGGAAAATTTCCTTGAACCTGGTTTCATTGATGTTCCCCACGGTATAGAGGTTTACCGGGTCCGAGGCCTTATCGATTGCAACCGTCAGGTGTACCCCGTTCCAGACCGGGACGGCGCGCCCGACCTGGCAAACCCTTAGAGCCGCCTCCCACATCGTGGAATCGAAATCGAATCCGCCATTAAAAGTTATACGTTTTTCCAGTCCGCCTTTGCCGTCCGGAACGTAGTCATCGCAGAAATCAGCCCATTCCTTGAACTTGGCGACATCCATCCTGCTTGGATCAATGCCGTCGTACCTGACAACCCTCCAGGGCTGGTAACCGGTTCCGTTTCCAGATATCAGCGGCTGTGTGAAAATGTCGAATGCCACCCACGCCGGGTTATCCGACCACTGGAGAAGCCACTGTGAGCCGTCCCATACCTGAACGATTGACATCTTGCCCGAGCACGAGAACTTGAAGGAGCCCGATATCTGCTCGCTTGCCTTAATTCTTACAGCAACCAGGGCCTGGCGCGGGTACTCGAAAAGATCGAAAAATACCTCGCGCACGCATCCCAGAAATGACCGATCTCCAATCGTGTTGAGATCTGCATTGGGGCTGCCCCTGGTAATAAGAATTTCGTACGGGCCCTTTTGCCCGCTTGGGATGCTGTATTTGTAGGTGTAAGTGACCGGCTCGGTTTTTGACCCGGTGTGCCTCACATAACTGAGCGTAACGCAGCTATAGTTTTCCACTACCTCTTCGGTCCACGAGTACGGAGAGCTTCTGTACTCCGGGGGCGGAGCTCCCATCCAGTGCCAGGTGATCGTGGGGTCGGCGCCCGAAACCGTGCCTTGCGTGTGTGCCAGGTAATCATCCGCCGGGTGCGCGGTAATGTTCCACCAGTAGGAATTGCCGCCTATGCTTATGGCTTTCCCTTCCGACCACTGCGAAGGCTTGCCTCCATAGGCACCCGTCTCATCTCCGTATTGGACCAGGTTGTAAGTTATCTGCTCGGCCCCCTTGGTAATCTCCGTCCAGGTGGCATCGCCCACTTTTCGCACCTGGATCGTCATGTCTACTGCCATCTCCTGGAGGGTGGAAGTCGTCTCGCTTGCCTTCCAGAGCCCATAAGGAAATGAAAGATCCACCTCGATACCGTCAAAATCGTCGCCAACGGTTACAAAGGTATAAGGGGTTAAAAAACGGACCTCGACCGCGCTTGAATACTCCGTTTTGGTATTGGTGAACCCGGATATCGCCGGCTGGCTGAGAAAGCCGTTTCGGCATTCAATGCTTACTTCCTTGAAGTTTGCAGCCGGCTGATCGTTAATGTGAAAATCTCCGATGCCGAAGATCGGCCCGAGGCCAATGCAGATGATTGCATTTAGATACTGATCGTAGCCCAAGGTTTCGATATTGGATGATATGATATTGCCGTAGACCTTATGGAAGCCGTACCACCGGGCAAGTGGGATGCCCTGCTGCGCGGTATTATTCGGAGACCAGGAATAAGCCTGGGAGTCCTTGGAAGAATCACTGGAAGTGGTGCTGGCGGTTATAGGGGGAAGCAGGGCGTTTACGACCAGACCTCCCGCCAGCATCAAGCCGCCGGCGAGAATGCCGGTAAGTAAAGTATTGCCCCAAAACATCGTAAAACCCATGAGCCACGGCGCTACAAACATTGCCACGGCAGCAACCGCTATCATGAGAATCGCCCTGAGAATACTTTTGCCCCCACCGCCTCCCCCGGAGATCGCCGCAACTATCATCACGTAGTCGCCAGGCCCTGGATAGGTTAGGGAGATCTTTTCCTCCGGAACGAGGATGCCGTTCAGGTAGACAATTGCCGGCAGATCGGATGGAAAGTGTACCATCCGCAACTCCAAAAGCGACTTTGGAGCTGTAAGGGGCACGAGGACCGTCTCGCGCAGATCCCGGCGAAAGGGGTGCTCGAGTACCGCGAGAGATAGTTGCGGGTTGCGAGTTCCGGGTTGCAGGTCTTTCACCGCCGCGGAGGGAATCAAATCTTTTTCCATTCTTTCCCCCTCTCCGCGTTCTCTGCGCCCTCTGCGGTAAAATCAGCTTCCCAGAACCCGGTTATCCTGTGCGACCATGCGGATGAGTCAAGCCGCTCGATGCCTACCCTCATTTTGGGAAGAATATGAATAAAGCGTATGTTGTAGCCATCTGGAACCACCATGCCGATGTGGGTGGTGTATCGCGGATGAAGCTTGAAGGTGACGAAGCTGTAGGGAAGCGGGCCCGGCAGCAAAACGAACGGGCAGTTAAGCCTTACATGCTCTAAAGAGTCATGCATCACCTCAGGCAGATCGGTCGAAGCGTACCCCTCGGGAACGAACAGTCCGGCCCGCTTGCGCAGCTCGATCATAAGCCCATAGCAGTCATAAGCATCAGGGCCTCGGCCGCCGTAACTAAATTCCTTCCCTAGAAGGTCCTCGTATCGAAAAGAGTTCGGCTCGCAACCCGAAACGCTCATCACACCATTCTCCAGCCTTTGAGGTTTAGTCCCCGGTAGCCTCCGAACCTGGCGGTATTATTCAGGGCGTCGCAACGCTTGAATGTGCGGTTGCATTGGGTTTCCGCACCCGAATAGCCGCATTCGAAGCTCTTGAAATCCCAATTGCAATGAAGGGCGATGAAGCGATAGGCGGGATATCTCCTTCGCAGCGGACTGGCCGCACCGAGGTTAAAGGTTATCCATTCGGCGTCCGCCTCGGTCGAGAGCACCGAGAAGGTCATATCCAGTTCGGTGAAATCTTCTGAAAGGTGTCCACAGTTCACCACCTGGATTTGCACCTCGGCACCGACCGCTCCGTCGAGCTGTTCGAGGTATGAATGAATGAGCTGAGTCACGTTGCAGACTTTAAGAGATATGGTCGGAATCTCCCCCTTGCTCGTCTGCTTTGCCGCATCGAGAAAGAAAGGGAATGCCGTGTAGACCTGGCCGTTAAAGGTGACATCCTCGTTATTTGAGCAAAAATAGAGATGCACCCCGGCCGAGAGTGTAATGTGCAGCAGCACGATCCACGGGTCCGGGGTGTAGAGCTTGTTCTTTTCGCGAACAATTGTTGTTGGAAGGGCTTTCACAGGGTTACATCCTGAACAAAAATCAATTGCCCGTAGAGAATCGTGCGCTTCTTGCCTGAGTCGGTCATTTCGACGTCGTATTCATAGACGCCGATACTTGCCGCCATCTGGTCGGTAAAGGCAAAATCGATAATGCCGGCAGTGGGTGCTCCAACGGCTGCCCCGTCGACCTGGAATGCGTATTCGGATGTGCCTTTTTTGGCCGAAACTATGGCGGAGAGCTTGAAGGTTTTGCCCGTAAGGTCCAGCGTCTGGCCGTTTTGGGTAAGCTTCAGGGTGAGGCCGTATGTATCGCCTCTAAAACGCTTAATCTCAAGCTTGGTTGGCATTATCATTTATCCATTACCTCCACGCGGATCGGAGCGTCGTCTATGATGATTTCAACGGCTCCGGGCTCCTGGACGTCCACCGCGATCGCGCTGTCAACGACCGCCACATCGAACGCTGAAACCATTATGATCTCTCCATCGCCACCACCCAGCCAATCCGGAAACATGCCGCTCATGCCGGAGTCCTTGTCAGCTTGTCGGCCGATATGTCAAACTCATGCAAAACCGTTGTTCCGTCGTCGTCATAGACCGTGACATGGGCCTTATCGACCGATATTACCGCCTTGTTGGTGAGCATCTTCCGGGCCTTGTTAGCCTCAAGTACTGCGGCGTAGAGAGCGTCTTCCTGGGCCTGGGTGAGCGCGCCGGCTGCACCACCGCCTCCTGTGGCAATAACTGTGCTTGCAGCGCTCTGGATCAAAAGGACCTGGACACCAGCCGAGTAGGCTATGGGATCGCTTCCGGGTCCTCCGACAAGGTTTCCTCCGGCCACTTTAGCGATGTAGTTTCCGGGCCAGAAATGTAGTTGCCAGTCCCCCAATAGTTCGACGGTGATACCGACCGCAACACTGGGTCCGAGGGTTTCTTTCCCTGAGGCTCTTGCGATTTGTCCATATAAGATCCCCTTCTCAGAAGCTTCTGCATCCCGAATAGCGTTAATTAGATCCTGTGCAAGAACCTCAGCCTGCGGAAAGGTTACCTCGATCAGGTTGCTCGCAAAGTCAACCGAGTAGGCCATCAGGACAACTCCGCTACTGTGTCTTCGACCTGGGCCACATAAATCACAACACCTGATCGAGACAAATACCCGTAAGTGGTTAGAGGCTGATATTTCGTTGTGCCGCTCGCAAACCTTACTCGGACTTCAACCAGCATCGGATTCGCAACTGCCGGTATTCCGGCAATTACTATGTCTCCACCGGGAGCCGTACCAGTTGCCAGGACGTTTGAAAGATTGCTTGCCTGGGCAATCCAGTATCGCGACCCCGACAGGACATTTTGGAGTGTGATCGAGGCATAAAACAA
Source organism: Desulfarculales bacterium UBA702 (assembly GCA_002298165.1). Lineage (GTDB taxonomy): Bacteria > Desulfobacterota > Syntrophobacteria > Syntrophobacterales > Syntrophobacteraceae > SbD1. The sequence goes on from DBMI01000006.1 coordinate 25,329, forward strand.
AGGGTCGGTCGGCTGCCTGACAACTGATTGCCAACCGGAGCCGCAAATCAAGGACTTGGAGGACTGAAGCGTGCCGTAGACCCCGCTGGAAGTCATTCTGCAAGACATCAGTTCACTCCAAAATCGGGATCGATAAAGTAATAATCGTTTACGTTTGGAAAGGTGAAGGCGCTGCGGAATATCACCGTAATGTCGGAATACTGTTTGATCGACGCAGCCGTGGTGATCTCCAGCTTGAATTTATTGTAGCTCCTGGCCCCATAGGTGGTTGCCGACCAGCCAGCGGTCGAGGCTACGAGGTTGCCTGAAAGTGCTTTCGTGGTCTCGCATTTGATAAGGCCGGTCGAGTTATCGACGTAATAAACGTCTATCCACCACTTATCCTTCGTTGGGGTTCCAAAGGTGTCGCACGCCAGCATCTCGACAGTTATCGTCTTGGATGCCGGCGCCAGGTTGTAGAACTTCTTCATCGTGCTAAGGGTGAACGGAGCAGACGGAGACGAGAGCTTGAGCGGCTGTGAAACCCTGATTGACCACGGGGTATTCGAACCCTCAGGGAGGATGGAATTAAGCACCGGATAGTTCTGGCCAGGAGTCCAGTCTATAATTCCAAGCAGTGTTTCCTTTCTGAATTGGTACAGGCTATTGTTGGTGTTGACCGAAACGATCTCAAAATTGTCCAGCTGATTAGCTGTGGAAGGACTTCCTGCCGCCCAATGGGCCAAGGCAGAATACCCTAAATTACAGTCTTCCAGCGACACCTTAACTGCCCCGTATCCGGCAAGAACAGTTGGATCGACCCATACAAAACGAGTGGTCTCGGTGGAGTTCAGCACTCTGCAACCCCTGAAGAACCATTGATTGCTTGTAACCGGGCTAGAGAAAAGGAGAACGCCACTCGGAGCGCCGCCTATATCAAAATCACAGTTATCAAACAAATAATGTACACTTGAGCCCGCCGAACTAAAGATGCCGTAAGAAGTGGCTCCCCCACCATTGCTGCTGATATCAAAAAGACAATTTCGGCACTTCGTCCAACTCATAGTTGTGTTGTTGAGACCAATCTGGTTCCATGCTACATAAGCGTTCTTGGTTTCCCAAATCAAACCGTCATAGATACCAGCAGCCAATGTGCACAATGTAAAAGTGGCGTTTGGATTATCGAAGTAGAGCCGCAATTTGCGGCCATTGCAGAGGAAATGATTGTAATCCTTGAAAGTAAAGGCACTTGTCGAGTTGAAGGATAGTTTGAGTTCTCCCCCATTAGGCCAAATAGTGCCGTCATCGACAACCCACGTAATGGGCAGTTCTCTGGTCCCCCTCGTAGCCATAGTAATAGTAGAGGTAACTGATATGGTGATCGGGTTGGCCCCGTCGTCAGAACGGATATAGACCGTATCGCCATTGGCAATTGCATAAGCTGATCCGGTGTTGGCGAGAACGGCCTTCAGATCGTTCCAGGCCCCAGGCTGTCCTGCCCCGGCAGCGGGATCTTTGCTCGATCCATCCCCGTTATAAGTCGCGGAGGTATCGACATACTTAATAGCCATATCTCAGACCTCCTAGCTCACTATCGAATCAACGGTGCGGATTGCCGCAACTGAAAGGCCGGTTGATGTGACCGCGGACTCAACCTCGAAGGGCAAGATGCCCTTCTTGCGTACCCGTACAAGCACCGGAATATCGGCGGCATAAGTGATTGTGGTCTGCGCGGTTGTAGTTGATGCCTGCTCGTCAACGAATGGCACATAGGCGTCATCGCCGAGAGAATATGATTTTGAAAGCGTTACGCCGGCATGAAGAGTGAAAGTCGAGACTGACCAGGAATCATACTGGTATCGGTCATCCCCGATCCTGATGAAGCCGCTCGATGGCGTGTCATTCGTGATCGCTTCCTGGACCACGACCGTGGCGTTGCCAAGGTTGTTGCCGGCAGCAAGGTTATACTGTGCCTTATTGATCGTGCCGCCAACCCAGGTTAGCCTGGCGACCAGCACCCGATCTCCCGAGACTACGCCCGTTACTTTTACCGGAACGACATTCGGGGGAGAGACAACCGTGTTGTCGGCCGATATGAGCTGGAAGTTCTTAGCGTCATTGCCGTCATAGTTTTCGATCCAGATCCCGCGAGCACCGAAGAACTTGCCGCCTGCAAAGGTTCCAAAAGGACTCTTCACTTCGTCTGCGTAGGTGCCGGGGATTGCGCTCCGATACCGCCAGCCTTCGACAGCGTTGAGGGTCACGGCCGAAACATTGCGGGTGACATACTTGAGGTATTCGTAGACTTGGGCAAGCGTTCTAGCGGCGCAATTGATGGTAACATCGTAATTTTTGGTGACACCGCCGAGGGTCTTGCTGACCGAGCCGAAGGTGATCGTAATGTCGCTCCACCCGGCAATGGTAGCTCCTGCGGTCTGATTATTCAGATCGTCGTCCGTCGCCAATGGAACGGCATTGCGGCCGCCTGTGGAGAGGTCGATCTCAAAGTGGGAATAGGTGTCGGAGAGTTCGCGGGCCATAACTAAGACCTTGCCGGCATCGATCAAAGCCCCGCCCGACTTCACCTTGATTAGCACGTCTATGTGGCCGGTTCCCCACCAGGCCGTGATCTTCGCCCCGTTCTGAACTACATAGATATTGGTGCCAGCCTGGATCGATCCAAGGGTGTAAATATTCGACCAAAGATTGTTGTTGTCGCTGGTCTTTACCGCGCCGCCCTTGAGGAACTGGAAAGAGGCATCCGGGATCGTCCAGCCGTTTATCAGGGTGTACTCGGTGGGCGTCTGCCCCGACATTGGCACTGTATCGTCAAGCTGCGCCAGCTCATCGAAGACGTCCATGAGCCAGGAATAGAGCTGGTTTACCGTGTAGACGGTTGCCCCACTCGTATGGGTGATGGTCTTGGCACCATAATCAATTGTGAAATCGTCCTGGATAGCCACTGTGCCCCCCTCCCTAAACCTCTTCCAAGGTCATTTCCGCCCGCCACCGGAGCTTAGAGCCTGCAGGTGCGAACTTTATCGGCTCCTTGAGTCGCACGTTGTGTTCCAGGCCGCTGTCAGGATTCGTCCAGGCGAAAGCATCCGATCCGACCTTTACCGCGGCCTCGAAGTTCTGGAGGCTCACTTTGTCGGCTGCCGAAAGGTACGAGTACTTCATCTTCCACATCATTGGGATGCGGGTGCAGCGCGGCCTTGTCTTGGTATATCCGGCCTCGGATTTAACCCGGATAGTCGGGTCAAACGCCCGCTGTTCCTCCCAAGAATCGACGTCGGGGTTATCGGAAAGATTTGGAAAATCGGACACTGTGACACTCCCTATGCTTTGCGGTTCCTGAGCATCTGACCGAGGACGCCATACTCATTTATATCCTTGGCTACGATGCCGATAATCATCTTGTCCAAGCTGTGGGTAATTACTCCCTGTTCGAGCTTGAGAGGAGCGCTGGATTGATTGTCGATTTTGACTTCAACGTTCAGGGCCTGTGTTGACTGCCCCGATTTCATTTCGCCGCGGCTCCACCCGCCTTTCGGAATAACTATCTCGCCCTTTTGGAGGATGGCTGGAAATTCGTCGGAAGCCAGCCCGGAGTGCAGGCGTGGAGCACCGGCCAACAGGAGCGAGCTTGCCATCCGATGGGTGCCGTCAAGCCCCACGATCCCTCCCGAGTGGAAATTGAGGAACCAATCAGGGGTTTCGCTCCACAGAATCGAGCCTTCTCCGGCCCCGCTGTTCCCACCGGTCCCGCCGCCGCCAAACCCGCCAAATCCGCCGAAAAGATTTCCCATGAGGTCTTCCAGGCCGTGTGAGAGCATTCGCGAAATGGCCTTGGACCAGGCATTTATGAGGAAGTTGCAGAAGGCGCTCCAGGCGTCTCCGGCAGAGACGATCTCGCCCTTGAAGATGCCGCTGAAAAGGCTTTTAAAACTCGAGCCGGCAGAACTGACGAATTTTTGGGTACTCGAATTCATTTCGCTTAAGGCTTTATGAGTCGATTGGAGGCTTTTCTCCGCCTCCCGGCTGACCTGTTGCTGCTGCTCGCGAGTTTTTTCCAGGGCCATTTGACGATCACGCTCAGCTGAGGCGATCTCAGCCTGAATCCGGAGTTGCTCCTCCATCGACTTAATCGTCTGATCGAAATCCCGTGTCGAACCAGTATCACCTAGGCTCACAAGATTTATGCTGCGCCTGTTTTCTGCCATTTCAGTTTAAATCCCCTTCTTACCGACCCTATTTCACCAATTTGTCACGTAATGATTGGATTGCTTTTATTTTTTGCTTCAGGAAGCCCAAATCTTGCCAGAACTGCAATCCCAGTGAATCATTCTCGAACTTAAACCCGGCTTCCTGAAGCAGGTGGACTCGGAGAAGGGAAATCACGTAAGGACCGCTCCGTTTCCATCGCGCCGGGTTTTTTCCGCAGTTATGACAAAGGCTTTGGATTGTCCTTCCTTCGCAATCTTCTACAGAATCAGGGTCACAGGCTTCGGAGAGAAGGAGATCTATCTCCCGATCCAGATCGATATTCTCCGGGCCTATTCCTCCAAAGGGCTTTCCGGTTCCCCTTCCCTAGCGGCCCCGGTGGCCTCGAAAACATTTGCCGCAACGCTTGCCACAATGTCCCCGGCGTAGCGAATCAAAAGATCTTTCCAGTCCTGGCGGTAGTCCGGGTCGCTCGGGTCCGCTGAGAACGGCTTGCCTTCTATTCCGAGAGTTCCCTTGGCAAAACCGCTGATTATGCGCGAGCCAAATTTCAGGCGGTTCTCGAAAACTCGACTCTTCAACTTTTGGCCTCGACGCTCGAAGACGCCATTCTGGTAGGCCGCACGTTCCTCATTAGTCGGCATGCGGTAATAGATCTCGTGCACGTCACCGGTTATTCCATCCTGTATGTCCAGGGTGTTCCGTTCTGCCGCAAAATCACGCATTACTTCTCCTTGTGGTGCATGGCTCATGAAAACCTGATCAACAACTCATCGTCTCCATTGCTCATCGCCAGGGAAAAAGCAGCCTTGTAGACCACCCTTCCATCGCGGTCACCCGAGCCCATATCGCTGTACTGGATCGCGGGGGCTTCGATTGCAAACCTGTTCCCGTCAGCACTACCTATAGCCAGGTTAAGCCTCAGTGGAGTTGCGGATTGCCAATTGCTCCAGAAGGGGTGGGTAGTAACCGCCACGGTCTCCGGATCGAAACTCCCGCGAGGTTTTCTGCCCGTGATCTCGAACCCGATAACCCCGTCCAATGCTGCGATGCTTTTTCGTTCAACTACGCTGTTGTTGATATCTACCTCGAATTTTTCCGACACCGGTCCATAGCCTCCGATAGAAAAGTCTGCCCCGAGCGCGACCGGTGGAAGGATGCCGCTGAATGTCTGAGCCGAAGGCGATGCATCCGAGGGCGAGCTGTAGAATCCTTTGAACTTCCACTCCACCATTGCCGGTTTTCCCACTTCGATGCTGATCCTGAAAGATCCCCGGCAACCAGTGAGTTTATGGAAAAGCCGGTCGATGTACACATAGAGGGTACATGACTCAAAATTCTCCGAAATAGGAGTATAGAGCAGGTCGGTTCCGGCATTTGCCGTCTGGCTCATCCCGCATGCCCTGAAAAGGTCCCCTTCCCATCCAAATGCCGGAATCGCCCCCTTCGTTCCGGTTCCCTTCATCTCGGTTTTGAAGTCGACCTCGACTCTACTGGTCCCGCGCAGAAAACTGAGCTGCGAAAGAGAGCCTCGCAAGATATTGCGCTCGACCGCCTCACCCGCCGGCGAGATAACCAGGTCGCGAACAGCAATCGCATTCGACGCCGGATTTGGAATGGGATCGATTCCGTATTCTGTTTCAATCTTTGCAAACACCACAGTATTTCGCGTGAACATCTCGATCTCCCCTGGTCATGCCGGAATTAGGCGTTGAACCGACACCGGGATTTGAAAAGGATCTGGTAGAGTGCGAAATCGCGGCCGCCGGCCACCGCTTCCTCCGAAATCGGGGCAAGCGGTTCCATCTCGATTCCGCATGATTCACCGGAGAGGGCGGCACGTACATCCTCGAGCACCTGGTAAATTCCTTTCTCCCCGGCCGCTCCATGCCGCACGGCTGAATCCCCTCTCAAATTCCGTACGGCTGCTATGACCCCGAAGATCATTTCCCGGTCTTGGCAGCCCGACATGTTTTGTGAGTACTTGCCCCGGGCGTATACGATGAATAGTGCGGGGCAAAGAGGCGCCAGTTCCTCGATTGTATTGAGATCCCGTTCCAGGAACTCAGAGATGGAACCGAGCGTGCGGACGTACGGTAGTTCGCTCGACAGGCGTCCAATAATGGCCTGCTCGACATCGGCTACGGTCGGCATAGTCAAAATCCTTCCAGGCTCGATCTCGAGAAAGCGCGCCCGGGATTGTCAACAGATGTCTCGGGTGATTTTGATTCGAGCGGATTCCCCTCGGGATCACTCTGGCCGAGGGAAATCCTGCCCTGCGACACCTGTTCCAGGTAACGCACTGCGCCGCGATAGCGCTCGATTCGGTGCTCGGGGACCCTCTCCCTTCTCGAGTAGAGGTTGTAGACTGCAATGTCCACCGAGAGCCGCCGAATCGATTCAGGGACGGGAGAAAGGGGCACGGCTAACCTCGCACCAAGATATCCGTTTATCTCCTCATCGGCGTCGCTAATGGCCTGTTCCACCCTTGGCGCAACCACGTCTCCGGTCCCTTCGTCATCGGTCAACTGGACGAGCACGCCCTGCCGAAGCTGATTCCTGATCTGGTCAATGGTGCAGTAAGACAAGGCCTGTCCTTTCGTTGCCGGCTTTCATGCGGGCTGCAGGTACTACGCAAGCCATGGAACTACGACCAGTTCGGCACTGCCGAACCATGGGTTCCCTGCGCCAGCGGCATCGTTAGGAACCTTAAGGATGGATCGGCCGGCGCTCTCGAGTGTCGGTGGGACCACTAGATGAGTGGGATTAATTCCCAGGGGGGCGCCTTCCTCGCTCTTGAATCCCATCATCGCGGCGCGCGCGGCAGCATAATTGGTGCCACTGAGTGTGGACTTGCTGCCGTAGGCAAGCTGCCAAAGGCCGAAGCCAACGTTCTTACGATCATCCACGCCGTAGAGAAACTTTTTGCGCATGAAGACGTTTTCATCGTCAGGACGATCTACCGATATGAAATCCGGGCGCTTTCTTATCTGAAGTATTATGGGTTTAATCGGCCGTGAAAGATCGAGCAGGAACCAGGGATCGCCCGTGCCGCCGCCCGAATTGGAAACGCTTGCGCCACCCACTGGATGATCCGTATCAAAGAAGTACTGCCTGTCGTAGCAGGCCGTCGTAAAGCCGGCCTTGAGCAACGCGAACACAAGCATGTCGGGGTGCTGTTTTGCCGCCCAGGCCAATCCCTGGACCATCGGCGTGTAGACGCCAATCTGGTCATCCTCCACATCATTTCTGTCCACCTCGATCGTGGACTCGTAGTCCTTGTTCACTATTTCGTATTTGAAGGCCGAAAGATCGCGGATTGCGCGATCGCCAACCCATTCGCGAAGCATCGGAAAATCTCCAAGCCATTTGTAGTCAACGGACCTGCCTTCCGAGGGCACCTCCATGGCAACAATGGGCCACTGTGAAGGAGCGCCGTCGAACGACTCGTTAAAAACAGTCTTAAAGGATTTATAAATTCCGGAGAGATTTGCCTGGTCTATTATCATTGCGTTGCTCCCTTTGGCGTTGCGGGTTGCGGATTCCCAATGCCAGTACCTGCTTTCCACTGGCTTTTTCGGATGTAAGTTTTTCTAGCGGATCGAGTGTACGGGCGCTGATTCCTGTCGTCAGTTGCGTCTGGAGTTCCAACCCGCATAACGATGCTCGTAACCCGCAAACCTTTCACCCGAAACCGCCTACCTCATATCTATATCAACACCCACTTCGGTGGCGCTGATGAACTCGGCGATCGTGCCGCATGCGACCGAGTTGCTGGTGGTCTTTGCAACAGTCTGATCGTCTGAGACGTTCACGGCTGCTCCGATGTCGGTTATGGCCAAGGCCGAGGAGGCCAGGCGAAAGACCCCTTTACGCCTGACCCGCACAGTCATGTCGCCGTTTGCGCCCGCGGAGTTATCCGCCTGTTCGCCCGCGATGCCTACGAATTTGAAGTTGGCGGTGTCCGCACCCGGCGTGGCATAACCCGATGTATTCAAGCAGACGATGGACCCGGCATATATCTTTGCTCCGGATGCCACCTTGTATTCAATTTCGAGCCCCTGGCGATAGGTTGTCTTCCTATCCGTAGATAAAGCAGCCATCTATTGTTCTCCTTTTCCGCCCGTTTCCGGTTGCCTGTTCATCCATATTGACCGTCTGAGTTGCTTTAATTGAAAGTCCATAACATTCGAGAACGACTCCACTGCGGCCTCAGTTTTCCCGCCTCAATTATTCGTTGTACTTGTTCCAGGTCTCCTCGGAGATGTTGAGGAGCTTATTTATGTGATGTTGCCGATCTCCGGGACGCAAGGTTTGCCTGGAATCAAGGGACTTCGTGTCTATCCTGTCTAGAGGAACTACTCGAGGGGCCTTGGCAATAAAGAGGCGAAAACCTTCGAGGTCTTCTCTGGAATACTTTTCCGCCCACTCGCGCTGAGCGGGAGTGATCTTGCCATCTTTGAGCGCTGCCGCTACAAGGTCACCGCGATCACGCTCGGCTAGCTTGCATTCAAGGGCGGCAACTTCAAGCGTCAGGTCCGGCTTTTGCCGAAGAGCATGAATAGTTGCAACCGTCTCGCTTTTTCCGGCTCCTTCGGCAACGCCGAGTGCGTCCATCACTTCCTTGCAGGCAACCACCGCCTCGGCCTTTTCCTTGAGCTTTCCCACTTCCCCCGAAATTTCTTCGGCTGATGACGTACCGGGCAGCCCGATCTGTTTTGCGAGTAATTCGAGAAATTCCATTCCTTCCCTCCCATTTGGGTTGTCATTTCCGTTGATAGAAGACTTGGCCGTTATCGGCTTTATCCAGTTAAGGCGCGGTGCATTGGTGAGTGCCACACGAAGCAGTTCGACAAGTCTTCGGCCGTCTTTTGACACGAGGAAGACGGGCGAAAAATAGCGGTACTCTTTTTTCGCCAGGTACTCCCGCGCCCGGTCTGTCCATTCCACTACTGCCCACAATCCTTCTTTTCCGCGATCTTCCAGCCGCTTGATCCACCCAGCTGCCGGTGCGCGACTTCCGGCTTCGGTCTGGTGTTCGTAGTCGATCACCATATCGAGACCTCTGATGCTGAAGCGCTCGATTACCTGCGACATTGCCTCTCCATCCACCACGAAAGACTCCGATCCCTGGATCTCAACCACTCCCCACGGAAAAACCTGGAATTGAGAAGGAACGGGAGCCCCATCGGGCAAGCCCGCGAAAAATCCGAGTCTTTGACTGCCATTGCTCTGCACTTTGAACTCCTTCCCTGGGGCTTCATTTCAGCCACAGCCGGGAACCCGGCTTAGCCAAGAGGGTATTCCCTGTTTCTTGGTCGTCTGAATACGACTCCGGGCTACCCCCATTTCGAACATCCCCCCACTCAGTTCAGCTTTGGGCCAATGCGGCTCCGGTTTTAATAGCGCTTCTCCTGATCACCATTGCCGACGGGCAGCTTAAAGCGCTCGGCGAGTTGATCGCGATTGAACTGAAAGCCTATCTCCGAGAGGATTTTGTAGACTTCCGCAATGGACTTCATGTCTTCGGACGGCTCGCACAAGAAGTGGAATCTAGGCACGGGCACGTCCCAGCCGTAGTTGAAACCGATAAGAGGCCTTAGGATCTGCTGAGTTATCGTTTTGGAGAGCGCCTTGCAGTCCGCCTCCAAGATGTCCTGCCGGACTTCGGAATGTACCCGCCCCAGCGCATACGATCCCGCTCCCTTGCCTCCCGGCTCGGATGTAAGAGTCTGTCCGAGGACAGCCTTCGACATTTGTGCATCGCAAAAAGAGGCCAGGCTTTCATAGACATTGAGCGATGAACCCTTCTGGGCCTCGATGAATTCTATCTCCGTGGACTTTGATATAATGCCCGCGGCATCCGAGCCAAGCGAACGAACGGCGTGAATCAGCGCCTCGCGGTCTGCCCTGGTTGCACCCGGCTCGTATTTGCCGATCCGAAGAGGCATACCGTAAACTTCCGCAAACCCTATCCAGTCCTTTAATGCGTAGTTCTTGAACAGGTACATCCAGGCGCACACCCGCATGATTCCGGCACGAGTATCGTAGCCGGAACGGGCGCGGCATCGGTGGTAGACGAACTTGAAGGGCGGAGGCTCGATACCCTCGACGGGGACATGATCGGTGAGGATTCTCGGTGTAAGGGAATTCCAGAAAGTGATTTTTTTCGGGTGCACCCACCGCAGGCCTCGAATACCGACCTGGCCCTCAGAAGCCTCCCAAAGGATTTCCATTATCGAATACCCTTTTCCCAGAGCATCGAGCAGGTCCAGGACGTTTTCGTCGAAGTCGGAAAGCCCCTGAATTAGCGCGCGGCAAAAAGCAGCGGTTTCCATGGCTTGTGCTGAGGAATCGGCAGCCGCAACTTCCCATTCGAGTCCCTGTATGGCCATCTTGCGCGTCTGGAAAAGGCTTGCCAGATGTGCGTCCTTTTCCTCCATTTCCTCGAAAAGCTCTGCCTGGCTAAAAACGTCGCCCGCATCTGCCTGCCTGAAGATCCGGGCAAGCCGCCCAGGGGTGAGTCCGCTCGAAGGATAGCCGCTCCACCGATCGCGAAGCGTCGCCGTGGCGAGTTCGCGAATATCTGGCTTTAAAGACCCGGAGACCGGGATAGGCTGGCTGAACTGGTCATATAAAATGGTCATTTTACCGTCCTGGAATGTTTCGTTAGTCGATGTATTCCACCCCTGCTTCCACTTGCGGTCCTTCCACTTCGTAAGCAAAAGAAGCGATAAGCCGCCGTGCTACCCTTTAGAAATGTGTTGCAGCGGGATGGGGAGGTAATAACAGGGGTTCTTTTCAGGTAGGGATAAATGAAATGAACATTTTACTGGTTATTTTGGAGAGGAGGTCAGCGTAATCTTGTGCCTCAAATGGGCCGTGCGTCTCATCATTTGACACTCATTGATTGCCTGAAGTATATTCCCGACATTCCCCAACTATTAAAACTTTATTGATTTCCATCCATGAAGGCTACTCCATCTTATTGGTCGCACAGAGTAGCTTTCGATGTGTATTTGACCGCTGATTGGCGATGAGGTCCCAGGAAGCGCGTTGCGGTTACTGGTGCATAGCGCACGCGACTCATCTCTTATTCCTTGTTATTTTCTCTTTTAGGAGGGGCTTTGTTATGAAGACGGCAATCATGTGCAGTTTTGCTTCCCTGCTCATCTGGACCGGCGTGTCGTTTGCTCAGACCGTCAACACTCCTTCAACTGCACCGACCACCTCCAATACCAGCCCCTTCTTTATCAGTGCGGAGGCGCTCTTATGGTGGATGAAGGATAGTCCGGCGCCACCGCCGCTTGTCAGCACTGGAAACATCGGGGAGGCTGGAACAAACGTGGTATTGGGGGGAAAACAACTTGATACCGGCATGCACCCCGGCTTCCGGGTTACGGCTGGGTATTGGGAAAAGGAAAAATGGGGCCTTGAGGCAAGTTTTTTCTATCTCTCCTCCCAATCGACCGGCCGGAGTGTAAGTTCTTCGGGCCAGATCGATTCCCAATTACTCCTCGTTCCTTTCTATAACGTCCTTCGCCAGGAGGAGGACTCATCTTTCCTGTCTTTTCCAGGCGCTTTCTCGGGTCAGGCACACGAAGAGATGAGTTCCCGAATGTTTGGCGCCGAACTGATGGGCGGAACAAACTTGGTGTCGAACAGGAGATGGAAAGTGGATCTTCTGGGAGGTTTTAGATACCTTAATCTTCGTGAGAAATTCTCATTGGCCACGAGCAGCCCGTTCATCGACATTCCCAATGATATCTACCAGACGATTGATCAGTTCAATACTACAAACCATTTTTACGGGCCTCAGGCCGGCTTGCGGGCCAGTTCCGGATGGGGTCCGCTGACGGTCAACGGCACGTTTAAACTCGCTCTGGGCGCTATGGTCCAATCGGTTGATATTGACGGATCCCTGCTCACCAACGAATTCAACGCTCTGAGTTCTGCCTTCAAATATCCAGGCGGTTATTTCGCTCAGTCCACCAATATTGGCGAACACAGCCAAACTGACTTCGCTGTGATCCCGGAGGTGGGGCTAAACCTGGGTTACAGAATCACCGACCGAATCAACGTTTTCGCCGGCTATACATTCCTCTATACAAACAACGTGGTTCGACCCGGCGACCAGATAGACCGCAGCATCAATCCCTCACAGGGCGCGACATATACCGGGCTGCCTGATACACAGCTCATAGGAGCGGCCAGACCGGCGTTCTCGTTCAAGGAATCGGATTTCTGGGCTCAGGGAGTCAACATGGGGATCGAGTATCGGTTTTAAACGCGTACCCTGTCCAAAATAAAGCCAAGGGGGCCAGGGGAACGAGTCCCCCCGCCCCGGACGCGCAGCGGCGCGGGGAGTGAGGAGTGCGCTCCCCACTTTCATAGACTTATTCCGAACGCAAATGGTGACCGCTTTTCCATTTCGAGGGATCAGTAGCGTTTGAAAGACGTGGCCCGGCGCTCTCCCAGGGCTTCGTATTCCACCGGGCCTCCCTCGCTACGAGTGGCAGCGTGCCAGGCGAGGGCACATGCTACAGCTGAATCGCCGTGGCGTCTGCCGCCGTCCCGACCTCTTCCACGGTAGTTTTCCGGGACACGCGCAACACCTTTTTCCATCCTAACCGAGCGCAGGTCGTCAAGTATATCGGGGTCTTTGGGGATCAGAATGGTTCTATCTTCGAAGGCCGCCCTGCAGGACGGCATGTTTTCGAGGTACCACTTGTCGGTCAGCATCACCTGTTTGATGCGCCGGGCTCCGTATCGCTGCATGGCGACTTCGGCCAGGTAATGGCCGTTTCCTCGCGCATCCATTGCCCCTCCCGAAAAGCGAGGCAGCCTGTCGGCGATATGGAAAAGGACCTGCTCCTGCTGGCGGAAGGGAACATTTCGAAGCTCGACCACAAACGGGGCCCGGTACCTTAATTTTCCGACCTCCTGGAGCGGGAAAATCACAGTGAGATCTCCGCTTCGGCCGAAATCCTCACCGAAAAACGAAGGCCGCTCCGGCGCGAGATCTTCCATGAGAGGAGTGACATTTTGCCTGAGCCAGTCGTTCATTTCGACCCACCGCCGCTCTTCGGGCATTTCAGCGAACTCTGGCCTGCATGCCCGGCGAATTACGGGAATGTTATCATCCATGCAGGACTCAATCAGGGCCCGTGGAATCCATGCCCCCGATCCGCGACTCGGAACGCAAAAGAGTTCCTCGTCCGCAAACTCGCCGTAGAAATCGACAAGTTCCTGCCTCCAAGCCGCCTCTGTCCCTTCCGACCAAGCCTTTCCGGTCCGCAGGCATATTCGCCTGAAAAGCCCTTGTTGCAGCGCATCATCAAGGGTGATACGGTGGAGTGAATAGGGCTTCTTACACGACCGCACATCGTTTACGAGTTCATTGAAAGGATTTTCGTCGCCATTGTGGGTGCTTATTACGGCCAACCTGCCGCCCCACATGAGCAGGGCGACAGCGGCCTTGAGGAGCTGAGGCAGGTCGTTGTGGAATGCCGCTTCATCAATTACCACCTTGCCCTGCTTGCCCCGGAGATTGCTCGGGCGACTTGATAGGGCCGTTACCCTGAAATCCGACGCAAAACGTATTCGATAGCCGAGGATGTCCTTTTCCTCATCCCGGATCATCGCCTCCTCCATCCGGTCGGCCGCAATGCCCAGGTTTCGAGCCCAAAATGCTGTATCGTTTATGAATTCGATCGCCATTTCACGGCTGTATCCGATGTACCAGACATTCATCCCGCCGGTGGAAGCCGCCGTGAGAGCTGAATCCGCCGCTTCGCACCAGCTGAGCCCAACCCGCCGCGACTTTTCGCAAACCTTCACGGGCGCCGGGTCGTAGATCCATCTTTGCTGGTAGGGCAAAAGGGAAAATGGCGATATCATTCAGCAATACCGAGTATTTTTCGCCGGATCTCCTCGGCAGCTTCTTCTGACAGGCCGTTTTTGCGGTTCTTCTGTCCGACCTCTTCGGCGGCCTTCTCCACCCGTGCCCGGAATTCCCGCCGCAACCGCTCGCGCTGTACATTCGACGACTGGAGCCTTGCGAAATCGGAGAGAAGCTTTGGCAGGGTTTCCAGTTCTATTTTTCCATCGAGCTGAGACTCAATTATCATCTGTGTAAAGAGTCGGGATGCCGCTTCGCCAAGCAGCAGGCCGTCCTCAGTATCGGATGCCAGCGCACGGGATTTTTCCTCGATCACGCGCAGCCGCCGGTAGCATTCCAGAAATTCGGCGCCGTAGCGGCCGATGGTCGTCTTGGTAATATCTTGGCCCTGCTCGGCAAGAAAGCTCCTTATTTCCTCGAAGCTCGAGCCTTCCACAAGCAACCGATCGACCTGTTCGGCAATATGTAATGGAAGCTCTTTTCCCTTCCCTTTTCTTTTCCTTGCAGTCTCGGCCATCAGGCGAGTTCCCTCTCGATTTCCTGGATCTCCGCGCATAAGGGAAGGTATAACTCCCGCAGCCGGTGGAGATCGGATATAAGCTCCAGGGCCTCATCTGTTCGCAATTCCTTTAGAGGTATGATGGAGGCTGGCTGAACGATCTGCTTTATAGCCGAAATAAGTCCTTGAGCCCGCGCCGCAAGGCGCATCCGCTCCATCTTTTTTTCCTGAAGAGCCCCTTTGAGGATCAGCCGCTCACTCATCCTTCCTCCCTCCCGCTTGCCTGCTTTTTGAGCCGCACCATCGGACAGAACTGGTTCAAACCTATTTGGTCACTCAGCTTCGCAAACCCCTGAGCGTTCATTATGAGAACGTCCTTCTGGTCGGATGCCAGGTTGGCATAGGTCTTGACCAACTCCACATTGTCCTCGTACATGCGGCGCACCTCGGAAAGACCGTCCTCAAAGACCTTCTGCTGTCTCAGGGTGTCTTCACGGTAGGCCCGAAGAGTTCTTTCGTTGCTCCTCTCGCTGAAATACCAGACAACGAAAATTATTCCCGGAATCCCGAACGAGGAGACTATCTTTACGGCAAGATCCAATGCAATCTGATCCATTACTGTCATCCTAGCTCTTCCAAGCCCTGACGCTCTTTTCCACCGAGCGGCCGACAATGTAGCCGCCAACCCCGAGCTTCAGGAGTTCCCACATGTCGGATGGGACATCGAGGCGGGCAAGCGAGAAAATTGGGGCAATGATATAGTTGTGAGCAACGACATAGGTGAAGGTGAGCATCAGGATTGGACGCCAGTTTCTCTGGAGCCAGCTTTGACCGCCCGCCTCCGCCACAATTATTTGTGCCTGCGATTCGAGTTCTTTCTGTAGGAAGGAGTAGTCCTGGCTGAGCATCTGGATTTCGAGATCATGCTTTAATTTGTTCGCCAAGTCTTTATCCTGCACCATCTTGTCGATTACTTCGACGGCCTGGCCGATCAACTTTCCGATCACGGGCAATGTGCTAAGAAACATACCATCTCCTTTGACGCTTATGGTGGCAAGCTGGAAAGGCTGGCCCACGTATGCTGAATCCTTGAAATTAAAGACGGTTGGGCTGGAAACTACAGTTGTCACTTTTCGAATCGCTTTCAGGCCGATTGCGTCTTTCGTGGGCAAGCTATCAGGGCAGAATTTCAGGTAGTGATACGAAAATTGAGGAGTTGTTAAATTCAGGATCAAGGAACTTAAAGCGACCAGGGCTGTAGAAAATTAAGGAATCAATTTTGAGGGATTGAAGCAATTCATGAAAAGCGGGGGCATGAGCCCCCGCTGGAGAGTACATTTGTGATTCTGTCGTGAAGGGGACAACCTATTCGGTTTTGACTTCGATCTTCTTTTGAACCGCGCTCTCGGATTTTGGGATGGAAATAGTCAGGACACCGTCCTTGTATTTGGCATCAATCCCATCCTGTTTAACGTCGGCGGGGAGAGTGAAAGTGCGAGTGAATGAACCGAACTGCCTCTCCATCCAATGGTAGGACTCGTTCTCCTCCTTGTGCTCCTCCTGTTTTTCGCCCTTGACCGTCAGAAGATTCCCGGAAAGGTTGATTTCCAGGTTTTTGGGATCAATCCCGGGCATATCCGCTTTCACGATGATATGGTCGCCAGTCTCCGAAACATCGAATGCAGGAACCAACTCCGACGCTTCCCTGAACAGGGAAGGTAGTCCACCAATCAGCCTGGATGCAGCCGGTTCGTTGAAGAACCTCTCCATCCACTCGAAAGGAGCCGGTAAATCGGCCATGCTCTTCCGTCTGTAACGTGGAACCAGTGTGGCCATCTTGGAAAACACCCCCTTTCAGTCGAGAAGACTCACCAGATCAGATTTTAAGATAATCGGGAGGGTGGGAGTGTCAACCTGATTGTCCAGTTATATCAGTTAGTTGAAGGATTCTTGGCAAAGGGAGATAAATTTGGTTCCACCACTGCATTCGAGTGGATATCCCAACAGGCACTTACCGTTGTACCTGCCCCGGGAACGGAAGTTATTTGGAAGCTGCCGCCGGAGATTTCGGTGCGCTCCTTCATTGATGTCAGTCCGAGTCCGCCATCGGGACCGGAGCGGGAGGCTGGAGCATCCAAGTCGAAACCTGTGCCGTTGTCGGCAACTTCGAGTATAATGCAATTTCCTGCCCTATTGAGCGAAACCATTATTCTGTCAGCCCTGCTGTATTTTGCGGAATTGTTCATTGCCTCCTGGATTATACGGAAAATAACAATCTTGAGCTGTTCAGGAATTTCGGATTCATCAATCTTTATGGTCTCCTCGATTACAGCGCCGGAATAGAGCGACTGGAATCGTCGGCAAAACCAGCCGATAGTCACAACCAAACCGAGATCATCCAGGAGCGAGGGCCGCAGGTCGGTCATAATGCGTCGCGATTCCTCGATACAATGATCTAGTACCGAAGAAAGCTGGGTAAGCAGTTCGGGGTCGGCTGACCCGGCTCTAATCTTTTCAGCGGCGCTTTCCAGGCAGAATTTGACCGCAGTGAGAGACGATCCGATGCTGTCGTGCATCTCTCTGGCAATCCTTTTTCGTTCGTCTTCCTGGGCACGGATGAGCTGTGCGGCCAGAACCTTGAGACGTCCCTCGGACATCTTGAGCTCATCCATTGTCTCTGCAAGTTCGAGAGTGCGCTGATAGACTCGAAGCTCAAGCTCATCCCTTGCCTGCTGAAGCTCCTGCTGTATTTTCTTCAGCTCGCTTATGTCCCTCCAGGCCGCTACCGCGCCGGTCACGTGGCCGTTTTGATCAAGAATGGGTCCGGCGCTGATAAGGATCGGGACTTTAGTCTCGTCCTGACCCTTAAAGCACCATTCTTCATTGGATATGTTACGACCCTGAGTGACGGCCCGCGAGATTGGCAGTTCACTGAAATGGACAATCTCCTTATGGCCGGGCCGCATGGCCGCTGTTTCATATTCTGAGAGTACCCTGCCTTCGATTTCCTTGCGCGAGGCCCCCATCATTTCGAGCGCATACCTGCTGAGAGCCTGAATCTTCATGCCGGGTGAATCTACAATGACTATCCCTTCGGGAATATGTTCGAGGAGCGCGTCTAGGATTGCCTTGCGTTCCTCGGCTTCCATCGCTCGCCGCTCGGCGTCTGCACGCGCCTCGGCATGCTGAAGAGTACGCTCCTTTACCAGTTCTTCGAGGTGGTGCCTGTGCTGTTTTAATTCCTCCTCAACGCTCTTGCTTTTCACTGAGTAACGTATCGAGCGCTCCAGAAGGAGGGCGGTGAATTCGCCTTTAACCAGATAGTCGGATGCGCCGCTTTGCATTGCACGCAGGTCTATGTCGTAGTTGCCGTATGCGGTGAGAAATATAATCGGCGCGCGGCAATCCATTGCTATTGCTTCTTGCAGAAGCTCCAGTCCGTTTCTGGCGCCCAGCAGGTAATCGAGCAAATAGACATCGTGCTCCCCCCGGCGGATGGCCTCAAGGCCGCTTTCATAGGTACTCACCCATTCCAGATTGAATTCCTGGCCGCTTATTTCCGAGAGCATTTCGGAGATGATGAGGAAGTCTTCATCATCGTCGTCGATTAACAGCATCTTTAATGGGTCTGACATCAAGCTACCTTTCAAAAAGCCGCTCATTCCGGGAGGGGCACAGCTTTCCGTACCTCAACCGATGATGAACGCCGTAATCGCAGGTTCTTAATTCAACTTCTCTATTCTATTAATTAGATTCGCTCGCTTAATCTATGGCGCTCCGCCAGTCTCACGCTGGCCAGCTTTTGGGCGATGCCTTGAGCAAATAGCCCAGGTGAAGCTATGCAATATTGATCAGCTTTAGTTAATCAGCTTCTTGAGCTCCAGACGGAATCTATCTATATTCACGAGTATCGTTAGTGGCAAGCGATTCCCACTGCAATCCATCGACAACCATTAAACGTCCGCATTCCAGGCCTGGGCGGGCTGCCTGCGCGGAAGGGATATAATAAATCTTGTTCCCTTCCCTGGTTCACTTCTTGCCGAGATCACTCCATTGTGATGCTCGACTACCTTCTTGCATATGGCCAGTCCGACGCCCGATCCTTCATAGGCGCTACGGCCGTGCAGTCTCTGGAAAAGTACAAAAATCTTTTCCAGGTATTCTTCCTGAAATCCGATCCCATTGTCTTCCACGATTATATCATACCAGGGCGAGCCAAAATCCTTTCCCTGAGGTGGAACTGTTTCGTTGGCAGAGATTTGAATAAAAGGGGGTTTGTTGCCACTAAATTTGAGAGAGTTTCCAACCAGGTTCAGGAAAAGATGGCGCATTTGATCGGGATCGGCCTCTATGACGGGTAGGTTTCCGATTTCGACGCGGGCCCCTTTCTGCTCGATTCTGATCTCGAGGTCCTGAACGATCTTTCTGAGGATTTTGCGCAGGTCGGTATCCGACATTGGACGCACATCGGTGCTCACCCTGGAGAAATGCAGGAGTGAACTCACCATTGACTGCATTCTGCCGGCGGCAGCTTGCATTCTTTTGATGTAATCGAGTGCAGTCTCATCGAGCTTTCCACGATATTTTTGATCGAGCCTATCACCGAATGCCTGGATCTTTCGCAGCGGTTCCTGCAAATCGTGGGAAGCGACAGCGGCAAATGAGTCAAGTTCCCTGTTGCTTTGCTCGAGCCTTGCGGTGTAGAGCACCCTCTCCGCCTCGGCCTTCTTTCGTTCGCTGACCTCCTGGAGCAGTTGGATGTTGGCCTCCGCCAGTTCGGCCGTGCGCTCATTTACCCGAAGCTCAAGCTGGTCATAAGCCTTCTGGAGCTGCTCGCGCGCCGCTTTAATGGCCCTTATGTCCCGCCATGCGACAATGCCGCCCGTTATATTATCATCCTTGTCTTTTATCGGAGCAGCATTGCACAGGACCGCGATTCTCTCTCCGGTAGCCGTTTCTAGGATGAGTTCGGCTTCGGTAGTGACCTCGCCCCTCTGTACGGCCCTGCTGAGCGGAAGGTCGTCACCGGCAACTTGCGTTTCTCCGTCGGGGTAAAAAATCTTCCAATTGACGTGCTTCTCGATTCCGATCCCGCCGATCACGGAATTCGGCCGGCCCATCAACTCACGTCCATACTTGCTAACCATAGTGATGTAAGCATCGGGGGCAGTGGCGATACTTATTGCCTCAGGAATATTTTCCATAAGAGCATCGAGTATACTTCTGCCCTCTTCGGCATCAGCTGCCCTTTTCTCGGCCCTGTCACGTGCCTGGACGTGCTGAAGTCCGAGAGAGGCCAGAGCAGCAATCTGGGTAAGAGCAGCCTCGTCTTCCTGAGTAAAATCGCCAGCCTTGCGATCTGTAGCCATGACCAGGCCAATGGGACAGCCCTCGGAATCCAGGAGCGGCGCGCCCAGGATTCCACGAAGCGGTACATGCCAATCGGGCAGACCTTTCCAGAGGGAATGGGCGCGCAGTTCGGCATCGGTATACCGGATCGCCATTCCGGTTTTGAGTATCTCGAGATAAACGCCCCCTTTACGGAGCTGGAATTCGCTCGAAAGCGGGCAAAGCGGTGCGCCCTCCACTGCGGAAACGGTCCCTGTTATGAAAGCACCATCCTCGATCAGGCCCAGGGCGGCATATTTGGATCCTGTAACAGTCCTTGAAGCATCGGCTATCTTCTTCAAAAGTCCGCTGATTGTGATTTCGCTGAGAATCTCAACTGAAATATCCAGGAGAGACCGCATCCGGGAAAGATTCTCGTATCGCTCGGTCTCACGCAAGTGGATCTCTTCGGCCATCTGGTTGAAGGCTTCAGTAAGATCCCTTATCTCGGGCGGCCCATCGATTATAAGCGGCTGGTTTTTTCTGCCATCGACAATAGAGGCTATGCGGGCTCGAAGTTCCTGTATCGGCGCGGCAATGGTGCGGGAAACCCCGAATGCGAAAGATAAGACTCCGAGCGTAAAAAGAAGGAAAATAACCGCGGCTCGGTAAATATGAGGCAAGAACGGCGCCCTGATATCCTCCTCGCTTATGGCTGAAACGGCAACCCATCCAGTCGAGCCTACAGGCGAGAGGGTAAGAACAAAGCCTTTGTTGTTCAGCCCAAAATCCACTTCAGAGACCAGCTCCTTACCAAGAGCGGCTTCCCTGACGGCGGGATGTTCCATGAAGAGCTTTTCGCCATCTTTTATCCACCCCGGACCCGGCCGGCCCACGGCGATTTGGCCCTTGCGGTCCAGAATCATCATACCAGCATTACCATGCCGGTCAATTCCAAGAATGTTGTAAAGAGCACTTGGCGAAATAGCTGATTGCACCACACCGAGCAGTTCCCCCTCTTTGCCCGGGATAGCGCGCGCAAAGCTCATAACCGGCTCGCCGTTAAGCCTTGAGGGGCGCAAATCGGTAATATAGGCCATTTTGCCGGATAAAATTTCGATGAAATAATCCCTGTCGTTTCTAACGGTGTTCAAGGCCTGGGGCCGGGTCGATGCCAGTACAAGCCCTTCGGGGCTGATCCAGGTGAAGGAGCGAAGGCCAGGGTATTCGGCAAGACTTTCCTGTAGAATTCTCCGGGCGCCCTCTTCCTCAAATTCGTGAGAGGACAAGGCGAGACCGATGGCAAGACTTTGGCGAGAGAGGTTATTAAGGAATGTTTGCATGGAGTCGCCGACCGACCTGGCTCTTTCCATTTCAGCCTGGATTACGGCTTTCCGCTGCTCTTTGAAATGATCGTAATATAGAAAGGCCGAAAGAATAGCGAGGGGGAGGATCGTTATTAAGAGCAGGATACTGATCCGAGCGCGAATGCTGATTTCAAATCCACGTTTCGGGTTCGTCATCGTGTTTTCCTGTTGTTCCGCTCCACTGAAAATGAAGCGCCAGGATGAATCGCACCTGACGAGCTGGGTCCCTTCTAAAAACCACCGGGACGGTGTAGGGTCCAGGTGTTGGCGCTTACAGCGCCCCGGTGGGACATTAGGTACAGACGGAAGACGTCGGAAATCCGATCTTGGCTTTAATGTTAATCCTAATTTATCAGAAACCCGAATAAAAACAACCGAACTTTGAATCCCGGTTTCCTACATCCGTAAAACTCTAAATTTCTGAATTCGTAAAAGAACTCCAGTATCTCCCGACTTACTAAATACTCTCCCGCGAAACTCAAAATGGGGTATTTGCCGGATTCCAAGTGTTTGATCCACTGGGTATTCTGCCCCCACAAGGAGGAGAACCGAGGGGGTACGTTCCGATTGCGGCGGGCGGCGGATCGACCAGGGACCAGCAACAGAGCGGCGAAGGGATCGGGGAAATGACCATCATCGACATGGCTGAAGTACTAAGCGCGCTTGCGCAGTTGGACATCGACGCGATCCGGGCTTACGAGCAGGCAATAGAGTCGGTGAGTCATGGTGGAATTCGTGTGAGCCTCACGCGATTCCGCGACGACCACAAGAGGCATGTCGAACACCTCTCGGCCGTTATTCGCGCACTTGACGCCGTGCCTCCCGAATACTCGCCTGATCTTAAGGGTTTTCTGATCGAGGGTTTCACTGCCATCCAGAGCCTCCTGGGTACCGAAGGAGCGCTCGTTGCAATGAGAAACAATGAAGAGCTTACTAACCGGAAATACGCGGAAGCCTACGAAATGAATTTATCACCCAACATAAGGGAATTGGTTGGGCACAACTACCACGACGAACAGGTCCACTTAAAGTATATACAGGAAATGCTCGCATCGAGAGCATGGGAGAAGTAAAGCTGGATGCCTCTTTCAGAGGCAGGATTTCGAAAATTCCGCCCACATGCGAGGCTGATTCTAATGGCAAACCGTGCGCCGCATGTGGGGCAGGCTTTTCAGCCTGCTGCTCAATGGATTGGGTCGAGTGAAGTTAGAGAGCTGGCCGGCTTCCTTGAAACATCGCGGGGAGCACCTGTAACTAATCTCCGTGAGGTTTTGCTCCTGCTCGACCCAACCCGAGAGCCTTTTCTACAGGAATTTACCCCGGGTAAATACCCCGCCTTCAAGCCCCTCTACTCATTAAACCTGTAGAATTGATGAAAATGGTGCACCGGTCCGTGCCCCCGGCCTAATGGCAGGCCAAGTGAAATAGCCCCCGTGATGTATTCCTTTGCACTTGCCACTGCGTCTTCGACTGAAAAACCACGCGCGAGAAATGCCGCAATTGCGGAAGCAAAAGTACAACCCGTGCCATGGGTATGTGGAGTCTCGCGACGCTCGGTCAAATACTCTCGAAAATTCGTGCCGTCAAAGAGCAGGTCCATTGGATTCCCAGCGAGGTGTCCCCCTTTGAGGACCACATATTTAGGGCCAAGCTGAAAGAGTTTCTCTGCCGCCGTCCTCATCTGCTCCGGCGTTTCGACCTGCATGCCTGTAAGTGCCTCGGCCTCGTGAAGATTAGGGGTTATCACCAGTGCGAGCGGGAAAAGCTCGGCTGCCATTGCATTGACGGCATCGGACCTTAGCAGCTTATCGCCGCTTTTTGCAATCATCACAGGATCAACGACGACCTTGCCGATTTTGAGTTCGCTCAAATCGCGGCCCACCTGCGAGATTGTTGCTCTGCTCATGAGCATTCCGGTCTTAACCGCATCTACCCCAATGTCAAGTACCACCGAACGGATTTGAGAGGACACGAACTCCGGGGCTATTTCTATGATTCCGTTCACCGTGACGGTATTTTGGGAGGTGAGGGCCGCGATTGCGCTCATCCCATATACTCCAAGGGCGGAAAAGGTTTTTAGGTCGGCCTGGATTCCAGCGCCGCCGCCAGAATCCGAACCCGCTATGGTCAGTGCTCGTGGTATTTTCATGAACTGCTAAACTCCTCTTCCAAACTGCAACCTATTTTTCCTACGCTCATCCAAAATGCTCCCATCCCCTTCTGCCGGGGGGAAGAGAGGTCTCGGTGCCATCCGGCATGGAGAGGCGAAGAGTTCCGGCCTCGGCGGTGACCCGTCCGATCTGGGTGCACTTAAGGCCGCTCTCATTGAGTAACATTTTTTGGATTCGCGGGACATCCTCGAACGAAGCGGTAAACAGGAGTTCATAGTCTTCGCCCCCGGCAAGGACCCAATCGAGTGCCCGAACCGGCGCCTCATTTGTGTTGATGGAATACGCCACCTCAGAGACAGCTTCGCTTACCGGGACCCTTCCAGTTTCCACGATGGCTCCCGCCCGGCTTGCTTCGCAGATGTGACCCAGATCCGCCATCAACCCGTCGCTTACATCGACCATTGCATGGACAAGGCCCGATTCCGCAATTAGTTGTCCCTCGCGCAAACGGGGCTGGGGCGTAAAGTGTCTTTCCATTACCCGCCTGCCGGCCGATTCGCTTACCCGGATTTGCGGGTTTAGCACCATTTCGAATCCGGCTCTGGATTCGCCTGGAAAACCGGTAACCAGGATTGCATCACCAACCCTGGCGCCGCTTCGAAGCACCAGATGCCGCGGCGCAATGTGTCCCAGAAGAGTTATGTCGATCGATATTCCCGAGTCGGCCCTGCTAAGATTTCCGCCCACTATCGAGGCGCCGGCAAGCCCCGCCTGCTCAACCATCCCGCGGTAAAGCTCGTCTATGAATGCTGTCCGGGTGGTTTCGGTGATTGCAAGAGAGACGAGCATCCATAGCGGATAGCCGCCCATGGCGGCAACGTCGCTCACGTTTATTGCAACCGCCCTGCGACCGAGTTGATGGGCACTTATCGCGCCGAGCTTGAAATGGACCCCTTCAGCCTGTTTATCACACGTCGCCAGAAGATAATCTGGGCCGGAGGTTTTCAGCACCGCGACATCATCGCCAATACCGACTACCACGTCCGCCGGGCGCGAGGGCAGCAGTTGCGCTATGCGGCCAATCAGTCCGAATTCGCCGATATCTTTTACAAGCATTTCAGATAACCCTTTGGGCCGATTATACACAATTAACCTGTTAAGGCATTTCAACCAAATGAATGTATATCTCTATTCGGCCGCAATTGCCCGTTTAAAAGCGAGGTGGGTACAGGCTTTTATCTTTTTGCAGGTTGGATTGAGCGGTCAATGGGAACAATCCCAAAATCGGTATATAAAAAGCGAAACCCGACACTCCAGCACTGGAGGTTCGGGTTTCGCTTCCGTTGAAGGCCATCCACGGCGAATTCCGATTCACCGTCAACACAGCCGAATGTATATCTGCCACGAGATTCGCTTGGCGGGCTTGCCCTTTGCCGGAGCTCTCTGTACTCCGCCGGCTTTTCAGAAGGTTCTGGAGTAATCCCGGTCTATCTTCAGACCCTCAATATCGGTGGTTTTTTCGCCCCGTCCTGATTTTATTGAATCAATCCCGCGTTTTACGACTGCGCGCCTGGATGCGAAAGCCATGGCTGTTTCCTCGGTAACCTGTCCTTTATGGTACAGGTCGACTATACAGTCGTCGAAAGTAATCCAGCCGAACGGGCGTGCCTGCTGCATCATTTCATAGAAGGTCTTTCCCTCGGACTCGCCGTGCATGATCGCTTCTTTTACCCGAATGTTCGTTCCCATTATTTCGAGGGCCGCAACTCGCCCGCCTCCGATTTTGGGAAGGAGCCTTTGAGAGATGACCCAGCGCATCGTATCAGCCAAGCGTATCCGGATCAGACGCTCCTCTTCGAGTTCGAACATGCCGATCACGCGGTTGATGCTCTGAGCGGCATCCATGGTGTGCAGAGTCGTCACCACAAGGTGGCCGGTTTCAGCGGCGCTAAGGCCGATTTCGACCGTCTCGCGGTCGCGCATTTCGCCCACCAGGATCACCTTTGGTGCCTGGCGCAGGGCTGCTCGAAGTCCGTTTGCGAAGTTATCAAAATCAAGGCCCAGTTCACGCTGATTGAAGGTGGCCTTCAGTTGCGGATGGACGAACTCGACAGGATCTTCAAGGGTAACGATGTGATAAGGATGACGCAGGTTGATTTCGTTGAGCACAGAAGCAAGAGTGGTAGACTTACCGCTGCCGGTTGCCCCTGTCACGAACACGATACCGAACTTATCATCGGCTATCTGCTTTAGAACGGGCGGGTGATTCAGTTCCTCGATTGTCGGGATTTTGGTGGGCAACTGGCGCATTGCAATCGAGTAAGTCCCGCGCTGTGAGAAGACATTTACGCGAAAGCGGGCACGCCCTGGCAGATGGTAGGAAATATCGCACGAGCCGTGGCTCAGAAGTTGACCGATTCCGCGCCGGTCGTTTCCCACCATATTCAATGCAATGGTCTCGGTATGGAACGGCGTTAGTTTCTGTATTCCGAAATCCATGCAGACAGGTTTCAAAAGCCCGTCCAGTTCGACCTGTGGAGGCTTGCCCACCGTGAAATTGATATCGGAGGCCTTTGGACTCTCATCCAGTATCCGGGTGAGAAGTGCATCCAGCTCTGCCCGTCTCATCGGCAATTCCTTTCAATTGGCGCGAAACTCTATGGTTTAAATCAGGACCAATAACCTACATCTCGGTGAAATCATCCGGGGCTTCGGTTAAGTAGGCCCGGAATTTATCCTTATCGACGCACTTCATGTAAGCTTCGGTGGGACTTATTTTCCCTGCTTTCAGCAGAGTGGCTATTGCGTCATCGAGGGTCTGCATGCCGTATTTTTTGCCCGTCTGGAGTGCCGAGGGGATCTGATGGGTCTTGGCCTCCCGTATCATGGCGCGTACGGCATGGGTTGCAATGAGTATTTCGAGTACCGCTACCCGGCCTTTAACGTCGACTCTCTTAAAGAGCGCCTGCGAGACAACGGCCCTGATACCATCGGCAAGTGTCGAACGGATCTGGGGCTGCTCGCCCACAGGAAAGACCTCGATCATACGGTCGACGGTCTTTGCCGCGCTCGTCGTGTGGAGAGTGGAGAAAACGAGATGGCCCGTCGCGGCGGCCTCTATTGCAAGCCTTATGGTTTCGATGTCCCGCATTTCGCCCACCAGGATGATGTCCGGGTCTTCGCGAAGAGCGGCCCGAAGAGCGGAAGAAAAATTTCTGGTGTGCGTGCTCACCTCGCGGTGGTTTACTATGCAGCTCTTGCTCTGATGAACGAACTCGATGGGGTCTTCGATAGTGATGATGTGGTCTTTTCGCTTGCGGTTCGCCTCATCGACTATTGCGGCAAGTGTTGTCGATTTGCCGCTGCCGGTTGGGCCGGTAACGACGACCATTCCACGGGGAAGGAGCGCCAGCCGGCTAACCACCGCCGGAAGGCCCAGCTGCTCCACAGACAGTATTTCGCTGGGGATTTCGCGGAAAACTGCCCCTATCCCGTTCTTTTGCATGAAAAAATTTGCCCTGTATCGGGCAAGACCCGGGATTTCGTATGCGAAATCGAGATCTCCGGTTTCCTCGAATGTCTTTATTTTCTCTTCCGGAGTTATCTCGTAGAGCATCGACCGGAGTTCGTCATCATCGAGTACACGGTACTTGATACGCTCGAGATCGCCTCGAACCCTCAGCACCGGCTGCTGCCCGGATACGAGGTGGAGGTCCGATGCTTTTTGCTCGTTTACCAGCTTGAAGAATGCATCAATTCGGGCCATGGACTCCTCTTAGTTTCGATCTATCCGATGCGAAAATTCGAAACCGCGCCGGAATTCGCTTAAATTATTCAAATGATATGCAATAACTATTCCGAGCTTGCCGGCCAGTCACTCCTCAAAGCTCCGACCGATTCCAGTAGCACTGCCGGTCGTCGAGGCGAGTCAACCCGGCCCGCAATGCGGCCTCAATTGAGGCCCTAAATTCCTCAATCGTAATCCGGCGGTCTATTCGGTGGTATTTAGATGCCCTCCCACAAGGATGATACTGGTCCATGACATTGACATAGGTGCCGGCCGATATCTCACTTGCCAGGAAAGCCATCACTCCACTGGTACCCGCAAGACCCTCGGGCATTACGAGATGACGCACAAGAAGCCCCCGCCGCGCTACTCCGGCGCGGTCCAGCACCAAGTCCCCCACCTGCCGGTGCATTTCCTTCAGGCCGGCACGTGCTCTTTCCGGGTAATCGGGGGCATTTATAAGCTCGCCGGCGGCTTCGACATTCCAGAATTTAAAGTCCGGCATATAAATATCGACAACTCCGTGTAATAGCTTTAGCGCTGCCACGCTTTCGTATCCCCCGCAATTATAAACCAGCGGAATGCTAAGTCCTGCTTCGACCGCAATTAAAAGCGCCTCGAGTATGGCATGGATCACATGGGTTGGAGTCACGAAATTTATATTGTGGCAGCCCCTTTGCTGGAGCGAGAGCATAATCGAGGCTATCTCCTCGGGTCCCATCGAACTACCAGCGCCTTTATGGCTTATGTCATCATTTTGACAAAAAACGCAGAAAAGATTGCAGTGCGAAAAGAAAATCGTGCCGGACCCATTTCGGCCCACAAGCGGCCTCTCTTCTCCGAAATGAGCGCCGTAGCTCGCCACTATCGCTTTGCGCCCCGTCCGGCAAAAACCCCTTTCGTCAGCCATGCGGTTGACCCTGCAATGCCGCGGGCATAGTGTGCACTTTCTCATCCAAAGCGCAGCACGCCTTAATGCCTCCTGAAGCCGCCCCTCACGATACGCCCTGATATAAGATGCTTCCATGAGATGCTCCTCTACGAGTTGGCGGTCCGCCGCCCCCCTTTGTGCGGTAGTATAATCAAGACGGGAAATGGAGGATAGAGGATGAAGGCTGTAGGCAACCCGCAACTCGAAAGTAGAAAAAAATGTTGACAGTTGAATTTGTGGGGTGATAATTTCCCACTAAATTGATGGGAATTGTGCTTTTAGGGAAGGCGGAACCAAATGAAACTATCCACTAGAGGACGATACGGCGTGAGGCTGATGTTCGACCTCGCTCTGAACGGGGGTAACGGGCCCGTTTCACTCAAGGACATAGCGGCGCGGCAGGAAATCTCGGAAAAATATCTTTCCAACCTCATCCCCCCGCTCAGGAGTTCCGGGCTTATCAACTCGGTTCGCGGCTCCCAGGGAGGATACGTTCTGGGAAGAGATCCCCGGGAGATCACGCTAAAAGATATCCTGCTCGTGCTGGAAGGTCCTATGCACCTGGTCGAATGCGCGGGGCAACCGGAGGTGTGTAGCCGCTCGACGGATTGCCTGGTACGGGATGTCTGGTCCGAGGTCGGAACGAAGATGCTGGATGCGCTCGCATCCACCACGATCGCATCGATGGCCGAGAAACAGAAGCAGCGGGAAGAGGTACCATCGTACAGCATCTGATTTGAAGCCTGGCGGCTCGGACCTTTTGCGGATTCGATTCGATCCGGTCATAGCGACCGGAGAAAGGTTCCATGGGATGAGCGGGAAGAACATCGTAAACGATGCAATCATAAAGGATCTTTCTGATAAAATTCACGGCATTGAAGATGGCACCGTGATTGTGTCCATCTACAATTCAAGGATAGTTCAGATCGATATAACCAAAACGGAAAAGAGGCGCTTCGACGAGGTCTGGATTCTCGAAAATGGCGAGGGCATTTAGCTCCCTCGCAGCAAATGAAGTTTGGTTCAGAAGTCAAGGAACCGGGAAATACAAAAGGAGTCTTTTTATGAAACCGAATGATAATTGGGGGCTCGAAACAGTTGCCCTACACGGGGGGCAGGTTCCGGATCCGACGACCGGGTCGAGGGCTGTTCCGATCTACCAGACCACTTCATACGTGTTCAGGGATTCGGCGCATGCCGCCAACCTTTTTGCCCTGAAGGAATTCGGAAATATTTACACCCGGATTATGAATCCTACGTCGGACGTGCTGGAACAAAGAATAGCAATGCTAGAGGGGGGGAGCGGAGCGCTTGCCGTAGCAAGCGGCCAGGCGGCGGCAACTCTTGCCCTGCTGGCGATAACCCGCCCCGGTGACGAATTGGTCAGCGCCGACAATCTCTACGGTGGCACATACCAGCTTTTCCATTACACTTTTCCAAAGCTTGGCCGGACAGTCCGGTTCGCGAAATCCACGGACCCGGAAGCTTTCAAAAGGGCCATCACGCCGAAGACGAGGGCGGTTTTCGCGGAAACCATCGGCAATCCCAAGCTGAATGTACCCGACTTTGAAGTTATTGCCGAAATAGCACACAATGCCGGTGTACCGCTGGTAGTGGATAACACAATCGGCGTAGGCCTTGTGCGGCCTTTCGATTACGGCGCCGATATCCTGGCTACCTCTGCCACCAAGTTTATTGGCGGACATGGTACCTCCATTGGCGGCCTCATCGTCGATGGCGGGAAATTTAACTGGGGAAACGGCAACTTCCCTGAATTCACCGAACCGGACCCGAGCTATCATGGGCTGAAGTTCTGGGAGGTCTTCGGAGATTTTCCTGGGATGGGCAACATTGCATTCATTATAAAAACACGCGTGCAACTGCTTCGTGATCTCGGACCGGCGCTGAGTCCGTTTAATTCATTCCTGTTCCTTCAGGGACTTGAAACACTGCCCCTACGGCAACAAAGGCATTCGGAAAATGCCCTTGCAGTGGCAAAGTATCTGAAAAATCATCCAGGCGTAGCATGGGTTATCTACCCGGGACTTGAGGACGATCCAAATCATCCCATTGCCAAAAAATACATGGGCGGACACTTCGGTGCGCTTGTCGGTTTTGGGATAAAGGGTGGCCTGGAGGCCGGCAGGAAGTTCATTGACTCTGTTAAACTCCTGTCTCACCTTGCAAATATAGGAGACGCCAAGAGCCTGGTCATTCATCCGGCTTCGACCACGCACCAGCAACTCACGCGCGAAGAGCAGGAAGCGACCGGTGTTACCGAGGACTACATAAGGCTCTCCATCGGTATAGAAAAGGTCGATGACATAATTGCAGATATCGGACAGGCACTTGAAAAAGCAAGCGAGGCGAGTCATGTCAAAAATCTATAGCGACATAACCAAGACTATCGGAAACACTCCACTGGTGAAGTTAAACAGGATTGCCGAAGGAATCGACGCGACTGTTGCGGTTAAGCTGGAATCGTTCAACCCGCTGTCAAGCGTGAAGGACCGAATCGGAGTCTCGATGATCGAAGACGCCGAAAAAAAGGGCCTTCTCGGTCAGGGATCGGTAATAATCGAGCCTACGAGCGGTAATACCGGAATAGCACTGGCATTCGTGGCCGCATCAAAGGGCTACAGGCTGATACTTACAATGCCCGAAACGATGAGCGCGGAGCGGCGTCAGCTCCTGGCGATCCTGGGCGCCGAACTGGTGCTCACTCCAGGTCCCGAGGGAATGCCCGGCGCGATCAGGAAAGCCGAGGAACTCTCGCGGGAAATCCCGGGCGCTATAATCCTGCAGCAATTCAACAACCCGGCCAATCCGAAAATACACCGCCTGACCACGGCCGAGGAGATCTGGAAGGACACGGACGGAGAAGTCGACATCCTCGTGGCGGGTATAGGCACCGGGGGCACCATAACGGGTGTTGGCGAGGTTATAAAGGAGCGCAAGAAGAGCTTCCAGATTGTAGCGGTCGAGCCCGAGACCTCGCCGGTGCTTTCCGGTGGGAAGCCCGGCCCGCACAAAATCCAGGGTATAGGCGCCGGATTTGTCCCCCAGGTCCTGAACCGGGAGGTTATTGACGAGATCATCCGGGTAAAAGATGATGACGCCGGCACAACGGCCCGCCTTCTGGCTAAACTTGAAGGCATTCTCGTTGGAATTTCTTCCGGGGCCGCTGCCTGGGCTGCACTTAAAGTAGCCGCCAGACCTGAAAACGCCGGTAAGCTGATCGTTGCCGTTCTGCCCGACACAGGTGAGAGGTATCTTACCACGTGGCTTTTTAAGGAATAGTCGGGTTGCGGGTCATCTGTTATGGTTGCGCGTTGCCTTAAATAAAAATTCTCGTGCCGGGTTGCGGAATTGGGGTTATGTAGATTGGATTGAGCGTAAGCGAAAATCCGACCAATCATTGTCCCGAATTCCCAGCCCGGCAGGTTCGTTTGTTGGGTTTCGCTGCCTCAACCGAACCTTCGCTTTATCGGAGTGCACGAATGGTTTCGCAAAAGGGTATCGGAATAGTTGCAACGCAGTACGCCACCTTTACGCCACCGGGCGGATTTATACTGGAAAGCGGCGAGAAGCTTAATTCCGTTACCCTGGCTTACGAGACATACGGGCGCTTGAACCAGGAAAAAACAAACGCAATCCTCATCACCCACGCCCTTACGGGTGACGCTCACGCCGCGGGCTATCACAAGGGATCGAAAAAGCCAGGCTGGTGGGACGAGATGATCGGACCCGGCAGGGCCTTTGATACGGAAAAATATTTCGTTATTTGCTCAAACGTGCTTGGCGGCTGCAAGGGGTCCACTGGACCATGTTCTACCAATCCAGAAAATGATAAACCCTACGCACTGGATTTTCCGATTATCTCGGTTGGCGACATGGTAAATTGCCAGGCGCTACTTATTGACAATTTCGGTATAGAAAAGCTGTTAACCGTTGCCGGCGGATCCATGGGAGGGATGCAGGTTCTCGCGTGGCTCATAAACCATCCCGACAGGATACGCAGTGCCATTCCAATTTCGACCGCGCTCAAGCATTCGCCCCAGCAGATCGCTTTCAACGAAGTCGGACGGCAGGCGATTATGGCCGACCCCCATTGGAAGTCGGGAAATTACTACGGCTTCCCTCTACCCGCCCGAGGCCTCTCTGTTGCGCGCATGGTGGGGCATATAACGTATATGAGCGATACCTCGATGACCCGCAAATTCGGCCGCACCAGGAAACAGGAGACACAGCCCCTGAAATTCACCCCCGGCTACGAAGTCGAGGGATATCTGCAATACCACGGGGAGAATTTCGTCAAAAGGTTCGATGCAAATTCCTATCTCTACATCACTAAAGCAATCGATGATTTTGATCCTGCGGGGCAGAGGCCTCTTGGGGAGCTTTTCAAAGGCGTCAATGCGAAGATAATGGTGATTGCATTCAAGTCCGACTGGCTCTACCCGGCATATCAAGCCCAGGAAATCGTCAGGGCGTGCAAAATGCGTGGTCTCGAAACAACTTATTGCGAAGTCGACTCCACCTACGGCCACGATGCCTTCCTGCTCGAAATCGAGGAGCAGACCTGCCTGGTTAAACATTTTTTGAAAAAGGTTTTCAACGGCTACTCGGTACTGGAGCAAAATGGCGAATGAATCTGTAAGCCCCGATCACAGGATCATCCTCGATATGGTCCAACCGAATGCGTCGGTCCTCGACCTTGGGTGCGGGACCGGCGAGTTGCTCTATATGCTTATCCGTGAGAAATCTGTGCGGGGCCAAGGCATCGAGATAGACGAGCAGGCAATCTACAGGTGCGTCGAAAAGGGCCTGAATGTGATTCATGGCAACCTTGACAGCGGCCTGACCGATTACATGGACCAGTCGTTCGACTACGTTATTTTGAATCAGACACTCCAGCAGGTTCGCCACCTCAAGACCGTGCTTGATGACTCACTGAGAGTCGGCAAAAAAGTTATCGTGGGTTTTCCAAATTTTGCTTTCCTGAAAGCCCGAATTCAACTTTCGATACTTGGGAAAGCCCCCGTAACGGAGTCCCTCCCCTTCACATGGTACGAAAGTCCCAACCTGCATTTTTTGAGTATTTCTGATTTTCTCAGTTACTGCGGCAATTCCGGGATAACGGTTGAGCGCAGGGAATTTCTGAACGAGCGCGGAAGGGTAAATATCCTGCCCAATCTTCTGGCACAAAGCGGAATTTTTCTGATATCGACCTCAAAATAAAAGAGCGCTCTCAACCGGAGCGCTCTCTTATTATAATGTGCCTTAATTTCTTTGAGTCGAATCTTTCAACTTTTAAGCGATTCAAGCAATATCTGATAGTCCTCGTAGAGATCGGCGTAGCTTTCTATGATTTCGTAGAGGTCGTCAAGGTCCATATTCAGGACGGCATCCTTGTCCGGGGATTCTTCCTTAAGCTCGATCCAAACCCAGTCCAGAAGCATCTCCTCGGAATCTCCGTAGCCTTCTTCGCGCGGGTCCAGAGCGCCGTCCCGAACCTTCTGGCCCACCTTTCGCACGGCTGCCTTCACGAACTCTTTCATATCCATCAACTCCTCCTTATGCCCAAGGCCTGCCCTTTCACGTCGAGAAAGCCCGGCATCGAAAATTCCTTGAACTATTTTGCCGGACGAAAATAGCATTATTAATGCTGACCCTTCAAACACTATTTCTCCCGAAATTCCTTCACCTTTTCAGCTCGATTATGTGGATTGCGCAAAGTCGTACTTGTTCTACTTACGACTGGTTAATATAATTCCGCATTCTGTCGAATATATAAATAGGGACAGCTTAATTCGCAACTTTCGGCATTTTTGCCGCAAATAATTTCTACTTCCGCGCGAGGCGGGGCGGGAAAGGCTCGCCCGTAAATGCCATTAAACGTGTGGAAATCGGAGACGGGCAATTTTTCTAAATGGCCCGGGAAAAGGTCTCAAGGGGCCTCAACGGAGTAGTTGAAATGTCTCAGGAAAATCACGGTTTTACCCACAGAAGAAATTCCCACGGGCCGGAAAGACAATATGTCATCGACGCCATGACCATGGGCGACTCGTGGCGTCTTTTCAAGATCCTGGCAGAGTTCGTTGACGGCTTTGAACTCCTTGGCGACCTATATCCGGCTGTATCCATTTTCGGGTCCGCCCGTGTCAAACCCGGCGAGGAGACTTACGAGAAGACTGTTATAATCGCGAGAAAACTGGCCGAAGCCGGCTACCACATCATAACCGGAGGCGGACCCGGCGTAATGGAAGCCGGGAACAAGGGAGCAAAGGAGGGCGGGGCCAAATCAGTTGGGCTGAATATAGAGCTGCCACTGGAGCAGAACCCAAATCCCTATGCAAACCTTCGGCTCGATTTCCAGTACTTCTTCGTGCGAAAGGTAATGTTCATAAAATACGCTCAGGCGTATATCGGCATGCCTGGTGGTTTTGGAACGATGGATGAGGTTTTCGAAGCGCTAACCCTGATCCAGACCAGGCGCATAAAGCCCTTTCCGGTCATACTCGTGGGCAGGGATTTCTGGGGCGGTTTAATCGACTGGATAAAGGACAACCTGCTCCGTGGCGGGTATATCTCACCCCAGGACCTCGATTTTCTCACACTGATGGACGATCCGGATGAGGTGGTCTACACTATAAAGAAGTATGTAATCGTCTGAGTAACGGGAAAGAGCAATCGTGACGGGCTGTTGCCCAAATGAAAACACCCAAAGACAGCCGTTAAGCAAAAACATCATTATGGCAAAAGCCGAACCCAGGTGCATGGAATTACAGCAGATATTGCGCATCAATGTAGGGTGGGCACAGGGGTTTCGTGCCCACCAAATGCTACTCGGAATTGAATGGTGGGCACGACAAAACCTGTGCCCACCCTACATTTTCTCCCGCTTCACAGGTATTTCCAACATCGTGGAAGGAAAGGAAATGCCTGGAAATAGAACGAAATTCCATTTGAGCA